>NZ_JBEFTW010000009.1:0-211541 GCF_040196095.1 Actinopolymorpha sp. B17G11
CGTCGCGGGCCTCGTCGACGACCACCGCTACCGACTCCGCGCCGACCCGGACCGCGGCGGCGGACTGACCTCGCTCGTCGACCTCGACAGCGGTCGGGAGCTGCTGCGCGGGGTCGGCAACGAGTTGCTGCTCTACGACGAGTACGCCACCCATCCCGACTTCGGCGAAGGACCGCGCCACCTCATTCCGCGCGGTCCGGTGGTCGGGTCGGCGACCACGCCCGCCACGGTCCGCCGGGAGATCGGGCCGTTGGGTGAGCGCCTCGTGACGACCGGAACGCTGGACGTGCTGTCCTTCGAGCAGACCGTGACCCTGTGGCACGGGGTGGATCGCGTCGACTTCCGGACAAGGGTGCTCGACCATCGCGGCGCGGACAAGCTGCTGCGGGTGAGGTTCCCGGTCGACCTGCCGGGGGCGTTGCCGATGTCGGGGGTCGCGGCGGCGGTCGTGGGACGCGGTTTCGGCATGCCCGACGTCGACGCGGCCGAAGCGCCGTGGACGCTCGACAATCCCGCCCACACGTGGTTCGGACTGGGTTCGACCGCACGGGTCTCGCTGGTCGACCCCGACGGCAACCGGCTCGGCGACCGGGCGCTCGGCGTCGCCGAGGTGGTCGTCGGTCAGGTCGGTGCCGCCGCCAGCGCCCGCGACCTGGTCGTCGCTCTCGCCCGCGTCGGCGTCACCGCGACGACATCCGGTGCGCAGTGGGCGAGGTACGGATGGCTGTCGGTCGACTCCAACCTGCCTGACTTCCGGATCGTCCTCGGCGGCCCGGACGAGAACGCCATCGCGCGGGAGCTGCTGGCCCGGTGCGACGCGAAGTACTCCGCCGAGTTCGACCGGCAGCTCGAGGCGACCGGACGGGTGCTGTTGTGGGTACCGCCCGAGCAGCCGCTGCGGGCGGTGTGGCGGCCGAACGCCGACCTGCGCGACGTCCGGGCCCTGCCCGCACTGCTCGCCGTCGGCCCGGTCGACTGCCTCGTCGCCGACCTCGACGACGCGGCGATCGAGGCGGTCGGGCTCGACGTCCCCCTTGAACCGCTCACCGATGCCACCGTCGCCCTGATGACCTACGGGCTGCCCGGGTTCGCCGTCGACCCGACGGGGGCGCTGCACCTGTCGCTGCTCCGGTCCTGCACCGGTTGGCCGTCCGGCGTCTGGGTCGATCCGCCGCGCCGGGCGGCACCGGACGGGTCGGCGTTCCAGCTGCAGCGGTGGACGCACGAGTTCTGCTACGCCCTCGTGGCGGGTGACGGCGACTGGCGCGCGTTGGCGCTGCCGTCGCGCGGCCAGGAGTACTGCACACCACTGCACGCCCGCGCCCTGCCCCGAGGGGCGCCGCGTACGGTTCCCCACTCGGTTCCTCGTGCTGAGCGGCTGCCGGGGCGGCATTCGCTCGTCCGTATCGAACCGGCGCGGGAGGTCCTGTTGAGCGCGGTCAAGCCGACCGGCAACCCGATCGCGACCGGGAGCGCCGGCGGTTCGGATCCCGTGCGTGGGATCACCCTGCGGCTGGCCGAGAGCACCGGGCTCGGGCGCCGCGCCACGATCGGCGGTGCCCTCGGGCTCACCGACGCGCGGCGGGCCAACCTGCTCGAACGCCCACTCGAGCCGACCGATCTCAGCCTCGACCTCGCCGGCTTCGAGGTGGCGACCATCGTGGCCATGCCGGTGGACGCCGCCACACCTGACACACCTGGCACACCCGACGCAGAGATGCTGGGGCCGTCGGCCGAACGGCCACATGCCGAGTACGCCCGTTACTGGCTGCACAACCGTGGTCCGGCGCCGATGGGATACCTACCGGTGACCGTTGCCGTGTCGCCGCGCTCACTGCCCTGGACCGACGGTGGTCCGCTGGAGATCGAGGTCGTGCTCGCGAGCCAGCTGCGCGACGCGGCCCATGAGAGTGCCGTACGGATGCGAGTGCCCGCGGGATGGACGGTCGATCCGGCGGAACAGGCGTACGAGCTCCCCGCCGGTGGGCACCTGCGATTCGCGGCGACGGTGACGCCGGCTGAGGATGCGGAGGAGGGGACGTACTTCGTTGCCGCCCAGATCTCCTACGCCGGTACGCCTGTCGAGGACATCGCCACTGTCGTTGTCGCGGCCGAGCGGGGACGCCGGCGCGACTCCGTCGTACCCATCCCCGAACCGAGGTCGGAGTCCGCACCCGCTTCCCGCGTGCCGGCGTCGGCAGGGACGTCCGTAGCCGCGTCCGGGTCCTCAACCGGTGAGGCGGTGGACGCCATGCCGACCGACGAGACCGCTGTTCTGACAGACCGGGTTGCGGCGCCGATGGACGGGAGTGGAGCGGCTTCCCATCCCACGGCCGGCCGTGGGACCGGACTGGTCGTCGATGTCGTGGACCGTGAGGTCGTGGTCAGTCCCGGCGCCCGCGCAACGATCGCCGTGACGCTCACCAACCAGACGCGCGACGAGATCCGCGGTGAGGTCCAGCTCGTCTCGCCGTGGGGCACCTGGCACGCGATTCCCCAGTCCCTGACGGGTTTCAGCCTGCCGGCGCGGGCGCGGACGATCGTCGACTTCCCGGTCGTCGTACCCCCTGACGCAGAGCCGGGTCATGCGTGGGCGATGGCGAAGGTGATGTGGTTCGGCCGCTGCCAGTACGCGCCGACGGTGCGGTTCGTGATCGCCTGCCGCGCGGCTGTTCGCCGCTGAACTTCTGCCGACGCCGACGGGTGCTCGGGTCGTCACAGTCCTCGTCGTCCACGCCCGCCAACCCGTGCGTGGGCGCCGCCACGACGCCTCGGACTGGGCCGTCGGCGTTGGAGCATCCTGCTGGCGGGAATGCAGAGGAGCACCCCGGCGTACCACCAGAACGCGGTGTCCAGCCCCATCTTGGCGACGTCGATCTGCGTGGCCAACTGTCCCGGATTCGCCTGTAACTCCTCGACCGCGGCCCGGGTCGCGACGGTGGCGCCGCTGTCCAACCAGCCCCACGGAAAGCCCAGCCCGCGATGGTAGGCGTACATGCAACAGACGTCCTCGCGGACAACCAACAGGCTCAGGAACAAGCCAGCTAAAGCGACCACAACCGTTGCCAGCCACGCGATCCGGCCCACCCGGCGAGACGTGAGACCCACCCAGGTCAACAGGACGCCGCCCGCGCACAGCACGAGGCCGAATGCCAGGTCGTGAGGTGGTGTCGGTGGAATCAGGGCGAGTGCGCCGAAGCTCGCCCCCGAGACACCGACGAGGACGAGAACGACGGTTCGCAGGAGGGCGGTCGGAGGCATGCGGGTCAGCCTGCCAGGTGGTCGCACCCGCGGTGACGGGTGAGTGCGCCCGCCCACGCCAGCTCGGACCGCGTGGCTGCGGGTGTCAGTGGTGCAGCACTCGAGGCGAACGGCTCAGAAGTGCGGCCTGAAGTGGTGGTGTATCGGCCGCTGCTCCGGTGCCGGATCACGGAGCAGCAGGATGCAGATGAGGCCGCCGACCAGGGCGGCTGCGCTGAGGACGACGAAGGCCGTCTGGTACGGCGGAGCCGTCGGGACCCTCGCGGACTCGCTGCCCGCATGGATGATGACCCCGAGCACCATCGTCCCGGCGGCCGCCCCGATCCACCGCACGGTGAGGACGAGCGCGTTGGCGTCGCCGCGCTCCTGCGCCGCGACCGCGTTGCTGAGCCCGGTGAGCAGGGACGTGAACATCGGGGAGAACGACGTGCTGAGGAGCAGGAGCCCTGGCAGCAACAGGATGTAGCGCCTCTCGTCAAGGAAGGCCGCCAGCCATCCGAACGCGACCGCGGTCGCGAAGTACCCGAGGATCGCCGGCAGGCGGGCCCCTATTCGGTCCGTCGCCCGGCCGGCGATGACGTTGAACGCCGGGGCAGCGAGCATCGAGGGAACGATCGCGAGGGCAGCAAGCAGCGGCCCGTATCCCAGGACGTGCTGGAAGTAGGTGGCGGCGTAGATGATGTAGCCGGTGATGACGAACTGGGCGGTGAACATCGTGAGCACGATCCCGCACAGCACGCGGCGCCGCAGCAGACCGACGTCGAGCAGCGGATGCGGCGTACGCAACTCGAGAAGGCAGAACGCGCCGAGCACCACGACGCCGCACCCGGCGAGGGCGAGCGTCGCCGCCGAGTCCCAGCCCCAGGTGAGTGCCTGCATCAGAGCGACCAGCAGGGCGGTGAGCCCTGACATCACGACGACGAGCCCCCGGACGTCGAAGCGCTCCGGCTCCCCGACCGGTCGGTCCTCGACCTTCTGCCAACCCATCAGCACCAGACCGATGCCGACCGCGGCCTGGACGCCGAACAGGGCCCGCCAGCTGACCACCTCGGTCAATGCGCCGGCCAGCAGCGGCCCGACCACGAAGACCGACACGCCGATCGCCGAGTACTTCCCGAGAGCGTCGCCGCGGCTCCGGAGGGGGACCCGGTTGGCGATCATCGCCGCACTCGCCGGGTAGAGCGTCGAGGCGCCGATGCCGGCGACGGCAATGCTGGATACCAGCCAGAAGAAGCCCTGGGAGACCGCGGCGGAGAACGAGCCCAGGGCGAACACCGACAGGGCGACCAGCAGCACGTTCCGGTGCCCGTAGTAGTCACTGAGCCGCCCCCCAGCGGGCGCGAACAGCGCCAGGGTCAAGAAGAAGGAGTTGACGACCCACTGGGCTTCGGCCGACGACAGGCGTAGTTCCGCCGCGATCGTCGGCTGAACGACGCCGAGCACCGTCTGCCCGAGGTAGCAGCTGAAGAATGCGAGACCGCCGAACCAGAGGGTCCAGCGATTCAGCTGCACTGAGATCATGGGCCAGATGGGCCAGATGGTCCAGATGTGCCGGAGGGGCCCGGCGGCGGCACTGCCTGGCCCGGTCCGGCGTCATCACCGGGGTCGGTCGAGTGGTCGCTGCCCTGTGCCGATGCGGCCTTGACGACGGCTTCCAGTTTGGACCGGGCGTGGAGCTTTTCCAGCACCCTGCGGACGTGGCTGCGTACCGTCGGATAGGCGATGCTCAGCTGGGCCGCGATCTCGCGGTTGGTCAGGCCCTTCGACATCAGGTCGAGGATCTCGCGTTCGCGGGCGGTGAGACTTCCCAGCTGCTGCGCCCGGTCGGCTTCCCGTCGTACCGACTCCCGGCTGCGCGCCAGGAGTTCGGCGAGCCGGGGCGCGGGGATGAGCATCTCGCCGTCGGCGGCCCGGCGTACCGCCTGGACGATCTCCTGCCCGGTGGCGGTCTTGATGAGGTAGCCGGACGCGCCGGCCTCGACCGCCGCCATCATGGCCTGGTCGCTGTCGTCTGCGCTGACGAAGATCACGACCGCATCCGGGCGGGACGTACGAATGCCTGCCGCCGCGTCGACCCCGGTGCCGTCCGGAAGCCAGAAGTCGACGACCGCGACGTCGACAGGAGACTCGGCGGCGAGCCGGGTGGCCTCGGCGACAGTAGGTGCCCAGCCGAGGACCCGCAGGTCGGGATGCTCGGCCAAGAGCGCCACCAGGCCCTCGGCCACCACTGCGTGGTCCTCGACGATGAGGACCGAGATGATGGCGTCGGGCGGCCCGGCGTCAGGCGGCGGCCCAGGTGCAGGTGGCGGCCCAGGTGCAGGTGGCGGCCCAGGTTCGGGCGATGTGCTCACGTGGCGCCTCCGGCGAGCCCCGACTCGCGTGGGACCCAGAACTCCACCGTAGTACCGGCTCCGGGTGCGCTCTCGATCCGGCACCAGCCACCCACGATCTCGGCCCGGTCGCGCATCAGGGTGAGGCCGAGATGACCGGGCTCGGTCTCGGCCTCCAACGGGTCGTAGCCGACGCCGTCGTCGATGATCTCGACCAGGCAACCGTCGTCCACGCCGCTCAGCCGCGCCAGCACATGGGACGCCTGGGCGTGCAGGCGGACGTTCATCAGGGCGTCCTGGGCGATCCGGTAGATCAGCACCCGGGTCTGGGTCGGCGGCTCCTCCTCGAGTCGGTTGTCCAGTTCGTACGCCACCCCGGTCTCGGCGCGGAGCTGCTCGAGATAGGCGCGGAGGGCCGCGACCAGCCCCTCGTGCTCCAGCGCTGGAGGGCGGAAGTCGAAGATCATCCGGCGGAGACGGTCGGCCGCGAGCCGAATCGTCTCCTCCAGCTTCGTGAGCACCCGCAGGTCGTCCGGGTCACTGAGCCGGCGGCGCAACTGCTGCAGCCGAAGGGCCGCCGCGGTGATGACCTGCAGGCTGTCGTCGTGGATGCCGGCGGCGATCCGGAGCCGCTCGCGTTCCTGCGCGCCCACCAGGTCGACGAGAACGTTGCGGTGGTCCTGCCCGGCCGCTCGCAACACCTCCACGCTGTGTTCGAGGACGGCTCGCGACCCCGCGGTCTCGGTCATGTCGCGGATCGACAGGACGACCTGGACGCCTTCCTCGGTACGGATCCGGCCGATGCTGACGTCGACCGGGACCTCGGTGCCGTCGCGCCGCCGGCCGACCAGCTCGAATCCCAGCGGGGCCGCCACGCCACCGTCCTCGGCCGGCACCTCGTCGCTCTCCTTCCGGTAGATCGTGACCGGATGATCGGGGAGCAACGTGTCGACGGTGCGTTCGAGCAGGTCCTCGCGTGGATAGCCGAACAGCCGTTCCGCGGCTGCGCTGACCAGCTTGATGGTGCCGGAGTCGTCGACGATCACCGTGGCATCCGGCGAGGCCTCGAACAGCTGCTGGTACCTCGCCTCCGCCAGGCTCAGCTCGCTCAGGTCGCGGAGGATGACGGCGACGCCGCGCTGTCCGTGGGGCATCAGGCTCGCCGAGACCTCGACGGGGAACGTCCCGCCGTCCTTGCGACGCCCGGTGGCGGTGAAATGCGCCTCCGGTCCGTACTCCCCTGGAGGTTCACGGCTCAGCAGCCGGTAGATCAGCTCGTCGACGGGCTCGCCGCCCCGGGACAGCGGCACCAGGTTGGTGATCGGTTCACCGATCAGCTCCGCCCGGCGGTAACCGAACAGCTGCTGGACCGGCGCGTTGATCATCTCGATCGCGCCGTTGGCGCCGACCAGGACGGACGCGGCGCGGATCCGGTCGAGGAGCTGGCGTAGGACGTTCGCGCTCTGCAGGGTCGCAGCGCTCGCCCGGCGCTCGGTCTCCAGGTCGCGGCGGAGCAGGTTCAGACACTCCTTCGCGAGCGGCAGGGAGATGCTGACCTGGCCGCGGGCGGCGCGGGCGATCCCCTCGATGATCTCCTCGTCTGCGATGCCCTTGACCAGGTAGCCGGTCGCTCCGGCCGCCAGTACCTCGACCGCAGCACTCGGATCTTCGTACGCGGAAAGCACGAGAACCGACGTGGTCGGCGTACGGTCCTGGATGGAACGGATCGTCGCGGGCGCATCGCCCCCTGGCATCCGCGCGTCGAGGACCACGACCCGCGGATGGTCCCTCGCCGACAGCCGGACGACATCCGGATGGCTCACCGCCTCCCCGACAAGCTCGAGGCCGGGCTGCCCGGTGATCAGGTCGGCGAGGGCGTCGCGGACGGCGCGGTCGTCGTCGGCGATCAGGACCCGCGTCGAAGGTTCGGTCATCGGGCCCCTCCGCTGTCTTCGGCTCGGCCGACCTCGGCCGATCCGCCGACCTCACCGGATCCGCCCCAGCCCTGGGGAACGCCGTACCGCGTGATGGCTGCCTGCAGTCCGGAGACCTCCATGCGGTCCGGTTGCCGTGACGCAAGCCACGGCAGGCCGCTCGCGACGGGGCCGATCAGGGTCTGGTAGTGGTGCTCGTCTACCCGGTCGCTGGCGGCCACACCGGCCGCGGCGTCCCAGACAGCCGCCCAGAACGCCCAGTCGGTCGAGCCGTGCCGGCGGGCCACGGCCATCGCCTCCCTCCGGGCGAGCCCGGCCGCGTCGAGGATCGCCCGCCGTTCCGTGAGCGTCGTCGCGGCACCGATCGCCGCCCAGGCCGCGGCCCGATCCTCACGCGGCCGCCGCTTCCACAGCTCGACCACGCTGTCGATCTCCCGACTGCCGAGCTCGCCCAGGTGGGAGATCAGGTGGATCACCCCCCGCGTGTTGGGTCCGAAGACATCGGTCATCGCCGCGCTCCCTCCGGCCGTGCCAGTCAGCTTGCGTACGCAGGTGCGGCGAGGTCACCGCCGGAGGTCCTTCGGCAGCTTGTACTTCGGCTGCTTCGGGATCTGCACCATGCCTTCGGACTTGTCGACCTTGACCGAAAGCTTCCCGACGCCGCCGCTGCGGGCGCCGATCATCTGGAACTCGACCGACTTCTCGACGTCGGACGGGATCATGTACTTGCCGGCGGCGACCGCCTTGCCCTTCGAGTCCACGCGGAACGCGGAGACCAGCTCGTCACCGACGTAGACGTGGACCGCCTCGTTGGGCGCGAACCCCTTGGCGTAGAAGTTCATGACGGTGCCAGGCAGGCCACCCCACGTGCTGCCCCGGACGACCGGCATGTACTGCTGGGCCAGGAAGCCCGCCTTCGCCGAGGCCCGGCTCTGTTCACCGGTGAAGATCAGCGTCTGCCGGCCCTTCAGGTCGAACGGCACCTTGAAGGCGATGTTGCCGATCGACCCGTCCTCGTCGGCCCGGACCGTCATGACCGGCATGCCACCGGCTTGACCGAGGTAGCCGAGGACCCGCTCATTCGGGGCGAAGCCCTTGCCGGTCACGTGGATCGTCTCCGTCGCGCGGGCGCTGAACGGCTTGGTCAGCACCATGGGGTACTGCCTGAGCAGTTGGAACGGCGCCATCGCCGTGGTCTTGCTCTTCGCACCCATCAGGATGACGGTGTTGTCGCCGACGGCACCGACGCCGACGCGGAGCGACTCGTGTTGCAGCTTGCCGTCCGGGTCGGCGCGCAGAACCTGCGACGGCGTGCCGGTGAGGCGTCCCCAGAAGACGTTGATCTTCTCGTTGGGCAGGAAACCGTCCGCGTCGACCGTGAGCGGTGTGCCGGGCTTGCCCACCTGGTCGCTGAGCTCCACCAGGCCGACGCCGGCCTGTGCCACCAGTTCGGCCTTGGCGACCTTCTTGGTGCTGCCGACCTGGGCCAACGTGACCGACTGCTTCTTGCCGGAGTTGCCGGCTCCGACGGGGTAGGTGAACTCGGCGTCGATGACGCCGTACTTGTTCGCCTTCTTGGTGGCCATGATGGTCGCCCGGCCCTTACCGCTGGACAGCATCACGTTGACGCGGGCACCCGGGTCGAACCCGGAGCCGTTCACCCCGACCTTTCCGCCGGGCCGTGCAAGTCCGGGATTGAGGACCGCGACCGGCCCTTCCCCGATCGGGACCTTCTTGCCGTTGAACTGGACGATCTTGGTCGGCTGTTGGGCCGGAGGCTCCTTCGTGGTCGTCCCCTCGCGGCCACCCCCAGTGATGTTCAGCGGGCTGGGACCAGAACCGCCGAGCGGGATCAGCGATCGCCCGAGAGAGATGACGACCAGCGCTGCGACTACCACGATCAAGGCGCGCTTCCAGGACCGTTGCGGGCCTTTGGATTTCTGCGGCCTCTTCGATGTCGTCGTTTTCATGTCGTTTACTCCCTGCCAGGTTTGGTCGCCCGTGAAGACGCACCCGGTTGTTTCCTACTGAATCTCGTAAACCTCTAGGTGGATGTCGCCGCGATGCAACTCCCAAACCACCCGGCCGTGGTTGTCGATCGCGTCGAGCATGTATTCTTCGACTCCGCCGGCGTTGTTACGTTCCATCGCCGCGCGCATCTTGTTGGACATCACCACGTAGTCGATGTTCTGCCACTTGCCGCCGAACACCTTGCCCCGCACATCAGGGTCGGTCGCCGCCTTGAAGTGCGAGTGTGCGTACTTGTAGTAGGGCTTGCGGTCGTGCAGCGCCGTCCACATCTCGTCGTCGATGATGATGCGGGAGTTCGGTGGGATGTTCGCCCGCACCCATTCGTACTGCGCCTGCTGGAGAGGCGTCACCGAGAGCTCGTAGAGGTCGTGTGGTTTCAGGTTGCCCTCGGTGTTCCGGACGACGAAGTACCCACCTGGCACAACCAGTGCGAACGCGATGATGATGCTCGTCAGGCCGATCCGGAAACCACGTGGTACGGAGCGCATGAACGTGCCGTACAGCACCCCCGCATTCATGGCGAAGGCCATGACCAGCGGCACCACGTAGAAGTCCAGGATGACGCTGCCGCGCGCCATGTAGAAGCCGTAGCCCAGCGTCATCAGGGCGCTGACCAGATATCCGGGACGGCGATCGCGGTCGCGCGACCACAGCCACAGCACGATGAACGTCGAGATCAGCCCGACGAGGGGGAGGACCGGATCGCGGGGGAGCCAGGTGTTCTCGAGCAGTTCGTAGAACAGGCTCCGGCCGCTCGGGCCCACCCGGTTGACCTGCCACCACATCGTGTAGAGGAGCGAGACGTGGTCGGTCGGCTGGCTTTCGAGATCGAAGTTGAAACCGGTCGGCAGCAGCTCGTTCTTGAGTTGGGCGAACAGGAAGTACCACGTCACCGGAATAACCGAGGCGAACCACCAGAACGACATGAGGAAGCGCCGGTTTCGCCGCCCGCTGGCGCGCCGGTAGACGAGATAACCGATCGCGGGTGCGAAGAAGATCGCGTTCTCCTTGGTGATCATCGCGATCCCGAACGCCAGACCCGCCGCCATGGCCGGCACCAGCCGGTCGCTCGCGCGAACCAGGAGGAACGTCGCCAGCAGCAGCCAGAAGACCATCAGGTTGTCCAGCAGCACCTGCCGCTGGTAGTAGACCGCGAGCGGAGAGACGTTGAACAGGAAGCACGCCATGAAGGCGCCCGAAGCACTGCCGGAGAATCGCCGGACGATCTCGAACAGGAAACCCACGCTGGCGACGTGCGCGACGAGCATGAGGACCCGGATCGTGTCGATCTCGTTTCCGAACGCCTGGAACTGTCCGGGCAGGACGTTCGCCCACGCCGCCATCGTCAACCAACCCGCGGGCGCGTGGTCGTAGAAGTAGGTGTACGGCGAGAGCGCGCCCTGGCGCAGCACCGACCAGGCCTGTTGGACATAGATGCCTTCGTCGGTGATGTGCAACGGATACTCGAAGAGGTGGTATCCGTGCGAGATTGCCCCCATGACCAGCGACAGGACGAGCAGGAGCGTGCTCGGCCGCCGCAGGTCGAAGGCCCGCTTAGGCGCCACTGCTCACCTCCTTCTCGACCACGTCGTCGATGGGCGTGCGGTGCGCGCCGATGTGCTGGGTCTTCTCCCAGTCGCGACGTCCGGCGAGGTGTCGGCGAAGTGCACGGATGGAGGCGTAGGCGAGTACCAGCTGGTAGGGAAGCCAGGTGAAAGCCATCTTCACGACCGTCCACGGCGTCGCCTTCAGGCCGTGCGCCTCGGTGAACTCATAGAGACCCACCACGGCGGTGATGAAGTGTGCCGTGAGCAGGAGAACCGGGACGAAGGTCAGCAACGCCACCGGAACCGGTGTGTTCACGATGAAGATCGTCAGGAACGCCAGCGGCATGTAGAGGCCGAGAAAGGCCTGCACGTACGGAAAGGACAGTGTGTAGAACGCGAGTGCCCGCTGGTGGAAGGTCGGCATCTCCCGCCAGGCGCCCTGGCTCAACGTCTGCATGAAGCCCTGGTTCCACCGGGTCCGTTGCTTGATGAACTGTTGCAGCGTCGGCGGCGTTTCCTCCTTGGTGACGTACTCGTCGTCGTAGATCACCCGGATCCGCTCACCGAGGCTGCTCATCCGCAACCCGATCTCGGCGTCCTCGGTGAGGTTCGACTCGTCCCAGCCGCCGATGCTTTCGAGGAGTGCGCGCTTGAAGAAGACGGTGTTGCCGCCGAGGGGTATCGATCCATGCCGCGCGTGGTAGTGCAGCCTGGACTTGAACCAGAAGAAGTACTCGAGGACGTTGAACGTCGAGTACCAGTTGGACTCGTAGTTCATCAGCTGAACGCCGGACTGCACGACGTTCACCTCTTCGGTCACCATCAGGGTGTTGACGACGGCGAAGATGTCGGGGTGCATCTCGTCCTCGGCGTCGAAGATCGTGATGACGTCGCCGGTCGCCTCGCGCAGCGCGCAATTCAGCCCGTGCGGTTTGTTGATGGGCTCGTCCTCGAAGACGACCATGGCCGCGTTCACGATGCCGTCGTACCGCAGCTCATCGATTTTCTGACTCGCCTGCTCGATGGTCCCTGTGTCGTCGGCGGAACAGACGACCAGAACCTGCAGCAGGGTTGCGGGGTAGTTGCAGTGGACGACGCGATCGATCGTCCGGGCGATGACCGCCTCCTCGTGGCGGGCCGGCAGGATCGCTGTGAACGAAAGGTGCGGTTCGACCAGCTCTTCTGGTCCCTTCGCCAGCCGCTCGGCCTCCGGCTGATCCCAGGTGTAGATCATCATGTAGAGAATGTGCCCTGCCTGGAGGGAAAGAAGGATCGAGACCACTACCAGGCCGGCGAACACCAGCGATTCCATCGGACTTGCGCCCCCATATCCATGTCGTACTGACGGTGAGATTGATGGCCATCGCCGCACCGATGCCGAACAGATTCCCCACCAGGTAGAGCACTCCCATGCTCGCCATCACCCACACGACCGCGACGTTGACCAGGAGCGCGACCAATGCGGTGAGATTGAACTTCGCGAAGCGGCCGAGTGACGGGCGTCGAGAACTGAATGTCCATATCTCGTTGAGCATGTAGTTGTTGACGATGGCGAACTCGACCGCCAACGCCGAGGCGAGCACCAGCGGCACCCCGAAGCGGCCGTGCAGGACGTACAGCGCCAGGCTGTTGATCGCGACGCCGGTGACCCCCACAACGGAGAAACGCCACACGCGCCCGTCCCGCAGCAGTCCGAGCGGACGGCTGTACCAGTGCGGATACAACCGAGTTACCTTGTGTATCTGGGCGCACATGAGGCGCCGCCCCCCAATGACCCACCCCGCGCGGTCGTGTCGACTAGCTCCACGATGTCGGCGGACCGGACCGGTTCGATTTCCCTCCCTGCACTCCCCATCCTCTGTTCCGGCGGGGTAGCGCAGACTCCCTCACTCATCACGGATGAATGCGTGCGTTCGGGGGGGCCGGGCCCCCCTACCGGCGGGGGAGCCGCTCCACACCCAGGCGGTGGCGGACAAGCCGTACTTGTCCGGGCCGAGGCTCTGCGGATATGACGATTCGGACCCGCGGAGTGCCGCGGCCGCTGCGGTTTCTGGTTCTGCTGCCGAACTCGCCGAATGTGTCGGACACTGCGAAGTAGGCTGTCGAGCGAGTGGACCACCCCACGGGAAGTTGTATCCGAATTGGGCCGTGGCTGGGGATTTGTCGAGACGGCAGCGCGGGGGGAGGGGTCCGACATGACTGTCCGCCTGTTGATTGCCGAAGATCACGCGGTGGTTCGGCAGGGTTTGATGATGTTTCTCAAGCTCGACAACGATGTCGAGGTCGTCGGCGAGGCCCGCAACGGCCGCGAGGCTGTCGAGCTCGCACATGAGCTACGGCCCGCGGTCATCCTGATGGATCTGTTGATGCCCGTCATGGACGGCATCAGTGCCACCGCGGCGATTCGCCGGGAACTTCCGGATGTGGAGGTCGTGGCGCTCACCAGCTTCCTCGAGGACCACCTGGTGACCGACGCGCTGCGGGCCGGCGCGATCGGCTATCTGCTCAAGGACACCGACGCCGAAGGCCTGCGTCGTGCCATCCGGTCTGCCGCTGCCGGTCAGGTGCACCTGTCGCCGGCTGCCGCGGCCCGACTGGTCAGGGAGATGCGGGTGCCGAGCACACCCGATCCGCTGACCCGGCGGGAGGTGGAGGTGCTGATCCTGCTGGCCCGTGGGCGTTCGAACAAGGAGGTCGCCCGCGAGCTGTCGATCGGCCAGCAGACCGTCAAGACCTACGTCAGCAGCATTCTCAAGAAGCTCAACGTGTCCAGCCGGACTCAGGCGGCGTTGTATGCCGTGCAGAGTGGCCTGGTCTCGACGTACGAGCTCGCACAGCCATGACCGATACCAGTCGACACGTGTCGGCGCGGCGCGTCCCCACCCAGCGTGGTGGCGACGCCCGCCTGCCGGGGGATCCGCTGCGCGCGGTCGCCGACGTCAACGATGCCGTACGCGGCGGCCTCGACCGCGACGCCGTGCTGGGTCTGGTGGCCCGTAAGGTCCGCAGCCTTCTCGGTGCCGCGGCCTGCACCATCATGACGCTGGAGGACGGCGATGTCCTGCTGATCCGCTCGACCGATGGTGAGGCGGTACGGGACCTGGCCGGCACGTGGGTCCGGACCGCAGACACGGTGGAAGGTGAGGTCGTCCGACGGCAGCAGTCGGTGATCGTCCCGGACGCGACGGACAGCACGCACGGCAAGGTCGGATTGCCCGCCGTACTCGCCGTCCCCGTACCTGGATACGAGCGGCCGGGTGGTCTCATCGAGGTCGCCGACGGTGCAGGCCGCCGGTTCACCCCGGAGGACGCGCGGACGGTCGGTCTGTTCGCGGCGAGTGTCGGCATGGAGATCGAGCATGACCGTGCCCGCACCGACCTCGAACGGTTGGCGATCACGACCACCCCGGGCACGATGTCGCTGCAACAGACACTTGACACCTTGACCAGCGGTGTCGTCGCGGCGACCGGTGCGCTCGCGTGTGCTGTGCACGTCATCGACGACGACTTGTCGCTGCGGCGGGCATCCTCCTTCGACCCCGATCACGTCGTGGACGCCGGCATGTGTGCCGCGGGCCCGAGTGTGGCGCAGGCCGCGATCGCGGCGCGTACCGCGATCGTGCACGAACGCGTGCTGGCGGACGAACCTGGTGGGCCGCGCCAGCGGAATGGCCCAGCCGCCGGCGACCCGCCACGTGCGACCGCGCTGGTCTGCGTACCGCTGTTGTCCCGGGGGCTGGTGCTCGGCGTCCTGTGCTGCCACTGTCCGGCGGGTTCGCCTCCGAGCAAGCTCGAGCTCGCCTACCTCACGGTGGTGGCGGGCAAGGCGGCAACGGCGGTCGACAGTTCCCAGCTGGTGGCGGCGGCGCAGGAGAAGGCCGCGCTCGAGGAGCGGCAGCGCCTCGCGAGGGAGCTGCACGACTCGGTGTCGCAGGCGTTGTACGGCATCGCCCTTGGCGCGCGCACAGCTTTGCGGACGCTCGACGGCGACCCTCGCCAGGTCGAGGCGCCGATCGGCTACATCCTGGCGCTGGCCGAGGCCGGGCTGGCTGACATGCGGGCACTGATCTTCGAGCTCCGGCCGCAGGCGCTGGCCGAGGAGGGACTGGTAGCCGCCCTCCGCAAGCAGCTCGCCGCCCTCCAGGCGCGGCACGGCGTCGCGACACACGCCGAGCTCGGCGCAGAACCGTCAGGTGCCCTGAAGGTCAAGCAGACCTTGTACCGCATCGCCCAGGAAGCCATGCAGAACATCGCCCGCCATGCGCAGGCCAACCGGGTCACCATCCGGCTGACCGAGACGCCGGCGGCGCTGGCCCTGGAGATCGGTGACGACGGGATCGGCTTCGACCCGAACGCGTCGTTCCCCGGGCACCTGGGCCTGCGATCGATGCGGGAACGGATCACGGAGATCGGTGGCGTCCTCGATCTCACGAGTTCCCCTGGGCAGGGGACTCAGGTCCGGGCGCGCGCGCCCACGGGCATCTGGCGCTGACGTCGCACGCATGAGGGGACCCCTCATCCAACAGGCCTTTGGATGAGGGGTCCCCTCTCGCAACGGAACAGCCGCTCCGTCGCCGAGCTGCGGCGGTCCTAGCTCTTGTCGGCCAGGTCCTCCGGATCTTCCGGCGCCTGGACCTGCGGCGCCTGGTAGGTCTTCAACAGGTCCAGCTTGTCCTTGTGGACGGACTTCCAGTTGTCCTTCAGAACACCACCTGTGTCACCGGAGTTCGGGTTCCAGGTCCAGTAGGTGTAGCTGATCCCGTTCTCCTTCATGAAGGCGACCAGGTTGCGCTGCCAGACACCTTCTGTCGTCTTCGGGCTCACGGACCGGCCACCGAACTCACCGACCAGAACCGGCGCCTTGCCCTCCATCGGGAGGTATGCCCACTGCTTCTTCCAGATCGCCGGCAGGTTGTCGGGGAAGTTCGGCGCGTCGAACCACTTCTGCTTCCACACGCCCGGACCGTAGTCATGCGCGGAGTAGACGAGCTTGCTCTGGTCCTTCAGGCGTACCGGGTGGTCCTTGGCGCCCTGCAGGTTGCCGCCCCACCAGTAGTAGTCCTTGTTGTAGGACTCGATGCCCTCGACCACGATCAGCCAGTTGGGGTTGGCGTCCAGCACGGCGTTTCCGGCCCGCTCGGCGGCCTGCTGCCAGTCGGTCTTGGCGTCGCCGCTTCCCCAGGTCGCGGTGATCTTCGGCTCGTTGTGCAGGTCGGCACCGATGACCAGTGGGTTGTCGGCGAAGTGGCGGGCCAGCATGGTCCAGTCCTCGATCCACTTCTGCTCGCTGACCTGCTCGGTGTACCACAGGTCGCTCTGCGCCTGCGCCGTCGGACGGTGCCGGTCGAGCAGAACCATCAGGCCACGGTCGGTCGCGGCGTCGACGATGCGGTCCATCAACTCCAGGCCGTGGAGCCCCTTGAGGTCGGGGTTCTTGCGGTAGTTGATCTCGGTCGCCTTGCTGTCCGCGAGGAACATCTCGTTGGTGTACGGAAGGCGCAGCGTGTTGAATCCGCTGTCCCTCATCTGGTCGAGCATGTCCTCATAGTTGCGTGACCACAGGCCGTGGGGAGAGAAGGTCTCGGTTTCGAAACCGAACCAGTTCACGCCGGTCAGGGCGACGGTGTTGCCGTTGGCGTCAACGATCTTCCCGCCGTCAGCCTTCAACGGAACGGTCGGCGTGACCGCGGCCGCGGCATCCGGTTGGCTCTGCGAGTTCGGGCCGAAGACACCGGTGGCCAGCAAAGCGATGATGGTGATGGCGACAGGCGCCATGATGACAGCGGCGCGAACGGACTTCGTGGAGTTTCGGTATCGAGAACTAAGCCAGTTAAACATGCTCCTCCAGCACAATCTTTGCCAGATCCTCATCGCCAGAGATCTTGCTGACGTGGCGATGGAAACCGGCACCGAGAATCCGGCGTACGGCAGCGTCGTCGTCGTAGCTTGACAACGCGATGAGGCGTATCCGGGGCTCGTGATGGCTAAGGTGATAGATGACCGACGCCAATTCGGCGCCCGCCGTGGTTGCTTCCAGGTCGAAAAGAACGACATCCAGCTCGGCGGTGCGAGCTAACGCAATTGCCTCCGCGCCATTGCGGGCGACCCCGACCAGTTCGATGTCGGCTTCTTCAGAAATCAGATCCACAAGTGCGTCGACTAGTTGTGGATGGTCGCCAACGACGACAACGCGACTCTTTCGAATAGCTCCTCCAGGTACTAGCGATCTGGATTCCGAACAACCTAGTGATCCGAGGAGGGTGAGTTCGCCGTACGAGCGGCTGAAATTTCGCTATGTCAACTGCGTCAGGCCGATGTAGTGCAATTGGATGACGGCCAATCGGCTGAGTCGTGGTTCGTGCGCTCGACCCGGCGGGCACAGGGCACGGTGGCCCGGATGTCACCGGTTCCGGCGGGAGGCGTTGACCGACCCCGTCGCCGTAGGTAGGTTCCGGGCACGGGGGTAGAACGTGTAGGAAGTTTACGGTCGATCGCGCCGCTCGGCCGTCGACCGACTCCGCTCCGAGTGGGAGGACCCCAGATGGTGACCATCCCTACGCCGCCGTCGCGTGCCCCGCGGCGTCGTACCGTCGTCGCCGCCGCGGCTGCAGGAGCGGTCGCCGGCTTCGGGGTCACGGGCCCGGCGGCCGCGGCCGCCGGGACGACGAGCGTCGGCCCGCCACGCCGATTGGGACCGGCCGCGGAGGCGTGGATCGCCCAGGTGGTTCGCCGGATGTCGCTGGAGGAGAAGGTCGGCCAGCTCCTCGTGACGCACGTCTACGGCGCCACGGCCGATACACCCGACGCGCGCAACACGAGCACCTACGGCGTCGCCACACCGGCCGAAATCGTGGCGAAGTACCACCTCGGGGGCATCTGTTACTTCACCTGGTCGGGCAACATCAGCGAGCCGCGCCAGGTCGCCGGACTTTCCAACGGCCTCCAGCGGGCCGCCGTCGAGAGCGGTGCGGGCGTACCGTTGCTCATCTCCACCGATCAGGAGCAGGGCACGATCGTGCGGGTCGGCCCGCCGGCGACGCAGTTCCCCGGCAACATGGCTCTGGGCGCGAGCAGGGATGCCGCCGCCGCACGCGAAGCGGCCGCCATCACCGGCAAGGAGCTCGCCGCGCTCGGCATCAACCAGGACTACGCGCCCGTCGCCGACGTCAACGTCGACCCCGCCAACCCGGTGATCGGCGTACGGTCGTTCGGCGCCGACCCCACGCTCGCCCGCACCCTCACCGCCGCCCAGGTGAAGGGGTACGAACGCGACGCCGGCATCATCGCCACCGCCAAGCACTTTCCCGGCCACGGCGACACCGAGCTGGACAGTCACACCGAGATCCCGGTGATCAGGCACACGAAGGAGCAGTGGGAGCAGATCGACGCGCCCCCGTTCGAGGCGGCGATCGAGGCCGGCATCGGGTCGATCATGACGGGCCACCTGGTCTTTCCCGAGCTGGACCCGAGCGAGGACCCGGCCACGCTGTCGTACCCGATCATGACCGGCATCCTGCGCGAGCAGCTCGGCTACGACGGAGTGGTCTGCACGGACTCGCTCGGTATGCAGGGCGTCCGCGACAAGTACGGCGACGACCGGGTGGTCGTCCTCGCCGTCAACGCCGGCGTCGACATGCTCCTGCGCCCGCCAGCGTTCGACCTCGCGCACCAGGCGCTGCTCGAGGCGGTCCGCGCGCAGGAGATCAGCCGGCGCCGCCTTGACGAGGCCGTGACCCGCATCCTCCGGCTGAAGCTTGCCGAGGGCATCGTGCACGAGCCATACGTCGACGTCGACGAGGTGGACGAGATCGTCGGTACGCCCGACCACCTCGCGCGCGCCGACCGGATCACCGAGAGGACGACGACGCTCGTCAAGAACGGCGCCGACCTGCTTCCGCTGGCACCCGGCGCGCGTACCGTCCTCGTCACGGGTAGCGGCGTCGCGGCGACCGCCACCCTGGCCGAGGCGATGACCGACCGCGGTGCGACGGCGGAGTCCTACGCCACCGGCACCCGGCCGACCGACACCGCGATCGCGACCGCGGTGGAGCGGGCGGCCGCGTGCGACCTCACGATCGTGTTGACCCAGAAGGCGTGGGACACCAAGGAGACCGACCCGCAGGCCCGGCAGCAGCGGCTCGTGCACGCCCTCGTCGCGACCGGACGGGCCGTTGTCGTGGTGGCCGTCAACGATCCGTACGACATCGCCCACTTCACCGAGGCGCAGACCTACCTGGTGACCTACGCCGGCAACGCCGTGGCCATGCGCGCCTGCGCCCGGGTGCTGTTCGGCGAGGTCAGCCCGCGAGGGAAACTGCCCGTGTCCATCCCCAGCGTTGCCGATCCCGCGACCCCGCTCTATCCGTACGGCCACGGCCTGACGTGGTGACCCCGAGACGCAGACGAGACAGAGACGAGAAGGAGGGACGGCCCCATGGCGTCCAGCTCGCACCCCCATCCCACCCGCCGGACCCTGCTCGGTGGCGTCGCCGCGTCAGGGGCGGCGGCGGCCGCCGGCCTGACTCTCAGCGGTGACGCCGCACCTGCCTGGGCGGCGACTGCGGCGTCCGGGTCAGGGCCCGCCAACGGCGGCAAGCGCCTGCGTACCGGTGCCGAGGTCGCCGCCGCGGACGACTGGTCCATGCTGCGCGGCACCAAGCTCGGCATCTTCAGCAACCCCACCGGGGTCCTTCCCGACACCCGCCACATCGTCGACGACCTCGCGACGTACGAGGACCTCGACATCGTGGGGGTGTTCGGGCCCGAACACGGTTTCCGCGGCAGTGCCCAGGCCGGCGGGTCCGAAGGCGACACGATGGATCCGCGGACCGGCCTACCGGTCTACGACGCGTACGGCGCCAACCAGGACAAGCTCGCCCAGCTGTTCACCAAGGCCGGCGTCGAGACGATGGTCTTCGACATCCAGGACGTGGGTGCGCGGTTCTACACCTACATCTGGACCCTCTACAACTCGATGGTCGTGGCCGCTCGGCTGGGTCTTTCCTACGTCGTCCTCGACCGCCCCAACCCGATCGGGGGACGGGCCGACGGTGCGCTGATGACCGCCGGCTACACGTCCGGCGTCGGGCTGAAGGAGATCGTGCAGCAGCACGGCATGACGGTCGGCGAGCTGGCGCGGTTCTACAACGGCGAGTTCCTGCCCGAGGCGGCGGGCAGCCAGCTCGACCTCGAGGTCGTGAAGGTCCAGGGTTGGCAGCCCGACTCCCGCGCCCAGGAGCACGGCCTGCCCTGGCCGCCGCCCTCGCCGAACATGCCGACGGCCGACACGGCGCTCGCCTACGTCGGCACCTGCTTCTTCGAGGGCACCAACATCTCCGAGGGCCGCGGGACCACCCGGCCGTTCGAGCTGATCGGCGCTCCGTACCTCGACTACCAGTGGGGCGACCGGCTCAACGCGCGGAACCTGCCGGGCGTGGAGTTCCGCGAGGCGTACTTCGTCCCGACGTTCTCGAAGTACGTCGACGAGACATGTGCGGGCGTGCAGGTCCACGTCACCGACCAGCGGGCGTTCCACCCGATCCGCACCGCGGCCGCGATGCTGGTCGAGGCGACGCGGTACGACGAGTTCGCCTGGCGGCAGGACTCGTGGGATCCAGAGCGACCGTTCTGGATCGACAAGCTGTCCGGCTCACCCCGGCTGCGGACGATGATCGACGCCGGAGCAGACGCCGACGAGGTGGTGGGCGCCTGGGCGGACGAGGTGGCCGCGTTCGAGGCACAGCGCGAGCCCTATCTGCTCTATCCCGGGCGGCGAGGCTGACATGCGGGCGCGTCGGGCGCGTCGGGCGGGTCGAGGCTGGCTCGTGGCGCGTATGGTGCCCGTCGTTCTCGCGACGGCGTTCCTCGCGTCGTCGGCGCAGCCGGCTCTGGCGCACGGACACCAGGCGGGTCGAGGCTTCGACGAGCCGTACTCCGGGTTCGCGCCCCCGTCGACCCGGCTGCGGACCACCACACCGAAGGAGGCTGGCCTGAACACCGCCGAGATCGACGCGATGCTCGCCGAGCTGGCGGGTTACCTGTTGCCGCAGCCGTCGGGCCGACCGCTGTTTCCGGGCGCGGTCGTGCTCGCCTCCCACGACGGGAAGGTTGCCGTGCACGAGGCGATGGGCCATGCGGTGAAGTACGCCGACGCCGAAGGCTCCGAGCTTCCGCCGCACCAGCAGGTGACGATGGCCCCCGACACGATCTTCGACATCGCGAGCATCTCCAAGCTGTTCACCTCGATCGTGGTGATGCAGCAGGTGGAACGAGGCCGGATCGACCTGGACGCCACGGTGGCGTCGTACCTCCCGGCGTTCGCGGCGAACGGCAAGGAGGCCGTCACCGTCCGGCAGCTGCTCACTCACACCTCGGGCCTGCCGTCGTGGATGCGGCTCTGGCGCCCCTATCCGGACAGGGAGTCGCGGATCCAGGCGGTGCTCTCCGTCGCCCCCAAGGCGCCGCCGGAGACGCTGTACGAATACTCCGACCTCAACCTCATCACCCTCGGCGTCCTCGTCGAACGGGTCGGCGGCGAGCCGCTCGACGTCCTGGTCCGTGAGGGCATCACCGAGCCGTTGCGGATGGTCGACACCGGCTACAACCCGCCGGCGTCGAAGCTGGACCGGATCGCCGCGACGGAGTTCCAGACCGACCCGGCGCGGGGCATGGTGCGGGGGAGTGTCCACGACGAGAACGCCTGGTCGCTCGGCGGCGTCGCGGGCCACGCCGGCATCTTCTCCACCGCGCACGACATGTCGGTGCTCGCGCAGGCGATGCTGAACGGCGGGACGTACGACGGACGCACCATCCTGTCCAGGCATACGACCGAACAGATGCTCACCGACTACAACGCCGGCTTCCCCGGGCACGCGCACGGGTTGGGATTCGAGCTGAACCAGCGCTTCTACATGGGCGCCCTGGCATCGCCGTCGACCGCCGGGCACACCGGGTTCACCGGCACGTCGCTGGTGATCGACCCGCTGTCCCGGTCGTTCGTGATCCTGCTGAGCAACCGCGTGCATCCGCGGCGGGAGTGGAGCAACGTCAACGCCGCCCGGCGGGCGGTGACCGGTCGGGTCGCGCACGCGCTCGCGGTGACGCCGCGTCAGGGTGCCACGGCGTGGTTCGCCGGCCGCCAGGACGGCACCACGGCGACGCTCACCCTGCCCGTGACCCTGCGGGCGGACTCGACCCGGCTCGGGTTCCACCTCTTCGTCGACTCCGAGGAGACCGACCTGCTGACGCTCGAGGTGTCGCGGGACGGTGGAGCGAGTTGGGAGCCGCAGCCGTTCGTCGTCTCGAGCCGGGGACGGATCAGCCCGCACGACGGCACGATCTCGGGGTTCACCGGACGGCACTGGCAACAGGCCGCGGCCGAGATCGAGGGACCGGCAGGGGAGGTCCAGATCCGCTGGCGATACGTCACCGACGCGCTCCACCAGGGCCGTGGCGTCTACGTCGACGGGATCAGGCTGGGCGATGCCGACGGCCTGCTGCTGGACGGCGAGCGTTCTCCTGAGAGGTTCGTCACCGACGGCTGGTCCGAAGCTTCGCGCTGATCTCCCTGGTCAACGATGTATAACGCGTCGCTGAGTGGGCAGATACGAGGCGAAACCGTACGTTCTCACCGAATTCGGGCATCGGCGAGGGGTACATGATGCGCAGGCGAGGGTAAGTTACTTTCCACTATGGCCAAGAGTTCGAAGGTTCCTGAAGCCGATCCGGTCGCCGAGGGTGTGGTGATCCGGATCCGCGCGCTGGCGCCCTCCCTGTCCCCAGCCGAGCAACGGGTCGCCGGCCTGGTCCTCGAGGATCCCTCGCGAGCGTCGTCGCGCACGATCACGGAGCTCGCGCGGGCTGCCGGAACCTCCGAGACGACCGTCATCCGCTTCTGCAAGGTCCTCGGGCTCCCCGGCTATCCGGAGCTGCGCCTGCGGCTCGCGGCGGAGTCGGCCCGCGAGTCCGCGCGCGAAGGCGATCGCGGCCGTGCGGTCGGCAGCGACATAGGCCCCGACGACACCATGGCGCAGATCGTGGAGAAGGTCGCGTTCGCCGACGCGAGAGCGGTCGAGGAGACCGCGAGCCAACTCGACGTCGGCGTCCTCGACACCGTGAGCGAGGCGCTGGCGAAGGCGGGCCGGGTGGAGATCTTCGGCGTCGGCGCCAGCGCGTTCGTCGCCCAGGACTTCCAAGCCAAGCTGCACCGGATCGGGCGGCTGGCGTTCGCGTGGATGGACACCCACGCCGCCCTCGCCAGCGCCGCCCTGCTCGGCAAGGGCGACGTCGCCGTCGGCATCTCCCACACCGGCGCCACGGGCGACACCATCGAAGTCCTCACCCAGGCCCGCGACCACGGCGCCACCACCGTCGCGCTCACCAACTTCCCGCGCTCGCCCATCGCCGCCGTCGCCGACCATGTGCTCACCACTGCCGCCCGCGAGACGACGTTCAGATCGGGTGCGACCGCGAGCCGGATCGCCCAGCTCACGGTTGTCGACTGCCTGTTCGTGGGCATCGCCCGACGGCACTACCGGGAGACCCTGGGCGCGCTCGAGGCCACCTTCGACGCGATCAGCAGCCGACGGGTGCCACCGTCGCGGGGGCGCCGGTGAAGACCGGCCCAGGCCCCGACGCGGCAGGCGCGGAGTCCGGCCAGCCGGCCCTCAAGCCGGTCGTTCACGTCACCTCGCCGACAGAGGCCCGCAACCCCCGCACCACCGACATCGACCGGGTGTCGACACTCGACGTACTCCGCCTCATCAACGACGAGGACCGGCAGGTGGCGGAGGCGGTCCGCGCCGCGCTTCCCCAGGTGGCGAGCGCCGTCGACCTGGCAGTCGAGGCCCTCCGGCGCGGCCGGCGGGTCCACTACGTAGGCGCCGGCACGTCCGGACGGCTCGGGGTGCTAGACGCGGCCGAGCTGCCGCCGACGTTCGCCGTACCTCCCGAGTGGTTCGTCACCCACGCCGCCGGCGGCCCGGCGGCGTTGTTACGTGCGATCGAGGGTGCCGAGGACGACGAGGAAGCCGGCCACCAGGAGATCGCCGACTCCGTGACCGCCGGCGACGTCGTCGTCGGCCTCGCCGCGAGTGGTCGTACGCCCTATGTCGCCGGTGCCCTGCGCTCGGCGCGCGAACGCGGCGCCGCGACGGTCCTCGTCACCGCCAACCCCGACGCTCCGCTCTCGGCGGAGGTGGACGTGTTCGTCGCCGTCGACACCGGGCCCGAGGTGGTGGCGGGGTCGACTCGGATGAAGGCAGGTACGGGGCAGAAGCTGGTCCTCAACGCCTTCTCGACCGCGGTGATGATCCGCCTCGGTCGTACGTACTCCAATCTCATGGTCGACCTGGTGGCCACCAACGCGAAGCTGCGCGGGCGGATGCTCGACATCCTCGGCGAAGCGACCGGTCTGGACGAACCGACCTGCGCCGCGGCGCTGACCGAGGCCGGCGGCGAACTCAAGACCGCGCTGGTGGCCGTCCTCGGCGACGTGGAACCCGGACGCGCACGGGCCGCGCTCGCCGACTCCGGTGGGCACGTCCACGCCGCGCTCGCCCAACTCGGGAGACCGTAGAAGCCGTCGGGGACTTCGCGGCCCGGCCGCAGGGAAAGGCCGTTTGCACCTCTGATCGGACGATCGACGAGATTGCCCCGGATCGGCCGTGTTTGGGGAGAGGCTGGAGGCCGCCCGTCCTCATCAGCCCCAAGGTTCGTGCGACGGGTACTCTCACCCCATCCCACCGAGGCTAGGGCGCTGATGGGGGGCACTCCCTCGAACGCATGACCGGTTGTGGGCTTGCACGCAGGGTAGGAACGGCTCAGGGTGGAGGTGCGAGGTGCGCCTCTCCGGAGTCGGCGCGCCCACGAACCGTGGCGGAGGTCCGCATGCCGCAGGCAATCTGGAAGGGCTCAGTCTCCTTCGGGTTGGTGACGATCCCGGTGAAGGTCTATGCCGCCACCCAGGAGAAGGACATCGCGTTCCGGCAGGTCCATGCCGCCGACGGCGGGCGGATCCGTTACCGGCGGGTCTGTGAGGTCGACGGGCAGGAGGTGCCGTACGCCGACATCGCCAAGGGGTACGAACTTCCCGACGGCAACATGGTCGTTCTCGACGCCGACGAGCTGAGCGACCTTCCGCTGCCGACCCGCAAGGTCGTCGAAGTGCTGGAGTTCGTGCCTGCGGAGGACATCGACCCGATCTATGTCTCCCGCAGCTACTACCTCCAGGCGGAGGGCCCGGCGGCCAAGCCTTACGTCCTGCTGCGTGACGCGCTCCGGCGCACCGGCCAGACGGCGGTTGTCAAGGTCGCCTTGCGCAACCGGGAGGCTCTGGCGCTGCTCCGGCCCAAGGACGACATCCTGATCCTGCAGACGATGCTGTGGCCCGACGAGGTGCGTGATGCCTCCTTCGCCGCACCGGACGAGGACGTCGAGGTGCGGTCCCAGGAGATCGCCATGGCCGAGTCCTACATCCAGACCTTGGAGACCAGCTTCGATCCCGCGCGCTACCACGACGACTACCGCGAGGCGCTCGAGCAGCTGATCGAGGCGAAGACGGCCGGGCTCGAGGTCGAGGCACCGGCCGAGGCCGCACCCGCCGCGGGCGATGTCGTGGACCTGATGGCCGCACTCCAGGCCAGCGTCGACGAGGCCCGCAAGCAGCGCGGCGAGTCGGCTGAGAAGCCGGCCGGCACGCGAGCGGCAGCGGGGCGGCCGGCCGACAAGCGGGCCAGCGGCAAGCAGGCGGCGAGCAAGCAACCGGCGAAGACCGGCAAGCAGGCCGCGAAGAAGACCGCCAAGAAGGCGTCCTCGCGTACGACGAAGAAGGCCGCGAAGGCCCCCGCCCGCAAGTCGGCCTGACCGGCTGCGCCCTCGGGTGGCCGGCCGCCCGGGCGCCCTCTCGACACACCGGGACGGAGATCGCGGAAGCTGTTTCACCGGCGGCCGGCGCGGTGGCACGATGGCGGTAGGGGCGTTCCCCGACCGGGATGCGTCCTGCACAACGGTCCGCAGCCACCACCAATGCGGGAGCGACCTCATGGATGCCGTCACCCAGGTACCCCCACCGCGGAACGAACCGGTGAAGACGTACGCACCAGGCAACCCTGAACGGGCGAGCCTCGAGCGCAGGCTGGCGGACCTCGCGGCCGAGCATGCCGACCTCACGCTCACGATCGGCGGTGTCCAGCGACCAGGCGGCGGCGACGCCATACCGGTCGTCATGCCGCACGACCACCGGCACGTCCTGGGGGTCATGCACAACGCGACCGAGCAGGACGCCGAGGACGCGATCAAGGCGGCGCACGACGCGGCCGCCGACTGGCGCGAGATGTCCCTCGACGACCGGGCGGCGATCTTCTGCAAGGCCGCCGACCTCGCGGCCGGTCCGTGGCGCGACACCCTCAACGCCACCACGATGCTCGGCCAGAGCAAGACGATCCAGCAGGCCGAGATCGACGCCGCCTGCGAGTTGATCGACTTCCTGCGGTTCAACGTCGCCTACGCCCGGCAGATCTACGCAGAACAGCCGATCTCCTCACCCGGCGTGTGGAACCGGGTGGAGTACCGGCCGCTGGAGGGTTTCGTCTACGCGGTCACCCCGTTCAACTTCACCGCCATCGCGACCAACCTGCCGACCGCGCCGGCGCTGATGGGCAACGTCGTGTTGTGGAAGCCGTCTCCCACGCAGACCCTCGCGGCGCACCACACGATGCGGATGCTGGAGGCGGCCGGACTCCCGCCAGGTGTCATCAACCTGCTCACCGGTGACGGCCTCGCCGTCTCCCGCGTCGCCCTGCGCCACCCGGAACTCGCCGGCATCCACTTCACCGGGTCCACGACGACGTTCCGGCGGTTGTGGCGCGGGGTCGCCGAGGGCCTGGACGGGTTCCACAACTACCCGCGGATCGTGGGGGAGACCGGTGGCAAGGACTTCATCGTCGCCCATGCGTCGGCCGACCCGGCGGTGCTGAGGACGGCACTTGTGAGAGGTGCGTTCGAGTACCAGGGGCAGAAGTGCTCGGCGGCGTCCCGGGCGTACATTCCGCGCTCGATCTGGGACCGCCACGGCGACGAGATCATCGCCGAGACCGAAGAGCTCGAGGTCGGTGACGTCGCCGACCTGTCCAACTTCATGGGCGGTGTCATCGACGCCCGTGCCTACGCCAAGCACGCCGCGGCCCTCGAACGCGCCAGGGCGAGTTCGTCGGTCACCGTCGTGGCGGGCGGCACCTGCGACGACAGCACCGGCTACTTCGTCCGGCCGACCATCCTGAGAAGCGACGACCCGACCGACGAGATCTTCACGACCGAGTACTTCGGCCCGATTCTCGGGATCTACGTGTACGACGACAACGCCTATGCGGAGGTCCTGCGCCAGATCGACTCCGCCGCGGCGTACGGCCTCACCGGCGCGGTCATCGCGCAGGACCGGGCGGCCGTCACGACGGCTGCCGAGAAGCTGCGCTATGCCGCCGGCAACTTCTATGTCAACGACAAGCCGACGGGCGCGGTCGTCGGGCAGCAGCCGTTCGGCGGTGCACGGGCGAGCGGGACGAACGACAAGGCCGGTTCGGTGTGGAACCTCATCCGCTGGGTGAGCCCGCGGACTCTCAAGGAGACGTTCGTCCCGCCGACCGACTACCGCTACCCCCACATGGCGTAGGAAAGCCCGCCCTCTTGGGTAGGCCTCGTCGGTGACAAGCTTCAGGCGGACAAAGCCGGGCAAGATCGTCGTACGCGCGGCGACGGGTGGTTCAGGCGACCTGGGTCAGGTGAGGTCGGACTCCGACCGCATCGGCGGACAGGTCCACCCACAGGGCGATTCCGCAGACGACGCAGGTCCACTCCGGGCAGCCCTCGCCGTGTCCGTCATTGCAGGGTGGTTGCTCGAACGCCTGGCGACGGCGACAACTGGGGCAGTCATAGGTGGCTTCCGTCACGGTCGGGACCTCCCCTTGTCCGGATCACCACTACCTCACCCATCACCGTCCCAGGAACCGCCGACAATCGCGGTCCGACACGCCGAGATACGCGCGGCCGACACATGCCGGCCTCACTGGCGTTCGGAGGCGTACCAGCGGAGAGTGATGCCCAGCGAGTCGAGCCAGGCGTCGAGGTGGAACCCGTGGGTGGCGAGGCCGGTGAGCGTGCGGTAGCTGACCTCCAGGGCACGCTGCGCGTCGGCGGCGCCGAGGTGGCCGGCCAGCACGGCGGCGACGAACTCGTCGGCGTCTTCCACCCGCGCCTCCAGCCCCGTCCGCACGATGATGTCGAGGTAGTGGTCGACCGACTTCCACCGTGTGCCGTCGACGGTCACGTCGCAGACGTCGATGTAGTAGTCGTAGTCGCGTTCCAGCTGTGGGCGCCACGCGAAGGTCGTGATGCGCAGCCCCCGGTCCGGAAGCAGCCACGACTGCAGGCTCTGGACCCGCGGATGCTCGGGCACGGTCACGGCGACGTAGAGGCCGACCTCGGTGACCCTCCAGTCGTCCAACCGACGCTCGACACCCTGGCGGTCGACATTCCTGCCGTCCGCGACGTCCCAGCACGTGACGTGCGGAGGATGGATCACGTGTTCTCGGCCAACCAGCTGCGGCCGAGCTCCTCCATGCCGTCGAGGCCGGCGAGAACGGCGGGCGCGGCGGCCTCCCCGATCTTGCGGCCGATGAGGGGTACGGAGGCCTTCAGCTCGGCGTCGACGACCTGACGGGTCGCCGTACCTCCGGACTCGGGAACCAGCTGGATGGTGCCGCGCAACGTGACCGGTGCGCCCTGGATGTCGACGTGCAGCGTGCCGCTGCGTGAACCGTCCGGGCTCGCCCCGCCCCAGGTGATCGTCTCGTCGAGCTCGATGTGCTGGCCGACGAGCTTGCGGACGAAGTCGGGCACGTCTGCCGGCAGCGTCTGATGGGTCCGCGTCCTCCGTCCGGAACCGGCAGATTCGATCGCCACGTCGTAGCGGACGGCATGCGCCGCCCGTGCCCGCATCTGGATGAAGCTCTCGCTGGTCAGCATCGTGTACACGGTCGTGGGGTCGGCCGCGTACTTGGTTTCCCGGTGAAGGTCCATGGGGAGATCCAACACGATGATCGCGGCGATTGCCCGGATCTCGCCGGGGGCGCACCGCACCCGCCGCTGGGCCACCGACCTCCGATGCCCGCACGCGGGGACTCCACCACCCCGTCGGTGCGGGCACGCACAATTCACCGGATGCCGGGACGCACCTCCCACCGGAACGGCGAACGGGGGATCCCAGTGCCGGAGTGAAGGACTAAGGTCGGAAAGGTCCGTACAACGTCGTACGACCTCGACGCCTGGACGGCGGCGAGAGATCTGGGCAGGGACGTGCAGATGACCGAACGTAGTGAGGTCATAGGCCAGCAGAGCACCGTGGTCATGGGTCCGACGAAGGAGGTCCCATGACCGAACGTAGTGAGGTCATAGGCCAGCACGGCACCGTCGCCGGCAGTACCCGGACCGACGAGAAGGCCGCAATTCTCGCCGACGCCGCGAAGGTCGCCGAGTACAGCCGGTCAGCGGGAGCGCTGTCGATGTCCCAGGTCGAGGCGCTGCTGGCCGCCTATTACCGGCACGTGGCGACCGAGGATCTGGTGCACCGCGATCCGGTCGACGTCTACGGTGCCGCCCGCAGCCATTACCGGCTGGCGGGAAACCGGCCGCAGGGTTCGGTGGCGGTCAACGTCTTCACGCCCACCGTCGAGGAGCACGGCTGGTCCTGTACGCACACGGTGGTCGAGGTGGTCACCGACGACATGCCCTTCCTGGTGGACTCGGTGACGATGGAGTTGTCGCGCCAGGATCGCGGAATCCACCTGGTGGTGCACCCGCAGCTGAGGGTCCGCCGCGACCTGACCGGGCGGTTGTTGGAGATCGTCGGTGCGCACGACGGTCGGCCGACGGCAGGGGCTGACGGGCGGGAGTCCCGCCCCGAGGGGTTGCTGGAGTCGTGGATCCACGTCGAGATCGACCGGGAGACGGACTCGGGCGATCTTGCCCAGATCGAGGCCGACCTCCGTCGGGTCCTGAGTGATGTACGGGAGTCGGTCGAGGACTGGCCGAAGCTTCGGGCCCGGGCGCTGGAGGTGGTGGACGAGCTGGCCAGCTCGCCGCCGAAGGACCTGCCGGAGCAGGAGATCGCCGACACCAGGGAGCTCTTGAGCTGGCTCGCCGATGATCATTTCACGTTCCTCGGCTACCGCGAGTACACGCTGGTCGAGGAGGATGACGACACGATCCTGCGGGCGGTGCCGGGGACCGGCCTGGGCATCCTGCGGTCGGATCCGCGCACGGCGACGGCGTTCTCCCAGATGCCGCCGGAGGTGCGGGCGAAGGCCCGGGAGAAGAAGTTGCTCATCCTCACCAAGGCCAACTCCCGATCGACTGTGCACCGACCGGCCTACCTCGACTACATCGGGGTCAAGACCTTCGACGAGGCGGGCGAGGTCACGGGCGAGCGCAGGTTCCTGGGGCTGTTCACGTCGGCGGCCTACACCCAGAGCGTGACGCGGATCCCGGTACTCCGTGGCAAGGCCGCCGAGGTGGTCAGGCGGTCGGGGTTCTCGCCGGACGCGCACTCGGGCAAGGTGCTGCTCGACATCTTCGAGACCTATCCCCGGGACGAGCTGTTCCAGGTCTCGGTCGACGAGCTGTTGCCGACCCTGCTGGGCGTTCTCTACCTGCAGGAACGCCGGCAGCTGCGGCTGTTCGTCCGGCGCGACGACTACGGCCGGTACCTCTCGTGCCTCGTCTACCTCCCGCGGGACCGGTTCTCCACCCAGATCCGGCTGAAGATCCAGGACATCCTGCTCGAGGCCTACCGCGGCGAGAGCATCGACTTCGCGCTGCGGTTGTCGGAGTCGGTGCTCGCCCGGCTGCATTTCGTCGTACGCGTCGGGCCGGGGGAGACCATCCCGGACGTCGATGTGGGGGAGTTGGAGCAGCGGCTGGCCAACGCCACCCGGAGCTGGACCGACGAGTTCGCCGAGGCACTGTATGACCGGGTCGGCGAGGCGGAGGCGGCCCGGCTCTACCGCAAGTACGCCCACGCGTTCCCCGCGGCCTACCGTGACGACTTCCCGGCCCGGACGGCGGTGGCCGACCTGCGACGGATCGAGGAGCTCCCAGCCGAAGGCGGGCTGGCGATGTCGCTCTACGAACCCGTCGACGCGGCCCCTGACGAGCGGCGGTTCAAGCTCTACCGCACCGGCTTGCCGCTGTCGCTGTCCGACGTCCTGCCGAGGTTGTCGTGGATGGGCGTCGAGGTGGTGGACGAACGCCCGTACGCCATCGAGAACTCCGACGGCACGAAAGCGTGGATCTACGACTTCGGCCTGGTCTATTCCGGTGCGGTCAGCGCGCCGGCGGGTCAGCTGCGGGAGCTTTTCCAGGACGCGTTCGCCGCGGTGTGGTCCGGCCGGGCCGAAAGCGACGGGCTCAACGCTCTCGTCCTGCGCGCGGGTCTCACCTGGCGGCAGGTCAGCATCCTGCGCGCCTACGTGAAGTACCTCCGGCAGGCGGGCTCGACGTTCAGCCAGTACTACGTCGAGGACTCGCTGACGGTGAACGACGACCTCGCCCGGCTGCTGGTGGAGCTGTTCGAGACCCGGCTCGACCCGGCGTCAGGCCTCGACACGGCGCAGCGCGAGTCCCGTACCCGCGACGTCGTGACCCGGATCGAGGACGCCCTCGACGAGGTGGCGAGCCTGGACCAGGACCGCATCATCCGTTCGTTCCTCACGCTCGTCCGCTCCACGTTGCGGACGAACTACTTCCAGCGCGACGCCGAGGGGCGGCCCAAGCCCTATCTGTCGTTCAAGCTCGACCCGCAGGCCAACCCGGATCTTCCGCAGCCGCGGCCGACGTTCGAGGTGTGGGTCTACTCGCCGCGGGTCGAGGGCGTGCACCTGCGGTTCGGCCCGGTCGCCCGCGGCGGGTTGCGCTGGTCGGACCGCCGGGAGGACTTCCGTACCGAGGTCCTGGGCCTGGCGAAGGCCCAGATGGTGAAGAACACCGTGATCGTTCCGGTCGGCGCCAAGGGCGGCTTCTACTGCAAGCAGCTGCCCGACCCCGCCGACCGCGACGCGTGGCTGGGTGAGGGCATCGCCTGCTACCGGACGTTCATCTGCGGGCTGCTCGACGTCACCGACAACCTGCAGCGCGGCGAGGTGATCCCCCCGGTCGACGTCGTACGCCACGACGGTGACGACGCCTACCTCGTCGTCGCCGCCGACAAGGGCACCGCGACCTTCTCCGACATCGCCAACGAGGTGGCCCACTCCTACGGTTTCTGGCTCGGGGACGCGTTCGCCTCCGGCGGCTCCGACGGCTACGACCACAAGGCGATGGGCATCACCGCCAAGGGCGCATGGGAGTCGGTGAAGCGGCACTTCCGGGAGATGGGCCGCGACTGCCAGACCCAGGAGTTCACCTGTGTCGGGATCGGCGACATGTCCGGCGACGTGTTCGGCAACGGCATGCTGGCCTCACCGCACACGAAGCTGGTCGCGGCGTTCGACCACCGGCACATCTTCGTCGATCCTGACCCGGACCCCGCGACGTCCTACGCCGAACGCCAGCGGCTGTTCGGTCTGCCGCGGTCGAGCTGGAGCGACTACCACCGCGACCTGATCTCCGCCGGCGGTGGGGTGTTCCGCCGGTCGGCGAAGTCGGTCCGGCTGACCGACCAGATGCGCACAGCGCTCGGTATCGCCGAGGGCATCAGGGCCCTGACCCCCAACGAGCTCATCCGCGCGATCCTCACCGCACCGGTCGACCTGTTGTGGAACGGCGGGATCGGCACGTACGTCAAAGCCACCGACGAGACCCACGCCAGCGTCGGAGACAAGACCAACGACGGCGTCCGCGTCGACGGCGCCGACCTACGCTGCGCCTGCGTCGGTGAGGGCGGCAACCTCGGCCTGACCCAGCTGGGCCGGATCGAGTACGCCACCCGCGGCGGCCAGTCCGACGGTGGCCGCGAAGGTGGGCGGATCAACACCGACTTCATCGACAACTCCGCCGGCGTCGACACCTCCGACCATGAGGTCAACATCAAGATCCTGCTCGACCGTTTCGTCGCCGACGGTGACCTGACCCGCAAGCAGCGCAACCAGACCCTCGTGGCGATGACCGACGAGGTGGCCGCGCTCGTCCTCGACGACAACTACCAGCAGAACGTCGCCCTGCAGAACGCCGCCGCGAGCGCACCTGCCCTGCTGCACGTCCACGCCGACTGGGTACGCCGGCTGGAGGCGTTGAAGGTGCTCGACCGGGAGCTGGAGTTCCTGCCGAGCCCGAAGCAGTTCCGTGACCGGGAGGCCCAGGCCGCCGGGCTCACCACGCCCGAGTTGGCTGTGCTGCTCGCCTACACCAAGATCGTGCTGGCCGACGAGTTGCTGGGTTCCACGCTGCCCGACGACACGTACCTCCGGGACGCGCTCGCGGCGTACTTCCCCTCGGCGATCCGCGAGCGGTTCGCCGCCGGGATGGACACCCATCCGCTGCGTCGGGAGATCATCACGACGCAGGTCGTCAACCAGATGGTCAACATCGCCGGTATCACCTACTACCCGCGGCTGTCGCTCGAGACCGGTGCACCGCCGGACGAGCTGGCTCGCGCTCACCTCGTCGCGCGCGAGATCTTCGATGTCGACAGGACCTTCGCGGCTGTGCGCGCGCTCGACAACCAGATCGACGCGGACGTACAGACCAAGATGCGCCTGGAGGTGCGGACCATCGCCGAACGGGCCAGCCGGTGGCTCGTCCAGAATCGCCGGTCGCCGATCGACATCGCCGAGGCGGTCGAGTTCTTCGCCGACGGCATGGCGCGGCTCACCGCAGCTCTGCCCGAGGTGTTGAGCGGGCGCGAGCACACGCTCTTCGAGGCGCGCCGCAACCTGCTGCTCGCCGCCGGCGTACCCAAGGAACTCGCCACCACGGTCGCGGTGCTGCCACCCGCCTACGCCGGTCTGGGCATCGCCGAGACCGCGGCCCGCACCGGTGCCGACGTCGTGGACGTCGCCCGGGTCCACTTCACCCTCGGTGAACGCCTCGAGCTCGGCCGGCTCCTCGAACGCATCCTCGCCCTCCCCCGCCACGACCGCTGGCAGACCACGGCCCGGGCGACTCTCCGCGACGACCTGCACAGCGTCCACGCCCAACTCACCCGCAACGTCCTCGCGGTCAGCCCGACCGGAGCCGACGCGAGCGAGCGGGTCGCCGCCTGGGAGCAGCGCGACGCCAAGCTCGTCAGCCGAACCCGCGCCACCCTCGCCGAGATCGTCGAAGGCGACGTCGCCGATCTCGCCCGGCTCTCCGTCGGGCTCCGTGTCGTACGCCGCCTCCTCCCCACGTCTGGCTAGCCGACGCCAGGCGCAAATGACCACGCTGGGTATGCGAGTGGTGCCCGGGCAGGGCATCGACGCCTGTTCCACGTCGACAGGCCTGGCCAGCCAGGCGAGCAGCTGGGCCTGGCCAGCTAGGCGAACAACCCGGCGCGGTACGCCCGTCGGCGCTGCCGGGACAGTGCGCGATCGGTTATGAGCACCCGGCGTGATCATCGGGGACCCGAACCGACCATGCCCTGAGATCAGTTCGGCGGGTCGCGGTCGGAAGAGACCGGGGTCTGTGGACGGTCAGTCGCCAGCACCGGGTTCGCATGACAGAATCCTCGGGCGACTTGTGAACCACGGACGGGTGCAGGGCTCGAACAGCGGTGCAGGGGGCGGCAGACGTGAGAGCTTCGCGAGGTGTATCGACCTCATGACAGCGGTCGACATCATCGACGCCGAGGTGCGCGAGGCCGTCCGCCGGGAGGGCCTCGATCCGCTCAAGGAGCCGGCGGCGATCCGCCGGCTCATCGAGCAGGCCGTGCTGAGGTACGACGAGCGCACCCTGGTCGCCACCCTGCCGCCATTGGGTGATCCGCGGGAGGTGGCCCGCGAGGTCTTCAACGCCGTCGCCGGCTTCGGCCCGCTGCAGAAGTTCCTCGACGACCCCACCGTCGAGGAGATCTGGATCAACGAGCCCTCCCGCGTCTTCATCGCCCGCAACGGCCGGAGCGAGCTCACCACCACGGTGCTCACCAACGACGAAGTGCGCGACCTCGTCGAACGGATGCTCAAGACCACCGGGCGCCGGATCGACTTCTCGACGCCGTTCGTCGACGCGATGCTGCCCGACGGCAGCCGCTTGCACGTGGTGATCCCCGACATCACGCGGACGCACTGGGCGGTCAACATCCGGAAGTTCGTCGTCCGGGCGACCCACCTGGAAGACCTCGTGGCGCTGGGCACGATCAGCACGCAGGGCGCGCAGTTCCTCGAGGCCTGCGTGGTGGCCGGCCTCAACATCCTGGTCGCGGGCGGTACGCAGGCCGGCAAGACGACGCTGCTCAACTGCCTCGGCGCCGCGGTGCCTCCTCGGGAGCGGATCATCAGCTGCGAGGAGGTCTTCGAGCTGAAGATCCCCTTGCCCGACTGGGTGCCGATGCAGACCAGGCAGTCCAACCTCGAGGGCACCGGCGAGATCCGCCTCCGCAACCTGGTCAAGGAGGCCCTGCGGATGCGGCCGAGTCGGATCATCGTCGGCGAGGTCCGCGCCGAGGAGTGCCTCGACCTGCTGATCGCGCTCAACTCCGGCCTGCCCGGCATGTGCACCATCCACGCCAACTCCGCGCGCGAGGCGATCACCAAGATGTGCACGCTGCCGCTGCTCGCCGGCGAGAACATCGGCTCGCGGTTCGTCGTTCCCACGGTGGCGGGTGCCGTCGACATCGTGGTGCACACGCAGCTGATCGACAGCGGCCGGCGCCGCGTCCGCGAGATCTGCGCCGTCCCCGGCCGGGTCGAGGGTGAGATCATCGAGCTGGAGTCGATCTTCGCACTGCGAGGCGACCGCCTCGTGCGCGGCGAGGGCTACCCCCCGCACCCCGACCGCTTCGAACGCATCGGCTACGACCTCGCCAGGCTCCTCGCCCCCCGCTTCGAAGGGGTCGCCTGATGGGAATCCTGCTCGGCCTCATGCTGGGCCTCGGCCTCGTCCTGATCATCAGGACCTTCGTCGCGCCCACCCCGAGGGCCGCCGGCAAGGCGTCCGGCCGTTCGCTGCGGGACCGGGCCGACGAGCTGCTCGTCCAGGCGGGCATCGAGTCGGTGACACCCGGCCAGCTTCTCGGAGCCTGCATCGGCGTCGGGTTCTTCATCTTCCTGGTGATGTTCGTCGTGTCCCGTGCGGTGCCGGTGGCGTTGGCCTTCGGCCTCATGGCGGCGTACGCGCCGTTCGCGCTGGTGCGCTACCGCGCCCGGGCGCGACGCCAGGAGCTGCGCGAGCTCTGGCCGGACGTCGTGGACAACCTCGCCTCCAGCGTCCGGGCGGGACTGTCGCTGTCCGAGGCGCTCACCCAGATCAGCGTCCGCGGACCGCAACCGCTCCGGCGCCCGTTCCAGCGGTTCGCCGAGGACTACCGCGCCACGGGACGCTTCAACGACTGCCTCGACCGGCTCAAGCGCAACCTCGCCGACCCGGTGGGTGACCGGATCGTCGAGTCCCTGCGGATCGCCCGCGAGGTCGGCGGGAGCGATCTGGGCCGGTTGCTGCGTACCCTCTCGTCGTTCCTGCGGGAGGACGCCCGCACGCGGTCGGAGTTGGAAGCCCGCCAGTCGTGGACGGTCAACGGCGCCCGGTTGGCGGTGGCGGCGCCCTGGATGGTCCTTGCCTTCATGTCCTTCCAGCGCGACGTGATCGCCCGCTACAACTCCCCGGTCGGCTTCCTCGTTCTCCTCATCGGTGCGGTTGTCTGCGCGGTCGCCTATCGGTTGATGCTGCGGATCGGACGGCTGCCGGAAGAAGAGCGGGTGCTGCGATGAACCTCAGCTGGTACGGCGCACTACTCGGACTCATCGCCGGCTTCGGTCTGGCGCTGGCGATCTTCCGGCTGCCGATGCTGCGCCGGCCGTCGCTGGAGAGCCGGCTCGGACCCTACGTGCGGGACGCGGCCGGTCCCGGCGCCTACGACCTGTCCGACCGTACGTTCACGCCGTTCCCGACGCTCGAACACATCCTCCGTCCGTACCTCGCGAGCGGCGCGCGGGGGCTCGAACGCACCTTGGGCGGCACCAGCCTCATCCGTCGTCGGCTCCAGCAGGCGGGGCTCGACATCGGAGTGGAGGAGTTCCGGGTCGAACAGCTGCTCTGGGGCGCCGGCGGTTTCGCCGGTGCGCTCGCGCTTTCGGTGATGGTGCTGATCAGCCGGGGTACCAACGCGATTCCGCTGCTGGTCCTGTGTGTCACGGCGTTCGTCGCGGGAGTGCTGTTGCGCGACCGGCGGCTCGTCGACCAGGTCAAGAAGCGGGAGGCGAAGATGCTCGCGGAGTTCCCGACGGTCGCGGACATGCTCGCTCTGTCGGTGACCGCGGGCGAGGGACCGGTGGCCGCGCTCGAGCGGGTCGCCAACGTCAGCAGGGGAGAGCTGGCACGCGAGTTCAAGTACGCACTGGCGCAGGCACGCACCGGCGCCAACCTCGTGCAGGCGTTGGAGAGCGTCGGCGACCGGACCAACGTGTCGATCCTGGCCCGGTTCGTCGACGGCATCGCGATCGCCGTCGAACGCGGCACGCCGCTCGCCGACGTCCTGCGCGCCCAGGCGGCCGATGTCCGCGAGGCCGGCAAGCGGCAGCTCATCGAGGCGGGCGGGCGCAAGGAGATCGGGATGATGGTGCCGATCGTCTTCCTCGTCCTACCCGTCACCGTGCTCTTCGCGTTCTTCCCGGGTGTCATCGGACTACAGATGATCTCCCCCTGACGTGTTGTCCGACAAGCCAGAGATCTCCCGTGAAAGTCACTGAGAGAGGACCGACGATGAACGCCGTAACACCTACGCTCCGGACCCTGGCGGCGCGGCTCCATGCGCGGGTCGTCACCCGGGGACGCGAGCGCGGCGACCTGGTGGGTTGGATCCTGATCACTGTGATGACCGCCGGACTGATCGCCGTCCTGTGGGCCTTCCTGGGCCCTGAGCTCGAGCAGCTGCTCCGGCAGGCGATCATGAGGGCGAGGGGCAGCATGCCCTGATGAGGCATGGAGCTGGCCTCGAACGTCGGCCGGGGCACGGCACTGGGCGGCGTGTCGTGAGAAGCGGTGGGCGACGGGCGGAGGAGGGATCGGCAGCTGTCGAGTTCGTCCTGGTCATGATCATCTTGCTGCCGCTGTTCCTCGGAATTCTGCAGCTGGGGTTGTTTCTCCATGTCCGCAACACCCTCGTGGCGTGTGCGCACGAGGGGGCCCGGCAGGCCGCGAACTACGACGCCTCCCTCGGTGACGGGCGGGCCGCGACCTTCGACTGCATCAGCGGGGTGTTGTCGGCCGGCATGGCCCGCGACATCGACCCTGTCCCGGACTCCGCGGCCGGCCAGGATCTCGTCGTCATGCGGGTCACCGCGACGATGCCGGCGATGGGCCTCTGGGGTCCGACGTTCGACTTCACGGTGGAAGGACATGCGGTCAAGGAGCCGACGCCGTGAGGGTCGGTCGATGGTGGGCCCGTCAGGTCCGCGCGCGCGTCGGCGGCGCCGGACGCGGCACGCGTGGCGAACGCGGCAACGCCATCGTGGAGTTCTGCTACCTGGGGATCCTGTTCCTCGTCCCGCTGGTCTACATCATGCTGGCGGTCTTCGACGTGCAGCGAGCGATGTACGGCGTCTCGGCGGCGACCCGCGACGCCGGCCGTGCGTACGTCCTGTCGGCGAACGTCGGCCAGGCGGAGGCGCGTGCCCGGGAGGCGGCGCGTATCGCCATGGCGGACCAGGGACTGGGACAGGGCTACGCCTTCCGATCCGCCTGCCAGGGCGGCTGCCTGCAGTCCGGGTCGAGTGTCGAGATCACCGTTCGCTACGTCGTAAGGTTCCCGTTCATCCCGGACGCGATCGGCGGACCGCTGGTGTCGTTCCCGGTGACGAGCGTCCACCGCACTCCCTACGGCGACTACCGGCAGTCGAGGTGATGGCGACGATGCGGAGACGAGTCGTCCAGCAGCGGCCTCCTCACCTGGCGCAGCGGCTGTCGTGGTGCCGGTCAACGCAGGGAGTGTGGCGGGGTGCCACGCGGCGGTCATGGCGGGGGACGCAGGCACCCGACGAGCGCGGGCAGCTCATCCCGCTCATCATCGGTTTCGGCATCATCGTCGTCCTGCTGTGTTCGGTAGTGGTGGATGCCGCGCAGGCGTTCACGTACCGGCGCGCCCTCAACGCCATCGCCGACGGCGCGGTCCTCGCCGCGAGCAACGGCATCGACAAGGAAGCCATCTACCAAGGTGGGGTCCAGGATCGCGTGCTCCTCAGCGAGGGGCTCGCCCAAGCGGAGGTCGACCAGTACGTCGCGGCCGGCAACTACAACGGCCCGGTGAGCTGCGACGCCGACGTCAACGCCACGCTCACCGAGACCACGGTGACCTGCAACGGAACGATGACGCTGCCCATCGTCAACACGATCTCCGGACAGGGAACGATCACCATCGAGGTCCAGTCCTCCGCGGAGACGTTCGCGACACCGTGAGCCTGCGCGCTGGCATGCCGCCCACCTTCGCCTGGCCGGAGGCGCCTTGCGCGTAGGCTTGGTCATTGTGGCTGGACCCGACTTCGACGCAGAGCTCAAGGCCCTCGATTCGACGCTTCGCAGCATCGAGGCCGTGCTTGACCTCGACAAACTGCGCAAAGAGATCGCCGAGCTGAGTGAGCAGGCCAGCGCACCTGACCTCTGGGACGACCAGGCCAACGCGCAGCGGGTGACGAGCCGGCTGTCGGTCAAGCAGGCCGACATCGACCGCGTGACCAGCCAGCGCCAGCGCCTCGACGACCTCGCCGTCCTGATCGAGCTGGCCGAGGCCGAGGACGACGCCGACACCCGCGCCGAAGCGGAGAAGGAGCTCGCCGACCTGCGCCGGGCGATCGAGGCGCTGGAGGTCCGCACCCTGCTGGCGGGGGAGTACGACTCCCGCGAGGCACTGGTCACGATCCGGGCCGGTGCGGGTGGCGTCGACGCGGCCGACTTCGCCGACATGCTGCTGCGGATGTATCTCCGGTGGGCCGAGCGGCACAAGTACCCGGCCGAGGTCTACGACACGTCCTACGCCGAGGAGGCCGGCATCAAGTCGGCGACCTTCGCGGTGAAGGCGCCCTACGCCTACGGCACGCTCTCGGTCGAGCAGGGCACGCACCGGCTCGTCCGGATCTCGCCGTTCGACAACCAGGGCCGCCGGCAGACGTCGTTCGCCGGCGTCGAGGTGGTGCCGGTCGTCGAGCAGTCCGATGACATCGACATCCCTGAGGACGAGATCCGGATCGACGTCTACCGTTCGTCCGGGCCGGGCGGACAGAGCGTCAACACCACCGACTCGGCCGTCCGCGTCACTCACCTGCCGACCGGACTCGTGGTCTCCTGCCAGAACGAGAAGAGCCAGATCCAGAACCGCGCCACCGCCATGACCATCCTCAAGGCCAAGCTGCTCGCGCTCAAGAAGGCGGAAGAGCGGGCCAAGATCGACGCACTCCGGGGTGATGTCGCCGGTTCGTGGGGCGACCAGATGCGCTCCTACGTCCTGCACCCGTACCAGATGGTGAAGGATCTGCGTACCGAAGAGGAGACCGGGAACCCGCAGGCGGTCTTCGACGGTGAGATCGACGACTTCATCGAGGCCGGAATCCGCTGGCGGCGTACCAGCGACGCCGCGTAGGAGCTGCCAACCGCGCATCCAGTAGTCGTCGGGCCCGGCGCAACGCCGACCGCCCTCTCTCCCGTGATCATGATCGTGATCATGAAGGCTTCCGGGGTCTATCACCCGGTTTCGCTTCACGACCCGCTTTGGCTTCATGATCCGTGCGATCGTCTCTCGAGGGAGACGGTGCCCGGCCGGCGCCGAAGCTCCCGGCGCAGGTGCAGGTGCGCACCCGAGCGTCCGGGCGGGGACCGTCGAGCCCCGTGGACTGCTCCCTCGATGCTTTGGTCCGTGTGGGTGCCGATGTGGGCGGCCGTGGGCGTTCGGCCGATTCCGTGGCCCGCTCGGTCGAACCTCCGCTCGGTCGAACCTCCGCTCGGTCGAACCTCCGCTCGGTCGAACCTCCGGTCCGCCCTGTGCCGAATGCCACCGCCCCGCGCCCTCGCCGCCCTCCGCACCACCCCCGCAGCCTCGCCCACCCCCGCAGCCTCGCCGCGCCCTCGCCCGGCCGTCCCGCATCCCGCCGCGCGGCGCCCGCCTCCCCGCACTGGCCCCTGAGTCCGTCCGCCCGGGCGTCCAGTCGCCTGATCATGAAGCGAAACCGGACTATGAAGGCAGACGGGGCAATACGTCCCGAAAGTCTTCATGATCACGATCATGATCACGGGGGAGGGCGCGGGCGGCCGAGGGGGAAAGGCCGTCCGGGTGGGGTCAGGAAATCCGGCACAAAGCGGGGACATGGGCGCTTGCGGCCGGTTCGCGTCGTACACTCGGGCGTTGGCCGCACATGCCCACGCCTTTCGTGGTGGCGCCGTCCCCCCCGGCCCCAACCTCGGGGATGTCGCTCGGCGGTGGGCAACCCCCCGACCCGGCCAGGAAGCATGCCGTGATCCGCTTCGAGAACGTCAGCAAGGTCTATGACGGACAGACCCGCCCCGCGCTCGCCGAGGTGTCCCTCGATGTCGACAAGGGCGAGTTCGTGTTCCTGGTCGGCACGTCCGGCTCAGGCAAGTCCACCTTCCTCAAGCTCGCCCTCCGCGAGCTGCGCCCGTCACGGGGGCGGGTCTTCGTCGCCGGCAAGGAGCTCAACCGGCTGGCCAGCTGGAAGGTCCCCCGGCTGCGACGCCAGATCGGCACCGTGTTCCAGGACTTCCGCCTGCTCCCCAACAAGACCGTCTTCGAGAACGTCGCCTTCGCCCTCCAGGTGATCGGCAAGCCGCGTGGTCAGATCCGCCGCGTCGTGCCGGACGTCCTCGCGCTCGTCGGTCTCGACGGCAAGGAGGACCGGATGCCGGACGAGTTGTCCGGAGGCGAGCAGCAGCGGGTGGCGATCGCGCGGGCGTTCGTCAACAGGCCGAGGATCCTCATCGCCGACGAGCCGACCGGAAACCTCGACCCGTCGACGTCGGTCGGCATCATGAAGCTGCTCGACCGGATCAACCGCACCGGCACCACGGTGATCATGGCCACGCACGACGCCAACATCGTCGACCAGATGCGCAAGCGGGTCATCGAGCTCGAAGGGGGCCGGCTTGTCCGCGACCAGTCCCGCGGCGTCTACGGCTACCAGACCTAGCGCGCACGCCGCGGCCTCGCCCGCCATGAAGATGCCCCCGACCCGACTTTAGGACGTCATGCAGATCAGGTACGCCTTCTCCGAACTCGGCACCGGCCTCCGCCGTAACGTCACCATGACGGTGGCCGTCATCGTCACCGTGTGGATCTCACTCGTGCTGTTCGGGCTCGGCCTTCTCGTCCGTTCCGAAGTGGATCTCGTCAAGGGCTTTTGGTACGACAAAGTCCAAATTGCCGTATTCATGTGCAATGACGTGTCTTCGGCACCGCAGTGTGCGAGCGGCGCGGTTAATGCCGGACAGAAGAGCGACATCAAGCAGGCGTTGACAAGCAATCCTGAGGTCAAGCGGGTCTTTCACGAGTCGCAGCAGCAGGCATTCAAGCGCTACCAGGAGATCTACAAGGATTCGGCGACAGCGGGCATCGTCGAGGCAAAGCATCTGCAGGAGTCGTTCCGGGTCAGCCTGAAGGACCCGCAGGAATATCAGGGTGTTCAGTCGGCCGTGCAGGGACTCCCGGGCGTGTTCAGCGTGCAGGACTCCCGTGAGGTGCTCGAGCCGCTCTTCAAGGGCCTCAACGGCCTCCAGTGGATCTCGATCGGATTGGCGGGGGGCCTGCTGATAGCGGGTGTTCTGCAGATCAGCAACACGATCCGGTTGACGGTGTTCAGCCGCCGACGTGAGATCGGCATCATGCGGCTGGTCGGTGCGTCGAACTTCTATATCCAACTGCCCTTCATCGTCGAAAGCGTTGTGGCGGCACTCGTTGGTGCGCTACTTGCCTGCGGGACGCTCGCGTTCACCCCCTATGTCACGTCCCGGCTACGGACCGATATCAGAGTGGTTCCGTGGATCGGGTGGGAAGAGACATTTACGGCAATGCCGGTGCTTATCGGAGTCGGCGGTTTACTCGCGGTTGTGGCATCTTTCGTCACTCTCCGGAAATACCTCTCCGTCTGAGCGTTATCCCCTATTGTCGTCCCGGACATCCGGAACAAATGAGGGGCGGGTCGTGGTCGGACAATTCCCCGATATCGGCGGGAACGGTGCGTCGTGGAACACCAACCGGAGCGGGCGTCGGCGCCGACTGATCGGAGTCGCGGTCGCGTTGGCGGTGCTGACCGTCTGCGCGGGGCTGCCGCAGGCACTCGCCGATCCGGAGGATGACAAGCGCCGGGTCGAACGCCAGATCGACGGTGCGAAGTCCGACCTCGACGATTCCTCGGCACACCTGGTCGCGGCGATCCGTGCCGCGTCGTCGGCCCAGAAGGCGCTGGCGACGGCCAGAACCAGACTGGCGGCGGCCAGGGGAAAGCTCGCCGCGGCGCGGGCGAAGGACGCCGCGATGGCGGCCCAACTCGCCGATGCGCGTCGCGCGGTCAGCGCCGCCGTCGCAGCGGAGACTCGTGCCGAGGAACGGCTCGAGGCCCAGGTTGGCGAGATCGCCGCGTTCGCGAACGCGAGCTACCAGGGATCGCGGGCCGCGGAGATCTCGGCCGTGCTCAAGAGCAAGAACATCACCGACCTTCTCTCGGCGGCGCAGATCGTTGCGAGTGTCAGTGACTCGCAGCGCACAGCCATGGACCGGCTCGACGCCGCCCGGGTCGCTCTCGCCGGCCGGCGGGACGCGCGGGTCACGGCGGAACAGGCGGTGCAGGCCCACCGGCAGCTGGCGGCGGAGAACCTCGACCGGATGCGGCAGCTCGAGCGTCAGGCCCGCTCAGCGGAGGCCGCCGTACGCCAGCTCGTGGACGAGCGGCAGGCGGCCAAGGCGGCCGCCGAGCGGGCCAAGCGGGAGGACACACGCAGGTACAAGGCGCTGGTCGCGGAGCGAGAGCGGATCGAACGCATCCTCCGGGAGCAGGCCGAGCGCGATCGGGCGGGCGGCGGCGGTGGCTCAGTCGGGGACCTGATCCGACCCGTCGACGCGCCGATCACCTCGCAGTACGGCATGCGGTTCCATCCGGTCCTGCGGGTGTGGAAACTGCATGACGGTACGGACTTCGGCGCGAGTTGTGGGACGCCGATCCGGGCCGCCGCGTCGGGCACGGTCATGTCCCGCTACTACAACGAGGGCTACGGCAACCGGGTGCTGGTCTCCCACGGGCTGATCGACGGCGACTCGATCGTCACGGCGTACAACCACCTGTCCAGCTACGCCGTCAGCAGCGGCGAGCGGGTGAGTCAGGGGGAGATCGTCGGCTACGTCGGCTCGACCGGCTACTCGACCGGCTGTCACCTGCACTTCATGGTCTACCGCGACGGGGACACGGTGGATCCCATGGACTACCTCTGATCCGAAAATCGACGGTCAGTGGGCAGGCCGGCAGCGTCCGGCTGCCCACTGACCGTCGATTTTCGGATGAGCGTCACGTCGCGAGGGATCCTCCCGAAAGGCGCTTGCGGCCGTCCGGGAAGATGGAGGGATGGCCAAGGAGCGCGGACGCCGGCTGATTGCGCAGAACCGCAAGGCGCGGCACGACTACCACATCGACGAGACGTTCGAGGCTGGTCTCGTCCTCACCGGTACGGAGGTGAAGTCCCTCCGCGCCGGACGTGCGACCCTCGCCGACGGCTATGCCGTGGTCATGGACGGTGAGATCTGGCTCCAAGGCGTCCATATCGCCGAATACACCCAAGGCACCTGGACCAACCATCCACCGCGGCGTACCCGGAAGTTGCTGCTGCACCGCAAGGAGATCGAACGGATCGGCGCGGCCACCCGGGAGAGCGGGATCACGATCGTCCCGCTCGCGATGTACTTCAAGGACGGCCGGGTGAAGATCGAGATCGGTCTGGCCCGCGGCAAGCGCAACTACGACAAGCGGCAGGCCATCGCCAAGCGAGAGGCCGACCGGGAGACCGCCCGCGCGATGGCGCACAAGAACAGCGGTCGCGACCGCTGAGCGGCAGTCGTCCGCGCTCAGCGCGGCCACGACGAGGTGTGACGAGCCGGAGGGGCGACGCCGCACGCGGTCGGCACATCCCCGCCGCCGCTTGCCCTCCAGCGCTTGTGACGCCGCGCTTTGAGTAGTTCACCCACCGCGATCTGGGTCGGCGTACTCATGTGACGACATCCTGCGGGCCAGCAAGCTTGTCGATGTGCGGAGCCTCCATCACACGGGCGGTGACACCGTCTCGTCGAACAGTCTCGGAGGACGCCGATGCGGGACACGATTCTTGCGGCGCTCGGATGTAGTGGTGCGGTCCTCGGTGTGTCACGGTTGTGGCTCGCCGGGGAGCGGGTGGCGCGGGTGCGGTGGCTGGCCACGGGATACGACCTCGACCTTGCGCGGCTGGTCGTGGCCCTGCCGCTCATGTGGCTCATCTCGTCGGCGCTCCTGTGGTACCTCGACGTGCCAAGGCCGGGGCTCGTGCCGGTGCTCGCGGCGGGCAGTGCGGTCATCGTGTCCGCGTGCCTCGGCCGGCTGCTCTTCCTGGGCGCGACTGTCGTACGCCTGACGGTCGCCGGTGCGGCCCTGCTCGTCGTCATGCTGGCGGCCGGCTGGTGGGCGTGGGCGGCCGCGCCCGGCCGGTCGTGGTCGTTGCGGTTCGGGCTGCTCGCCGCGCTCGGCGCCCTCGCGGTCTGCGAATGGTGGTGTGCCGGCTCACTGGACGTCGCGGTCAAACGGCGGGAGATCCTCTCGACCGGCGTACGCCCGATCGTCGTCGAGGACCCGGCCTGGGAGTTGGACTACGTCTACGTCTCGCCGGATCGGCGGTATGTCAGCGTGGGCTATGAGAATCCGGGCGCGGACAACTCACTCTCCGTCGACCTGCTGGGGCCGGTGGGCGGCCCGGCCGTCGAGAGCGGCCCGGTCGAGGGCGACACGACGGGCGGGGCGGGCGCGCGGCACGGCACGCCGGCCTGGACCGGCTTCGAGCGGAACACCGCGCAACGCTTCCTTGTGACGGTCGGGGACCAGTTGGTACGGCTCGAGTTCGACCACGGCGACGTGCACGAGGACGAGGTGGCCCGCCTCAGCACCCGGATGCGCCAGGTGGACGCGGGCGAACTCGCTCTCCGGGACGCGGCCCGCGCCCGGTGAGCAGCGCGACCGACTGGACCGGCGTGCATGGCAGGATGCGGGGCGTGGAACCGGCGGAAGGTTCGGAGGACTGGCGTGCGTCGCCCTTGTGGCGAGCCGCCGAGCGGTTGGCGAGGGACCTGCTCGCCCCTCACGCGGCCGAGGTCGACGCCTCGACGGTCCCGCGTACGCACCTGGACGCGTTCGGGAAGGCGGGCCTGCTGGGCATCGCGGCACCGGGGGAGGACGGCGGAAGCGACGCGCCGCCCGCTCTCGCCCGGCGGATCCAGCAGGTGCTGGCCGGTGCCGACTGCGCGACCTGGTTCGTGTCCGCCCAACACCACGGGACCGTACGCATGGTCGCCGACAGCAATGCTGAGTGTCGGCGGGAGTTGCTGCCCCGGCTGGTCACCGGCGAGCAGATCGCGGGCACGGCGTTCGCCCACCTGCGCCGTTGGCCGGACCGCCCGGTCGAGACGGAGCGGGTGTCCGGCGGCTGGCGGTTCACCGGCGACGCGCCGTGGTTCACCGGCTGGGGCCTGAACGACGTCTGCGCCCTGGGCGGGGCGACGACCGACGGGGAAGTGGTCTTCGGCATCATCGACGCCCGGCCTCAACCAGGGCTCATGGCGTCGGACCCGATCCGGATGGCCGCGATGACGGCGACGCGGACCGTGCGGCTGCGCTTTGACCAGTTGGTCGTACCCGACTCCCTCATCGTCTCGCGGACGCCGATCGAGCCGTGGCTGCGCTCCGACCGCCGGCAGACCGTCAATCCGAACCCCGCCGTGTTCGGTGTGACCGAGGCGGCGATCCGTCACCTGGCCACCCGGAGCGAGGACGCCGACCTGGCGGTGGGCGTCGCAGCCGCCCGGCGGTTGGGTGAGCGCCTCGCCGCGGCGCAGGCCGAGGCCGACCGTCTGCTCGACCACGTACCCCCCGACGAGGCACACGACGAACGGCTCGCCTTCCGTGCCGAGGTCCAGCGACTGATGGTCGACGCGACGACCGCACTCGTGGTCGCCGGGGCTGGACGCTCGTTGACGTTGACGGATCCGGCCCAGCGGCTCGCCCGGGAGGCGGCGTTCCTCCTCGTCCAGGCTCAGACCCGACCCGCTCGTGAGGTGCTGCTACGGCAGTGGGTGAGCTGAGGGTCCGACTCCCGTCCGGCAGGGGCCTGAAATGTCGGGTCGGCGCCCTAAGCTGGGCCAACCGTTGCGTTCTGAGTCCGGAACGGAGTACGCATGCAGCCGATCGGGTTCCCGTCGTCCGAGCCCGCCGAGAAGCCGCCCTCGTGGTGGGGTGGCTGGCTGCGCCACCTTCGCCTGCGCGCCCGGGAGAGCGTCTTCGACCGCATCCATGCCTTGTGGAAGTCGTTCCAGCTGATCGGGTGGCGCAACAGCATGCTGGCGGTCTCCTACAGCCTGCGCCGCGACCGGCTCGACCGCGCGGTGGCCCTGGACACCGGCCCGGCGCCGGCGCGCGAGCCAGGCGTACTCCAGGCGGCCGAGACGGTCCCCGGCGGAGCGCGGTTCTCGTTCACGACCGGGCCCGGCGGCGGCGCGGAGGCGGCCTCGGCGACGGCTCTCATCCTCGAGGTCCGATTCCTCGCAGGTGGCGGCGTCTTCGTCGGCTGGGACGGTGTCGCGCCCACGCCGTCGTACTCCCTGGGTACGTTCGAAGGCGCCGACGCCACGCAGATCGACTACGCCACCGACAGCCAGCTGACGCGGGCCGGGACCGGCTGGTCGGTGCATACGCCCGCTCTCGGTGTGGAGGTCGGCGCCGCCGGCGCGTTGACGTTCCGGACGGGGGACCGAGCGGGCGACGACGTTCCCGACGTACCGCTCCGGCATGATGCCGCACCACACTGGGACGGCGCCGCGTGGACCCATCGCAGCGTGCTCGACAGCGATGCCGCCGTGCTCGGCCTCGGGGGTCGAAGCGCGCGGCTGGACCGCAAGGGTCGAACGTATCGGCTGTGGAACTCCGACCCGGGCGGCACCTATGCACTCGGCGACGACCCGCTCTGTCTGTCGATCCCGGTCTACACGGTCGTCGCGGACGCGGGCTGCCACCTCGCCTTCTACGACAACACCTGTGACGGCACCACCGAGGTCGGCGAGGAGATCGTCGCGCGGTTGAACGGTGGGCCGCTGCGCTACTACGTGTTCGCGGGGGAGCCGGCGGCGACACTGGAGCGCTACACCGCGCTGACCGGGCGCCCGGCGCTGCCACCGCGGTGGGCGCTGGGTTACCACCAGTGCCGCTGGGGCTACGCCAGCCAGGAGGTCGTGACCGAGGTGGCGGAGCAGTTCGCCGGCCACGACCTGCCGGTGTCGGGCCTCTGGCTCGACATCGACCATTCGGTCGACAACCGGCCGTTCACGATCGACGAGACCCGCTACCCCGATCTGCGCGCCCTCACGGCGACCTTGGCCGAGCGGGACACCCACGTCGTGGTCATCGCCGATCCGGGGATCGCCAAGCAGCCAGGCGAACCGACCTACGAGGACGGCCTCGCCGCCGACGTCTTCTGCCGCGACGCCAGGGGCCACGTGATCACTGGCGTGGTGTGGCCGGGTTCCACGGTGTTCCCCGACTTCACCGCGCCCACCGCCCGGCAGTGGTGGAGCGAGCGCTACGACACCTACGTCCGACTCGGCGTCGACGGCTTCTGGCACGACATGAACGAACCATCCGTGTTCGCCGCATGGGGTGACGGGACCCTGCCGTTGTCGACGCGGCATGACCTCGACGGCAAGTCCGGCGACCACCGGGAGGCGCACAACGTCTACGCCCTGCTGCTCAACCATGCCGGCTTCGCCGGTGTGCGCAGGCTGCGGCCGGAGCGCCGGCCGTTCCTGCTGTCGCGGTCGGGGTTTGCCGGCATCCAGCGCTACGCCGGCACCTGGTCCGGCGACATCGGGACGTCCTGGGAGGGCCTGCGGATCAGCCTGACGTTCACGCTCGGACTCGGCTGCTCCGGGATGCCGTTCTCCGGCCCGGACATCGGCGGCTTCGACGGGCATCCGTCCGATGAGCTGTACGTCCGGTGGTTCCAGCTCGGCGCCTACTTGCCGTTCTTCCGGGTGCACTGCGCCGCCGCCCTGCCCGCCCGCGAGCCGTGGGCACTGGGGCCTGAGGTGCTCGCCCAGGTCCGTCCGGCGCTGCGGGAGCGGTACGAACTCCTGCCGTACTGGTACACCCTTGCGTGGGAGGCGCACCGGACGGGCGCACCGTACGTCCGGCCGCTGCTCTGGGCCGATCCATCCGACACGGGCCTGCGCTGGGAGGACGACCAGTTCCTCCTGGGTGAGGCGATGCTGGTGGCGCCGGTGCTGGCAGAGGGAGCCCGCGAACGCACGATCCGGCTGCCGCGCGGACGCTGGTACGACCGGCGGACCGGCGTCGCCCATGACGGGCCTGGGCATGTGACCGTCGAGGCGCCGCTCGACGAGACGCCTGTCCTGGTGCGGGCGGGTGCCGTCGTCCCGGTGGACAAGGACGGCACGGTGGTTCTGGAGGCGTACCTCCCCGCCGACAGCGATCCGGGGCCGGGCGGGTCGCTCGTGAGCGACGCTGGGGACGGCTACGAGCCGCCGGTCGAGGAGCGGTTCACGATCGCCGTGGGAGCCGATGGCGAACCGGTGGTGGCCTATGACGGTCCCGCCGACTCACTTCCGTACGACGTCCGCTGGTTCCGCGGCGACAGCTGAGCCGCCCGGTCCGGTGAGAGCGCCCGATCTGGCCATCTTCGGGACGATTCGTCGCAAACCTTCCCGCGGTACGCCGATTCGACCATGGATGAGGTCGTCGGGTTCTCAACCCTGGAGCAACTGGTTCGAGTCCTCGCCCGTCCGGTCCCTCTACCATCGCAGGCATAGACCGTAGAGGAGGAGGATCTGGTGGAGACCGTTCTCGTCATCAACGCCGATCTCGGACCGCTCCACCGGGTCAGTCTGCGACACGCGGTCGGCATGCTGGTCCGTCGAGTCGCCGAGGTGCATGAGGCGGTGCCCGACCGGCTTATCGGCGCCTGGCCCCGTCCGACTGTGGTACGCCTCGTGCGGTACGTCGTCACGCGATGGCGCTACAACTCTGGTCCGTCCTGGTCTCGGCGCGGCGTCCTCGCGCGGGACCGAAAGAGGTGCGGCTACTGCGGTGGTCTCGCGGACACCGTCGATCATGTCCTACCCCGCTGTCGGGGCGGGAAGAACACGTGGACCAACACCGTCGCAGCGTGCGGCGGCTGCAACGGCGCCAAGGGAGACCGCACGCCCGTCGAGGCGGGTATGAGGTTGCGGTGGGCGCTGGTAGCCCCGTCGTGGGCGGCTCTGGCTCGGCGCTGATCGGGCGGTGCCTCGGCGGCCTGGCATCGCGTCGGCGGGCCACCTGCTCGGGGAATCGAGGCGACATTGCGTGATCTCGCCGCGACACTGTCCGCATGCCCCGGCGAGAGTACAGCGACGACTACACCGACCCTCGCCTCGCGGTCTTCTACGACCAGCTCAACCCTTGGGGGCCGGATCTCGACTTCTACCTCAACCTCGTCATGGCGGCAGAGTCCGTGCTGGACGTCGGTTGCGGCACCGGCAGTGTGCTTCGGAGGGCGCGCACGGCCGGCCACACCGGGCGGCTGGTCGGTCTGGAACCCGCAGCGGCGATGCTGGACCAGGCCAAGTCATGTACCGATGTCGACTGGATCCTGGGCGACCTCCGGACCGCTTCCTACGGTCAGGAGTACGAGCTCGTCATCATGACCCGTCACGTCTTCCAGGCGTATCTCACCGACGACGAGATCGCGGCGGCACTCACGGCGGTCCAGGCAGCGCTGACCGACGGTGGCCGGTTCGCCTTCGAGACGTTGAACCCCGGGCTACGCCCTTGGGAGACGTGGACGAACCAGGCGGAGGTCGTCGCCTCCGATGGCGCCGTGGTCAGCGCCGCGAACACCAACCCGCGGCTGGTGGAGCGCGGGATCGTCGAGGTGGTCGGCCGATTCGCCAGCCCACACTGGGAGTACGAGGTGCTGTGCCCCAGCCGCTTCCGGTTCGTCGAGGTCGACGAGCTCGACGAATTCCTGTCAGAGGCGGGGTTGGCGGTCATGGAGCGCTACGGCCTCTGGGATCGGCGTCCATTCACCGAGCAACTGCCTGAGATCATCACCATCGCCACTGGCGCTTGATCGACGAGCACGGTCACCCGGTGAGCGACGGCGGCGCTGTAGTCGGGTGCGGCCTGGGTTGGCGGTCGGCCGCATGGGCGGTCGGTGTGGTCAGGAGAGGTGGCGCAGACGGATCGTCTCGGGCATGTCCTGGAGGGTACGCACGACATCGGACTCGGCCGGCGCGCCGATGTCGGTGATCACGTACCCCACCTCGCCGCGGGTGCCGAGGAACTGGCCCTCGATGTTGACGCCGTGCTCGGCGAGAACGCCGTTGATCGTCGCGAGTACGCCGGGTGTGTTGACGTGGACGTGTGCCAGCCGGTGCGTACCCGCCCGTTCCGGTAGCGCGAGCTCCGGCAGATTGACCGAGAGCGACGTGGTGCCGTCCACGGCGTAGTGCCGCAGCTTCGAGGCCACGAATCGGCCGATGTCCTGCTGCGCCTCCTCGGTCGATCCGGCGACGTGTGGGGTGAGGATGACGTTGGGCAGGCCGCGCAGCTCGGACTCGAACGCCTCGCCACGCCGCTTCGGCTCGCGTGGGAACACGTCGATCGCGGCACCCGCGAGATGCCCGGACTCGATCCGCTGCCGCAGCGCGGCGTGGTCGACGACGAACCCGCGGGAGAGGTTGAGGAAGAGCGAGCCCGGCCGCATCCGCGCGAACTCCGCGTCGCCGAAGATTCCCCGGTTGCCCGGCCGTCCGTCGACGTGCAGCGTCACCACGTCGACCGACTCGAGCAGCTCCTCCAGGGACGCGCAGCGCGTCGCGTTGCCCAGCGCGAGCTTGTCGGCGATGTCGAAGAAGGAGACCGACATTCCGAGGGTCTCGGCGAGGACGGAGAGTTGGCTGCCGATGTTGCCGTAACCGACGATGCCGAGCCGCCGCCCGCGGATCTCGTGGCTGCCCGCAGCCGACTTGTCCCAGATGCCCGCGTGCATGTCGCGACTCTTGTCGGTGAGCCGCCGGGTGAGCGCGATGATCTCCGCGATCGCCAGCTCCACGACACTGCGGGTGTTGGAGAACGGGGCGTTGAAGACCGCGATCCCGCGCTTGGTCGCCGCCGGCAGGTCGATCTGGTTCGTACCGATGCAGAACGCACCCACCGCCACGAGATCGCTGGCCTTGTCGAGGACCGCCTCGGTCAGCTGCGTCGTCGACCTGATCCCCAGCAGGTGGACGCCGCTGATCCGGTCCGCGAGCTCATCCGCGCTCAGTGCTCCTTCGTACGTCTCGACCTTGCATCCGGCCGAGGACAGCAGTGTGGTCGCGTCGGGGTGGATGTTCTCCAGCAGGAGGGCGCTGAGTTCGTTCGTGGCGATCGGGCTCATGGCTCCATCGTGCCGCGCCGGGAGTGACCCGGCAGCGCGGGGGCGGGCAGCGCGGCAGGGCCGGGCTGCTGGTCGAGTCGGGCGTGAGGGAAGTTGTATTGACAACTCGGGTGAGTCCGGGAGGATGGGGACGTGGATGCCGACATCGCCTCCGCAGCGGGGTGAGCGCCGTCCGGTTGACTCCCACCCGAGTGTCGTACGGCTGGTGGATCGTCGCCGCTCTGGCGCTGACGACGACCGCCGGTTACGGCGCACTCGCCTACGCGTTCGCGGTCTTCCTCGTCCCCATGCAGGCCGACCTGCACGCAAGCCGGACCGCGCTGACGGTGGCCCCGGCCCTCAGCCTGCTCACCTCCGCGGCCGTCGCCGTTCCTGTCGGGCGATGGCTGGACCGGAGTGGAGGGCGACGGCTCATGGTCCTCAGCTCGGTGCTCGCCACCGGCTGTCTGCTCGCCTGGTCGCGGGTCGAGAACGTCGTCGCGCTGTACGCCGTCTTCGTCGGGCTCGGCGTCGCGGCGGCGGGTGTGCTCTACGAGGCGGCGTTCGCCGTGGTGGTCACGTGGTTTCACGGCCAGCGTCGCGGGACTGCGATCCTCGCGATCACGATCGTCGGAGGGTTCGCCTCGACGATCTTCCTGCCGTTGTCCGGTCTGCTGGTCGAGTTCTACGGCTGGCGGCAGGCGCTTGTCGTGCTTGCGGTCATCTACGGCGCCGTGACTGTCCCGCTGCACCTGGTCGTACGCCGACCGCTCGCCCTTGTCGGTGCCGACGAGCCCGGATCCGGCGGTACGCCGAGCATCGCCAGCCAATCCGTCACCGGTTCGGATGCCCGGACGGATCGGGCCAGTACGGATCGGGCCAGTACCGAACGGGCCAGTACGGATCGGGCCAGTACGGATCGGGCCGGTACCGAACGGGCGCGCACGGATCGGGCCAACGCCGACCAGGACCCGGCGGACCGGCGTTCGGCCGCCCTGCGCACGGCGTTCGGTGATCCGGCGTACTGGCTGATCGCCGTGTCGTTCGTCGCCCAGGGCATCGGCACCTTCGTCATCAGCGTTCATGTCGTCGCGTACCTCACCGAACTCGGTCACGCGCCGACCACCGCCGCCACGGTCGCCGGCCTGCTGGGAGTCCTGTCGGTGACCGGGCGGGTGGTGACGACGGCAGTGAGCCGGCGCGTGCGCCTGACGGCCGTCGTCGCGGCGATCTTCGTCCTACAGGCGATGGGGACGCTTCTCCTGCCCTGGGTCGGTGACCGGCTGGTCGGCGCGATCGCCTGCGTCCTGGCGGTCGGGATCGGCTTCGGCGTCGGGACCATCGCCCGCCCCGCGCTCGTGGCCGATCGCTACGGTGTCGCTGCGTACGCGACGTTGAGCGGTCTGCTGGCGGCGTTTCTCATGGTGACGAAGGCGGCCGCACCGTTGGGAGCCGCGTGGCTGCACGCGCAAAGCGGGACCTACACGGGGGTGATGATGATCTGTACGGCGACCAGTGTGCTCGGGGCGGTCGGGCTGGTCGCGGTCGGGCGACGCCCTGCATGACGGTTGACCCGCGACCGTTGCCGGTGCCCGAGCCGCGGGCCTGGATCGTTCTCGGGGACGACGACGTGCCGTCCCGTCAGTGTGCGCTCCCGACGGATGGCCGGGGCGTCGGCGGATGAACGCCCACCCGCGCCGAGAGCGCGGCGGCGACGAAGCAGAGCAGTCCAGCTCCGGTGAACGCCAGGACGTAGTTCCCCGTCGTGTCGCGCAGGACCCCGGCTGTGGTGGCGGCGATCGCGGCGCCGATCTGGTGGGAGGCGAAGACCCACCCGAACACAACGGGACCGGCACTGCCGAAGTGCTGGCGGCACAAGGCGATGGTCGGCGGGACTGTTGCCACCCAGTCCAGCCCGTAGAACACGATGAAGACGAGCAGGCTCGGGTGTGCCGTGTCGTCCATCAGGAAGGGGAGCAGGAGCAGGGAAGCGCCGCGAAGGGCGTAGTACATGGCGAGCAGGAAGGGCGCGGGGAGGCGGTCGGTGAGCCACCCGGACAGGACCGTACCCACGATGTCGAGGATCCCGATGGCGGCGAGCAGTGACGCCGCGACCGGCTCGGCCATCCCGTGGTCGTGCGCCGCCGGGATGAAATGGATTTGGATCAGGCCGTTGGTCGACATGCCGCAGATCGCGAAGCCGCCGGCGAGCAGCCAGAACGCGCGCGTGCGTACGGCACCGGCGAGGACTCCCAGCGCCGTCCCGGCTGCCGGATGCGGGGTCGGCACCGCGTCGGCGGCCGCGACCGGGGCGTCGTCGGGTACGCCGTAAGGGCGTAGTCCTACGTCCTCCGGCCGGTTCCGGATGACGAGCAGAACGAGGGGCACGACCGCCAGGGCGGCGAGCGTGACCACCAGAGCCGCCGCACGCCAGTCCGACCACACGACCAGGCTCGCGAGCAGCGGAAGGAAGATCAGCCGGCCGGTGGCGCCGCCGGCGGTGAGGATGCCCGTCACGAGGCCGCGGTGGCGGACGAACCACCGTCCGGTGATGGTGGCGACGAACGCGAGGGCCATGGCGCCGGTACCGAGCCCGACGAGGACGCCCCAGCACAGCACCAGCTGCCAGCTCTCCGTCATGAACAGGGTGAGCCCGCTGCCGACGGCGATGAGGACGAGGGCGCCCGCGAGGATCCGGCGGATGCCGAAGCGTTCCATCAGGGCGGCCGCGAAAGGTGCGGTCACGCCGTACAGCACGAGGTTGATCGACACGGCGAGCGAGATCGTGCCTCGCGACCACCCGAACTCCTCCTGCAGCGGGGTGACCAGGACGCCGGGGACAGCGCCGAAACCGGCGGCGCCGACGAGCGCGAGCAGCGCGACGCCCGCGACGATCCACGCCCGGTGGATGCTCGGGCGCTTCATCCTGCCGCGCCCGCGGGGGGACCGCGGAGCGGCGGGATGCGGGACGGACAGAGCGGGACCGGCCGGGCCTTGTCCTGAAGAATCGGGTGTGGCGGGATCGCGAGGTTCGGTCGGCGTCACGATGACCAGCCTGTCCGTTCCGCCCGCTCGTCGGCCAGTGGCCCGAAAGCCATCATGTGAAAGAATCCGGCCATGCCCGCTACGCCAGGTCTGCCCGGCCGACCGGACCCGCCAGGCCCACAAGATCTGCCAGGCCCACCAGATCTGCCAGGCCCACCAGATCTGCCAGGCCCACCAAACCTGCCGGACCCGACGGCCCCGACAGACCGGACGCCGGTCCGGCCGCATCGGGTCGCCGTTCTCGCGATCGACGACGTGGTGCCGTTCGACGTCGGCACGGCCACGCAGGTCCTGGGTTCGGCCCGCGACTCCTCCGGCCTGCGGCTGTACGCGGTCCAGGTGTGTACGGCAGACGGCGGGCCGGTGCGTACGACCGCAGGGTTCCACCTGCAGCCCGAGTACTCCCTCGACGTGGTGAGCGACGCCGACACGGTGCTCGTACCAGGAATCCACCACGGTCCGGCAGTGGAGGACGGAACCATCGACCCCAAGGTCGCGGAGGCACTGCGCGCGTCGGCCCAGGCGGGAAGGCGGCTGGTGTCGATCTGCACGGGGGCGTTCGTCCTCGCCGCGGCAGGCCTGCTCGACGGTCGCCGGGCGACGACCCACTGGAAGTACGCGCGGCGGTTCCGTCAGCTCCATCCTCGTGTGCGGCTCGACCCTGACGTGCTGTTCGTGGACGACGGTGACGTGCTGACCTCGGCCGGGGTGGGTGCCGGCATCGACCTCTGCCTGCACCTGATCCGCGGCGACTACGGAGTAGAGGTCGCGAATGGTGCGGCACGCACGTGCGTCGTACCTCCCTGGCGCGACGGTGGGCAGTCGCAGTTCATCGAACGCCCGCTTCCACCGGTGGCGGGCTCGACGACCGAACCCACGAGGGCCTGGATGTTGAGCCGGCTCGGCGAACCGCTCGACCTCGCGACCATGGCCAGGAACGCGCGGATGAGCGTGCGGACCTTCACCCGGCGCTTCCGCGAGGAGACCGGGCTGAGTCCGGGCATCTGGCTCGTCCGACAGCGGATCGAACGCGCGCGGCACCTGCTCGAGGAGACCGATCTGCCCGTCGACCAGGTGGCGCGTGACGCCGGATTCGGTACGCCGGCGTCGATGCGCCAGCACCTGCGGACGGCGCTCGGCGTGGCACCGCTGGCTTACCGGCGTACCTTCCGTGGCGTTTCATGATCATGCGTCACTCATGGCCGTTTCCGGCGCTCGGAAGAACCGCTCGTGACGCATGACCATGGTCGGAACCTGATCACCCGGCGTTTGGTGGAGGCGTCCGGGGGTAGCCGCGCGGGCCGACACGTCCGGGCGTCACGGGTGGCTTGACGTGGTGGCTGCTCGCTTGAGGGAGCTCGCGCGGACGTGCAGCTCGGTGGGCAGTACGGTGACCGACGGCGCCCGGGTGGGCTCGGCGATGCGGCGCAGCAGCAGCTCCGCCGCGGTCCTGCCGATGTCGTACGTCGGCTGGGTGATGGTCGAGAGCGGGGGCCGGATCAGGGCCGCACAGGGTACGTCGTCGAAGCCGAAGATCCCGACGTCCTCGGGAACCCGGACGCCCCGGTCGGCCAGGCACTCCAGGACGCCGACCGTCATCAGGTTGTTCGTGGGGAACACCGCGTCGGGTCTGGGCGTGTGGTCGAGCAGGTCGGCCATCGCGGTGTAGCCGCCGGTCTCGCGAAAGTCGGCGTACTTCACCAGGCGCGGGTCGACGGCGCGTCCGGCCGCCTCGAGGGCACGGTGGTATCCCTCGAGTCGCTGCCGCGCTGTGCTGATGTCGCGGGGGCCGGTGATGCAGGCGATCCGCGCGAAACCCTCGTCGATCAGGTGGGTGGCGGCGAGCTGGGCGGCGCGTTCGTTGTCGACCGTGACGATGTCGACGGAGGCGCCGCGTACCTGCCGGTCGATGGCGACGATGGGCACCGAGGCGTCCACCAGGTCGCGGACGTGTTCGCCGTGGCTGGTCGGGGAGATGATGACGCCAGCTATCTGCTCGGCGAGGATCGCGGCGACATATCCCGCCTCCTTCGCGGGATCCTCGTCGCTGTTGCAGAGCACGACGGAGTACCTCGAGGTCTGGGCGACGTCCTCCACACCACGCACGAGGGCGGTGAAGAACGGGTTGTTGATGTCGGAGACCAGGACGGCCCAGAGGTTGGTCTGGCTCCGGCGAAGGCTCCGCGCGAGGGCGTTGGGCCGATAGTCGAGCGCCTCGGCTGCCGCGCGCACCCGATCGGCCAGGGCCTGGTCGACCGTCTGCTTGCCGTTGAGGACGCGGGAGACGGTCGAGGGCGAGACCTGGGCGTGGCGGGCGACATCGTAGATCGTGGGCATCGCAAGGGCAGCGTAAAGCATTCCGCGGGCCCTCACCGCCGCGCCGTCCCTGCCGCCGGGGCGAATGACCACGCTGCCCATGCCCCCTGGGGCGAATGACCACGCTGCCCATGCCTGCGGTACCCCAGCCAGGCGTACACGCCTGTCCTGGGCCCACTGGCATGGGCAGCGTGGTCATTGCCGCCGCCGCCGTCAGATCATCCGGCGGGCGAGGTTCTCCTTCTGCGAGTCTCCCGGCGTCCAGGACGCGATCCACGGTGCGTCGGGATACAGATGGAGTACGCCTTCCTCGAGCCAGGTGTAGCGGCCTTCGAGGATCTGCTTGGCCAGCGCGTCGTCACTGGAGTCGGCGTTGCGCCAAAGCCGCGTCAACAGCTCCTTGACGCGGACCCGTGCCTGGGCGCAGAAGGCGTCCGCCAGCTCGTAGGCCTCCTCACCGCGGGCGGGATCCTCCCGCAGGAGCATCTCGGCGCGTACGCATGCCGCGGTCATGGCGTAGAGCTCCGCCCCGATGTCGACGACCCGCGCGAGGAAGCCCTGGCGGAACTCTAGCTTGCCCTGCCAACGTGCCATCCCGTAGAACGTGTTGCGGGCCAGCTTGCGCGAGGAGCGTTCGACGAACCGCAGGTGCGGTGCCAGCGTCCCGAACTCGTCATAGGAGAGCGGGAACTGCCCCTTTCCGGCGATCAACCGTGGCAGCCACTTCGCGTAGAAGCCGCTCGCCTTCGCCGCCGCCCGGAACTTCGCGTCCGCGTGGGCGTGCGGGTTGGCCAGCTCGCCGGCCGCCTGCAGGTGGGCGTCCACCGCCTCCCGCGCGATGAACAGGTGCATGATCTCGGTCGATCCCTCGAAGATCCGGTTGATCCGCATGTCGCGGAGCATCTGCTCGGCCGGGATGGCACGTTCGCCCCGTGCGGCAAGGGACTCCGCGCTTTCATACCCGCGGCCGCCCCGGATCTGGACGAGTTCGTCGACCATCGTCCAGGCCTTCTCACTTGCGTACAGTTTGGCGATCGCCGCCTCGAGCCGGATGTCGTAGGTTCCGGCGTCGGCCATGTTGGCGGAGAGTTCGAGAATGCTCTCCAAGGCGTACGACGTGGCCGCGATGAACGAGATCTTGTGCGCGACCGCGGCGTGCTGGCCGATCGGTCGTCCCCACTGCTCGCGCTCGGCGGACCACTCACGCGCGATCTTGAGGGCCCACTTGCCGGCGCCGGCGCACAGTGCCGGGATCGAGAGCCGGCCGGTGTTGAGTGTCGTCAGGGCGATCTTGAGGCCCTGGCCCTCCTTGCCCAGCCGGTTCGCGGCAGGCACCCGCACCTGGTGGAAGCGGGTCACGCCGTTCTCGATGCCGCGCAGCCCCATGAAGGCGTTGCGGTTCTCGACGGTGATGCCAGGCGAGTTCGCCTCGACGACGAACGCCGTCACACCACCCCGGTGCCCCTCCCTCTCGGGCACCCGGGCCATGACGACGACCAGCTCGGCGACGACACCGTTGGTCGTCCAGAGCTTCACCCCGTCCAGGACGTACTCCGAACCGTCCTCGGATGGCATCGCGGTCATCGACAGCCGGGCCGGGTCGGAACCGACGTCGGGTTCGGTGAGCAGGAACGCGCTGATCGCCCCGCGTGCGCAGCGGGGGAGGAACTCGCGCTTCTGCTCCTCGGTACCGAACATCTTGACCGGCTCGGGGACCCCGATCGACTGGTGGGCAGAGAGCAGCGCACCGATGCTCGGGTGGACCGAGCCGGCGAGCATGAGGCCCCGGCCGTAGTCGAGCATCGACAGCCCGAGGCCGCCGTACTCCTCGGGAATCTTCATCCCGAAGACGCCCAGCGCGGCCAGGCCCTTGGCGTACTCGTCGGGGATCCGGGACTCGCGCTCGATGACCTGGCCGTCGAGAGTCGCGCAGTACGCCTTGAGGCGTTCGAGGAAGGCCGCTCCCTTCGCCGCCTTGTCCTCCGGCACGCGGGGTGCCGGATGGACGAGGTCGAGGCGAAATCGGCCGAGGTACAGGTCCTTCGCGAAGCTCGGCTTGACCCAGGTGGCCTCGCGGGCCGCCTCGGCGACAGCGCGGGCGTCGACTTCGGAAACGCGGCGGGTCTGGCTCATGGCTTCTCACCCTTTCGCCTGTTGCTACCCACCAGTGTTACTCGCTGGTAGCACGCCGCCAAGCGCTTTCGTCAAACCTCCTGGCGATGCGTGGCGCGTCCGCATGGCGAGACGCTGCGGCAGGCGTCAACCGCGCGAGAGCGTCGTGACAAAGGCCGCCATTGACAGCTCGCCCCCTCTGCCCGATTCTGCCGAGAAGATGGCGGAATAACCGACATGTCTGTCTGACGTCGTAATCGGTGGGTAGGTGAGCAGGCATGGGGTCGCAGGGAACCGAGGGACCTGAGGGTTCGGCCGTGGCGACGATGGTGTCCCATCTGGACCTCGCACCGGGGGTGCGTGTGCTCGAGGTGACGGCCGGCGCTACGCACCCGAGCGCGGAGCTGCACGACCATGTTCATCGCGGATCCGTCGACGTGATCCCGGTCGACCATCTCTCGGCCGGCCACCTGTCGCCGCCGGACCTGGGGCCGCCCGAGCGTGCCGGAGGCGGCTCTCCCACCGATCCAGCGTTGCCGGGCTGTACCGACTACGACCGCGTGCTGGTCAGTGTGCCGCTGGCGGTCGTTCCCTACGCACTGGTCGAGTCCGTCCGCAACGGTGGCACGCTGCTCGTGCCGTGGGCCAACCCGCTCGCCGGACCGAGCCTGGCCAGGCTCACGGTTGAGGACGAACGTGCGTACGGACGGTTCGTCACTCCACTTCCAGCCATGGGCGAGCAGGCGGACGCCCGCGCCGGTGACCGCGCGAGCGACCGCAGAGGTGCGCACTCGAGCGACCGCAGAGGTGCGCACTCGGGCGACCACAGAGGTGCGCACTCGGGCGACGCCACAGCCGGTGACACCAACGTGTTCGACATCCACGCCGACACGTTGCTTTCCGGCGCGCCCGCCTCCTGCGGACTCGACCCGGACGCCCTCTGGTCGGACCGCGATGCCCTGTTCGCGTTGGGAATGCAGCTTCCGGATCTCCGGTTCACCCAGGCCGAGTTCCCGGACGGATCCGGCCGGATCATGCGCTGGGTGTACGACCAGGAGGCGTGGGCCGGCGTCAGCGTCTCCGCCGATGGCCGTGACCCGCACTGGGAGCACTACGGCCTCTCCACGTTGTGGGGAATGGTCGAGAAGGCGTACCGCTGGTGGGTCGACAGCGACCGTCCGTCGCCCGACCAGTTCGGTATGACAGTCGCGTCGTACGGACAGTTCGGCTGGCTCCGCGACCGGTACTCCGGCCGGATGTGGCGGCTCTGAGGCGCTGCCGGGCCCTGAGACCCTGACGCTCCGGCGGCTTCGGCGGCTACGGCGGAGGATCAGTGCGGGCCTGTCGTGACGGCGTTTCGCCTCGACGGTCCGGGTGGCTGCGACGTGTCCCGGCTCGGCACCACACGGTGCACCGTCGCGAGCACCATCACCATCACCATGCACGCGGTGCCGGCGATCCCCGCGGCTGCTCCGGAGTACGCGGCGAAGAGGCGGCGCCAGCTCAGGTTCTCCGGAGCGGGGTGAGGGGTCTGATCGGTGATGCCGAGCGCGACCGCCGCGACCGTGAGCAGGGCCAGACCGGCGACGAACAGCAGGGTCAGCGCGTACGGATGAGCGCCGTCTGACCAGGACGTCCCTGATGCCGGCGAACAACGCCTTTCCCTGCCGGACGGCGGAGTCGAGCGCTCTGACTCGCGCTCGGTGACGACCAGGACGAAACCGGCAGCCGCGGACCACGCACCGACGACGAGGAAGGCGGCGACTGCGTCGCTCGGCCGGTGCCACCCCTCGGCGAGCGTGGCGATCCCGACGAGGGCGGCGTAGCAGGTGCCGGCGAGCGCCACTCCGCCACGGAGCCGCGGCGGTAGGACGAGCACCGCGGCGACGGCCATCGAGGCGGCGACCGTGGTGTGCCCACTGGGCAGGCTGTTGAGGTTGGTCTCGACCCCCTCGACGCCCAGGTCCGGTCGTTCGATGAGAGAGCGTTTCAGCAGCTGGGTGGTGAGGTTGGCGCCCACGATGAGCAGGGTGGCGACGACGGCGAGCCTGTACCGGCGTCGGGCGAGCGCGACGAACCCGATGGCGATGGTCGCGGCGATGACGGAGACCGCCGTGATGGTGTTGAGGGCTCTGGTGACCAACCCGTCGACCCTGGTCTGTCCGATGGATCTGCCCGACAGGGCCACCGCGTCGAGGGACTGACCGTCCGCGGTGCGTACGAACACCCACCAGATAACGGCAAGCGCCCCGACCTGGGCGAACGCCAACAAGACCAGCCAGACGGCAAGTGGCCAGCGGGTGCGGGACGGCATACCGCCACGCTAGACGAGCCTGCGCGCGAGAAGTGCCACCTTCGACGCCGTGGCACAATCGTCCGTGTTCGGCGCATGCGGGTCCGGCTGGGGGGTTTGGGCCCGGTCAACGTCTGGCGGAAACCGGCTCTGCCGGTCCAGGGGAGGGACCACCATGGAGCGCCGCAAGGTGCCCACGCTGTCGACGCAGGAGCGCACGATCGTTCTCGTGGGCGTGATCGCGGCCGCGATGGCCACGACGTTCGTTCTGGCCGCCGTCTTCGCCAGCAGCGGGTCGAGCACACAGGCACGTCTGGACGCCTCGGCGGCGACGCCCACCGTGTCGACCACACGGGCGACACCCGCCGCCGACTCCGCGCGTACTCCCAGGACCGCGAGGGCGAGGGCGACCTCACCCTCGCCCACCGTGTCGCGCCGGTCCACCGCGGCGGGTGTCGCACCGGTTCGCGGTCGTGACCGGCCCACCGTGACCTTCCGGCCGGCGAGCAGCTGGGACGACGGGTTCGTGGGCGTCGTCACGATCACCAACACGACCGCGGCACCGTTGACGTGGGAGCTCAGTTTCGAGCTCCACGATGCCGAGATCGACGACGTGTGGCAGGCCACCCTGGACCAGTCCGACTCCGGTGTCGTGGTCGCGCGGGGCCTCGACTACAACGCGGTCGTCGCGCCCGGCGAGCGCGTGGAGTTCGGCTTCCGCGCCGAGGGCACCGACCGTCCACGGGTCGGTGACTGCACCCTCAACGGCCAGTCCTGCCGCATCCGTCGCGGCTGAGGGGACGGGGCTGCTCGTCGCGTAAATGACCACGCTGAGTACGTCTTCAGCACCTGGAACAGGTGCCGACACCTGTCTGGATACCGCAGACCCACTCAGCGTGGTCATTTGCGCGGGACAGGCATGGGCAGCGTGGTCATTTGCGGCGGGACAGGCATGGGCAGCGTGGTCATTTGCGGCGGCCGTCAGGTCCAAGTCACGGTCACGCCGTCGCCAACCTCCCCGGACCTCGCGCGGACGAGCTGCAGACCGGCTTCCGTCCACACCTCGGCCGGCCCGTCGACGGCGAGCTTCCGGTCGGACTCGAACGCCGCGACAAGAGAGCCTTGACGCGGAGTGAACCGCACCGAATCCCCTTGCAGGGAAGCGATCTCACTCGTCGCGTAGGCGAGCCGCGCACCGTCGAACGCCAGGTCGACCGGCAGCATGAGGCCACGCCGTCCCGGCAGCGAAACCTGATGCCCGCCGAACAGCGGCCGGCCGTTCTCGGTCAGCCCGAAGACCGCGTCGTACCCCTCGAGGTTCAATGCGTGGACGAAGCGCTCGCCGGCGTCGTTCGCGGTCGAGGTGATGAGCAGGCTCGCCCGCTCGGCGTCGTGGCGCAGGGCTGGTGTGCAGCCCAACCGTTCGACGGCACTGCGGTAGAACCCGATGTCGCTACCGGGATAGCTGGTGGTGAGGACGACCGCCCGGCCGTTGCCGACGGGGATGTCGAAGCCGCATCCGTGGCCGGAGTCGTACTCGTACACCACGACGTCACCGCGCTCGGCGTCGAAGAGTTGCGCGTAGGAGACCGCCACCTCCGGGCGCGGTGCCGCCCACCCCCTGGCGCAGACCGAGAGGAAGTACGCATGGTCGCCCTGACGGAAACCCTGCGGGACAAGGCCGAGCGCGTCGCGCAGGACCGTGCACTCCCGACCTTCCATGTCGTACGACGGAACCTCGCCGACGAGCAGCAGCTTCCCGCCACCGGACAGGTAGGCCGCGAGCGACTCCTGCACCCGCCCGTCGAGATAGCGCGCGGCCGCGAGCACCAGAACGGGTACGGCCTCGGACCCGATTGGCGCGTTCTGCAGGTCGACCGCACCATGCCGGTAGCCGGCGAGCAGCAGCGCGCGCGCCATCAGCTGCCCCGGTCCGCCGAACCGGTACCGGGAGAGGTTGTCGACGATCTCCCGCATCGCCTTGCCCTGCGGGTAGACCGACTCGGTCATGAAGTAGTCGGGGATGAACCCCATCGCGAGGTCGTCGTGTTCCTCGTCCATCGTGGCGAGCTTCGCCGCGACCGCGCGCACCGCGTGCACGACCTCGGCCGTACGCGGATATGTCAACCCCAGTTGGCCTTCCGGCCCCACCGGCGCACCCACGCCGTGCCGTTCGCCGGTGAAGCTGATCCGGTCGTTGCCGTCACCGACCGGCATGTCGAGGCGTGGGTTGATGCCGCCTGCGAACAGGTAGTAGTTGATCAGCCGGTTGCCCTGGGCGACGCAGAGCCTGGTCTTGAGGTCGATCGTCGACGGGTCGTGCAGGTGGGTGAGGTCGCGACCGTAGTCACCGTCACCGGCTTCGAACTCGAGCGACGTGAGCGGCTGGTCGGAGTCCTGCACGGCGTCGCCGAACGCGTTGATCAGGTAGAGGTCCGCGGCGTTACGAGTCGTGAGGTCGCCGAGGTAGTGGTCGGAACCGGCCAACATGCCGGGTAGCCCGGAGTAGCTGTCCATCAGTTGGCTGATGCCGATCGGGTAGTCCCAGGCGCGTCCGTGTCCGGTGCCATGGATGTTGACGAAGAACGGGACGCCCGTGACGCCTTCGGCCTCGGCGTACTCCCGCAGCGTCGCGAAGTAGCGCGCGAACCGATCGCGCATGTAGGTGCCGAGATCGGCCATCAGGGCGGGTGCGTAGTCCTCGCGCGGCGACCTGATGCCTTCGGCGCGTGCCGCGGCGTCGGTGAGGTCGAAGGGGTAGCGCGCGGCGAGTGCGTCCGCGTCATACCGCTGGCCCAACCAGCGGGCGAGGTCGTCCAGCAGGTGGTCGGTGAGGTCGGGGGAGTTCGTCACCCATGACAACATCCCGACCTCGTTGTCGAGTTGGACGCCGATGATGGGCCCACCGTTCGTCACCAGGCGCGATGCCAGCACCGGCATGACCGCGGCGTACCACTTCCTGGCTTCGGCGAGGTACGCCGGCGCCAGGTAGTCCACGGTGCGGCTCGTCACCCGCGCCCCGTCCCAGGTCACCGGGTGGGTCTCGGGGTTCTCGGTGTAGAGCCGGAACGGCAGGCCCTCGTTCTTGAGCTCGGCCATCAGGAACGGTCCGGGACGGGCGAGGAAGTACAACCCGCGTTCGGCGCACATGTCGATGAACGCGCCGAGGTCGAGCTCTGGCCGGGTCCGGCCATCGAGGTCGAAGCTGCCGTCGGGCTTCTCGTGACAGAGCCAGGGAATGTACGACGCCGCGGTGTCGCAACCAGCCGCCACGAGCTTGTCGAGTCGGTCCGCCCAGTCCTCGCGGGCCAGGCGGAAGTAGTGCACCTCCCCACCGAGCAGGACGCGAGGTGAACCGTCGATCACGATGCGCTTGCGGCTGATCTCGATCACGAAACGCTCCTTCACAGCCTCTTGCGGGTGCATTGCTCGGTCGTTACGATCCTGAAAACTTTGCACTGCAAACGTTTACCGCAACACGTTACACGGCCGCCTGACCGGCTTGTGAACGTCGACAGGATGGCGATGGGCAGACGAGGTCCGACCTTGCAGGAGATCGCGGCGGATGCCGGGGTCTCGATCGCGACCGTGTCGCGGGTCGCGCGAGGAGTGGGCCAGGTGTCACCCGCCACCCGGCGCAAAGTGCAGGAGGCGATCGACAAGTACCACTTCCGGCCGAGCCACGCCGGACGCGCGCTCGTCGAACGTCGGCACTCTGCGCTCGGCATCGTCTTCCCCGGCTTGTCCGGGCCCTACTACTCCGATGTCATCAACGGCTTCGAGGAAGAGGCCATCAACGCCCGAGTGAGTGTCCTCATCATGGGCACACACTTCCTGCGGCAGTCCGTCGACATGGTCCTCGACATGGCCGACCGCGTGGACGGTCTCGCGGTCATGGGCGGAGTGATCCCGGAAAAGGCCGTCCGTCGCCTCACCGACCGCGGTGAACCCGTTGTCCTGTTGGCGAGCGGCCCGATGGTCGGCGTTGCGACCGTACGTACGGAGAACACCGCCGCAATGGCGCGGCTCACCACCCACCTGCTGGCCGACCACGGCTACGAGCAGCTGGTCTTCGTCGGCAATCCCGACGGGTCACCGGACGCCACTGCGAGGTGGCAGGGTTTCCTGCAGGCGCACAGGCGTACCGGGGCCGAACCCCCTGGTGAGCCGATCCGGACAGGACTCCAACAGTCACACGGGTTCATCGCTGTCAGCAGGTTGCTCGACGACGGCGAGCAACCACGCGCGATCGTCTGTGCGAACGACGAAACCGCCCTTGGTGCCGTCGTCGCCGTCATGGACCGCGGGCTGCGGGTGCCCGAGGACATCGCGGTCACCGGGTTCGACGACATCCCGATGGCTGGGCTCATGGCGTCCGGCCTCACCACCGTCCACCAACCCATGCGGGAGCTCGGCGCCGAGACGGCGCGACAACTCCTTCGCCATGTGGAGGGACAGATCGATGCGTCACTCGACCGCGTGCTCGAGACGCAGGTCGTGATCCGCGGCAGCTGCGGCTGCGGTGCGGACGAGAACGGGGATGCAAGGCTCCACGGGGGATCGTTAGCAAAGCGATCCAGGAGGACTACGTGAATAGACGAGCTCGGGCACGATGGACGGTCGCCGGCTTGCTGTCACTTGCGGTGACGGTGGCGGGCGCCGCGTGTGCTTCGCCAGGTAGTGAGCAGAAGCCGGAATCGGCCGCCAAAGGCATGATCCCCCAGCTCAGCCTTGGGAAGTTCAGCGAGCTGGAGACCCCGCAGCGCATCTTCAATCCGTACCTACCGACCACGAGCACCACCTCGTGGACCTTCGAGTCGTTGTTCGACATCAACGAGATCAGCTGTGACGCCAACCCCTTGCTGGGTACGTCGTACGAGTGGCAGGACCCGGCCACTCTCGTCGTCGAAACCCGGTCGGGAGTGAAGTGGTCCGATGGGCGGCCGTTCAGCGCCAAGGACGTCGCGTTCACGTTCAACATGCTCAAGGCCGCGCCGGCGTTCGACTTCCAAGGTCTCTGGCAGAAGCTCGAGAGCGTCACCGCGGACAGCGACAGCCAGGTGACGTTCTCCTTCAAGGATGCCGCGGTACCGACGTTCAACCAGATTGCCGAAGGCGTGCCGATCGTTCCTGAGCACATCTGGGCGAAGCAGGACGACGTGGAGAAGTTCACCAACCCGGATGCCGTCGGGACTGGTGCGTTCAAGGTCAAGAGCATCAACCCACAGCAGCTCATCCTCGAACGCAACCCGGACTACTGGCAGGCAGACAAGATCAAGGTCCAGCAGCTGAAGTTCACCAAGCCGACCGGTAGTGCCGAGGTCGAGAAGCTCCAGCTCAGCCGGGGAGAGTTCGACTGGGCGGCGATGTTCGTGCCGGACATCGAGAAGACCTATGTCGCGAAGGATCCCGAGCACAACAAGTACTGGTTCGCCTCGGGCGGCAACATCAGCCTCTACATGAACCTCACCAAGAAGCCGTTCGACGACGTTGAGTTCCGTCGCGCGCTGACCTACGCGATCGACAAGGACGAGATCAAGGAGAAGCCGCAGTTCGGCTATGTCGAGACCGCGAGCCAGACCGGTCTGACTTACTCCCTGCACGACGAGTGGATGGCGCCGGGCATCGAGGACGAGGGCTACGTGCCCTTCGATCCCGAAGAGGCCAAGCGGATTCTCGCCGAAGCGGGATACGAGGCCGGCCCTGGCGGCAAGTTGCTCGGCAAGGACGGCAAGCCGCTGCCCTCCTTCACGTTCAAGGTGCAGGCCGGCTGGGTCGACTGGATCCAGGCGGCGCAGATCATCGAGAAGAACCTCAAGGCCATCGGCATCACCATGAGGGTGCAGAACTCCAACCCGGACGTGGTGGGCGAAGATGTCGCCTCCGGCAACTTCGACATGGCGTTCGGCGTGTTCGGCGGCGACTGCAACCTCTACAGCGCCTACCACGACCCGTTCGCCAGTAGTCAGACCGCGCCCATCGGAAAGCCCGCGCCCACCAACATGATCCGGTGGAAGGACGCCGAAACCGACGAGCTCCTCGACCAGCTCGTCAAGGCAGAAGACGAGGCCGCACAGAAGGAGATCGTGCACGGGCTCCAGCAGATGATGGTGGAGAAGGTGCCGACCATCCCGCTCTGGTACGGCGCCAAGTGGTTCGAATACCGCACGGAAAATGCCGTGGGGTGGCCCAGTGAGGAGGATCCGTACGCCGGGTCGGGTGACTCCCTCGAGATCATGACTCGCCTGCGGCCCCCGGGCGACAGCGGTAGCTGAGGATCCTGGACATGAGGCCGGGCGGAATCCGGCCGGCCTCATGTCGGTCGCCCAGGCACTTGGCCGCTGCACAGGCGGACCCGAGGTTGTGCTCATAGCGTTGGGCACAGCCCGGGCCCGCCGCCTGCCTGCCGTGCTCTCTGGACAACACGCGAGTCCCGCGACAGGGCGGCCAAGGGAGTGCGACCTAGAGAGTGCGAGCTAAGAGAGGGAGCGCATGCGCTATTTCTTGAGCCGATTGGGCTTCTTCGTCCTGACGTTGTGGGCGGCCGTGACGCTGAATTTCATCATCCCTCGCCTGCAGCCCGGTGACCCCGCGAAGAACATGGTCCAGCGGCTCACCGGTCAGACCGAGGCGGTCGATCCCGCCGCCGTGAAGGCGGTCCAGATCATGCTCGGACTGCCGACCGGCTCCCTTTTCGAGCAGTACGTCGAGTACCTCAAAGCCCTTGTTCATCTGGACTTCGGGGTCTCCTACACCTACTTTCCGTACAGCGTGACGCACGTCATCGTCCAGGCGCTGCCCTGGACGATCGTGCTGGTGGGCGTCACCCACGTGCTGGGATTCATCATCGGCACGTTTCTCGGTGCGGCGGCAGCATGGAGGCGCAACACCAAGTTCGACGCCGTGGTCAGCCTGGGCTCGACCTTTCTGGGAACCATTCCGTTCTTCTGGACAGCGCTGATCCTCATCTATGTGTTCGCATTCTCCGTGCAATGGTTCCCGCCCGCCGGGGGCTACAGCGGAGCGATCGAGCCTTCGCTGTCGTGGCCCTTCCTGTATGACGCCCTCTATCACAGCCTGCTGCCCGGACTCGCGTTGCTCCTCACGGCGCCGATCGGCTGGATCCTGCAGATGCGGAACAACATGGTGCACACGCTCGGGGAGGACTACACGCGGTTGGCCCAGGCAAAAGGGCTCCGGCCGCGTCGGGTGATGCTGACCTACAGCGCCAGACTTGCGATTCTGCCCAATGTCACGGGCTTCGCCCTGGGCCTCGGCGCGATTCTCGGCGGCACGCTCATGGTCGAGATGATCTTCGGATATCCCGGCATGGGGCAGCTCTTCTTCACTGCGATCACCAACCGCGACTATCCGCTGATGCAGACCATCTTCCTCTTCACCACGATCGGTGTGCTGCTCGCCAACCTCTTCGCGGACATCCTGTACGGCATCCTCGACCCGCGGGTACGACGGGAGGCACAGGCATGACCACCCCTTTCGGCCAGGTGCAGACGGCTGAGGAGTCCAGCGCCGAGATCGCCCGCGAAGCCGCCGTGGTTCGCGCGTCACGGATGCCTCGGTGGCTCACCATCTTGTGGGCCAACAAGAAGAGTCGGCTCGGCCTCATCGTGTTGGGCATGTTCGTGCTCGTGGCCCTCCTGGCGCCGCTGGTGGCGCCCCACGATCCGCGGGTGAGCGACTTCGCGGGGACCCTTCCGCCCAGCGCGACGCACCCGCTGGGTACGACGGCCAACGGGAACGACATCCTCTCGCAGTTGGTCTACGGTGCTCGCACGTCGATCGTCGTCGGACTCGTTGCCGGCCTTCTGGTCACCCTCATCGCCTTGCTGATCGGACTGACCGCCGGCTATCTGCAAGGCGTTGTCGATGAGGTCCTGTCCTTCCTCATCAACCTTGCGCTGGTCGTGCCCGTGTTGCCCCTGATGGTCACGTTGGCGGCGTACTCACCAGAAGGCGTACGCGGACTCTGGCTGATCATCTTCGTGATCTCGGTGACCGGCTGGGCATGGGGAGCACGGATCAAGCGGGCACAGATTCTCACCCTTCGGGCACGTGACTACATCACAGCGGCAAAGTTCGCCGGCGAGGGCATGGGTCGGATCGTCTTCGCCGAGATCATGCCGAACATGATGTCGCTCGTGGTGGCGGGATTTCTCGGTGCGGCCGGTGGTGCGATCGGGGCCGAAGCGGGCCTTGCGTTCCTCGGCCTCGGCGATCCGACCACGGTCAGCTGGGGAACCATGCTCTTCTGGGCGAACAACTCCGGAGCCATGTCGACCGGACAGTGGATCTGGTTGGGAGCTCCCGGGCTGGCGATCGCATTCCTGTTGACGTCGTTGACGCTCGTCAACTTCGGTGTGGACGCCCTGAGTAACCCACACTTGCGGGAAGGGTGACACTGGTGACGACAGTCCAGTCGAGGCCGAGCACGTCGAGTCTCATCGACATCCGCGAGCTGTCGGTGTCCTATGGCGCCACTCGAGCGGTGCGGGAGGTCTCGTTCCAGATCGGCGATGGCGAGTTCGTCGGTCTGCTCGGGGAGTCGGGAAGCGGCAAGACCACACTCGGCAACGCAATCCTGCGGCTGCTTCCGGCGCCTGGCAAGATCAGTGGCGGCACTATCAGCTTCCTGGGAAACGACATCACCACCGCTTCGCAGGAGGCGTTGCGAAGGCTGCGGTGGCGCGAGATGTCGACCGTGTTCCAGAGCAGCATGAACTCTCTCAACCCGGTGTTGACCATCGAGACGCAGTTCCGCGACGTCATCGAGGAACACACGTCGACCCGCGGGTCGGACGTTCGGCGACGGGTCGCCGAACTGCTCGAGACCGTGATGATCGACCCGTCGTACATGCGGTTCTATCCGCACGAGCTCTCCGGTGGGATGAAGCAGCGGGTCGCGCTCGCGTTGGCCCTCGCGCTGGAACCGCGGTTCGTCCTGCTCGACGAGCCCACCACGGGCCTCGACGTGATCGTGCAACGATCGATCCTGGACAACGTACGAGCCCTGCAACGCAAGCATGGCTTCGCGGTCCTGCTCATCAGCCACGACCTGGGCACGGTGATGGAGGTCTCCGACCGGGTGATGGTGATGTACGCCGGGAAGATCGTCGAGGACCAGGCCTCGGCGACGATGCTGACCGAGCCGATGCATCCGTACACCCGCGGATTGTTGGGCGCCTACGCCGATCCGCGGTCGGAGACGGTGGAGATCGCCTACATCCCGGGACGGCCGCCGGACCTGTCGCTGCCCGGAAGCGGTTGTCTCTTCGCGCCTCGCTGTCAAGAAGCGATTGACAGGTGCAGCGTCGACGAGCCGGCGCTGCTGGCGATGGGGCCGGGCGAGGCGGCATGCCATGTCGCCGAGGCGGGTTACGCCGGGGGAGACGGGCTGCGTGAGAACGCGCTTCGGGCGGGAGAGATCTTCACCAAGTCAGTCAACCGCGAGGCCCGGATCGACCAGCGTACGCCGATTCTGGAAGTCGACGGGGTGCACAAGCAGTACCGCACCCGGCGTGGGTTCAAGGTCACCACGACCGACGCCTTGATCGACGTGTCGCTCACCCTGCGGGCGGGAACCGTGACGGCGTTGGTCGGCCAGAGCGGTAGCGGAAAGACGACGCTGGCGCGGATGGTCACCGGTGTCGAACGCCCGACGACTGGCACGGTGAGCTTCGGCGACCTGCGGGTCGACCGGCTTCGCGGCCGCGGTCTCCGGGCGTACCGCAAACACATCCAGCTCGTCTTCCAGGATCCGTTCGCCGCCCTGAACCCGACCCACACCGTCGGGTACACCCTGAGTCGCCCGTTGGCGAACTACCGCGACGTCCGACGCCGCGATCTGACGGGCCGGGTCGCGGACCTACTGGAGTCCGTCGGGCTCTCGCCGGCCTCGATGTACGTCGACAAGTACCCGCACCAGCTGTCCGGCGGGCAGCAACAGCGGGTCGTGGTGGCGCGGGCGCTCGCGCCGGATCCGGAGATCATCGTCGCCGACGAGCCGATCTCGATGCTCGACGTGTCGATCCGGGCGGAGATTCTGGAGCTTCTCGACGGGCTCGTCCGCGAACGCGGCATCGCGATGCTCTACATCACCCACGACCTTCTCAGTGCGCGGGTGCTTGCGGACGAGGTGTTCGTACTCCACCAGGGCAAGCTGGTCGAAACCGGACCCACACTGCAGGTGATCCGCGAAGCACGTGACGACTACACCCGCAAACTGCTCGACGCCATCCCGAACCCGTTCGCGGGCCAGCGTTCCTGAGGGGAGCGCCGCGACGGCTCCGGTCCGTGATCGGCAGGGGCCGGACGATCACGCGGCGGGAATGCGGGTGATCCTCGGGCGCGTTGACGGTATGGTGGGCCTCGTCGGGACGGTTCGTCCGTCCTTGGCGGGTTTGACAACTCAACAGGGGGGTGAATGGTTTCGACTTCGCTCGATCGCTTCAGGAGAAGCGGGCCGAGGACCCAGGGTCATCTCGTTAACGATCCTTGGAAACCAATAACTGCCGATTCCAAGCGCAGTGACTTCGCCCTCGCCGCTTAAGGCGAGCTAACGCGAAGGGTCAGCCCGGGGACGCCTCCGACCCGGATCCTGGCCTCATGAAGGAGGCTCACCCGCACGGACCGGCCGCGGGGCCGTGCGGGGACATTCACTGCGGCTGGGCCTGTCGGCGACTTGCCTGCGAGAGCGCCGGGGCCGAGTAACACGACTATGCAGGCTGCGCCCGGAGAAGTCCTGAAACATCGACGAAGGACGCGGGTTCGAATCCCGCCACCTCCACCGTGTGAAAGCCGCGGCCGGCATCTGCCGGCCGCGGCTTTCGCGTGTGCGCCGCTGCTTGGCTGAGCGACGACCGTCAGCTGGCGCAGATCGTGACCGCCGTGAGGTCGTTCTCCTACAGTGACTCGACGTTCTTCGCGGTGATCCTCGTAGACGAGGGGGCCGTACGACCTGGGTCTGCGACCAACTGCGCCAACATCGCTTCGGAGATGACGGTGTGGCCCGTCTCGTCCGACGCTGCGGAACGCCGGCCGCACGCCGTCGGTGGTGTCGTCGACGCCGGTGACGGTCACGGACCTGCCCGTCGGTGTCAGGTGCCAGTTGGTCGAGGGCGACGTCCTTGGCGACGACGTGCTGGTAACCAGGCAGGTTGCGGCCGCAGACCGCGTAGGCCTCCACGGACCAGTCGAAAGGAGCGATCGCTTCGTTGTCGTCGACATTCCGGCGTTTCGCCGAGGCGACGAAGGCGTCCACTCCGCGTGCGCTGGTGGTCGGACGGAGCGAGTCGAGCCTGTCCAGTGTCGGGCATCGGCTCGGCCGGGACCGGCGTCTTGGGATCACCCTCGCCCGGCCAGTCCGGCCGCGATGCCGAGCAGGGCCAGCCGGGTGACGCTTCGTGCCTTCATGATCTGCTCCCACTCGCTCGAGGCCTGGGTGATGTTCCCGGTACGCCAGAAGTCGTCGAGGGGTTCTCAATCGGGTCGGATCCGCGGGTCGGGCGTAACCGAAACAAGATCAGCCGGACCTGTGGGTGAAACGGTCGTGCACTTTGGCGGGGGGATTATGAGCAATGTCCTGGTCGCGGTCGCCGTGAGCGTCCTCGTCATACTCGGCGGCTGTTCCGATCGTCAGGACAGGGCGCCGAGCGCGCTTCCTGCTGCGGACCGCACGGCGTCCCCCTCGACGACATCCCCGCTCGCCACAGCCACGCCCGGCCCGCCTTCGCAGGTCCCCCGGACAGGGCCGCCGTCGGCCCGCGGGACGGCGACGCCGCAGTCCGAACCCGCGCCTCCACGTGCCACTCCGCGGGAGGCCGATCCCAAGCTAGGTATCGGATCCCTCCGGCGTGGTTCGCAGGGCGAGGCGGTCAAAGAGTTGCAACGTGACCTGAACGCCGTCATGGGATGCGGATGGCTGGCCGTCGACGGCGACTTCGGTCCGCTGACCGAGTCAGCCGTACGGGTCTTCCAACAGATATTCGGGCTTGTCGTCGACGGCGTCTACGGCCCGCAGTCGGCCGCGATGATGACGTTGCTGAGAGGCGACGGGCCAGGTTGCCCATAGCCCGTCATCGTCCGGTGGTCAAACGTACGCAGAACCCTTCGGAGGTACGGGCCGCGTCCACGTGGTCGGAGAGTCGCCGGGCGAGCCAGAGTCCCTGGCCTGGCTCGGCGGCGTCGGAGGAACCGGGCAGGTATCCGGCGAGGGGGTCGTTGAATCCGGTGCCGTGGTCGGTGACGGTGCACAGGAGCCGTTCCGGCGAGGTCCACAGCCGGACCGACACCGGCCTGCGCCCGTGGCGGACGGCATTGGTCGCGACCTCGTTGATGGCGTAGACGAACTCCGCCACGGAGCTCTTCGGTACGGCCGAACCGGCCAGGCAGGCGCGATGGATCCTCCGCCGCGCGTCCGCGAGGTTGGTGAGGTCGGGGATGTGCACGTCCGGTGGAGCGGATGCCAGGGGATCGGGTCCGGGTGGGGGCATGCTGCGCAGGAAGTCGGTGGGATCCACGTACTGCGGGTTCGCGATCCGCTCCTTCGTCGTCATGAGGTGCGGGTGGGTGCGTTCGCCGGCATGCACGATCTCCTCGGGGAGTACGCGAGTGTCGTACATGCAGACGCCCCACAAGGGATACCGTGCCAACGCCTGGTTGATGACCGACTCGAAGCGCGCCCATTCCGCCCACTGCGCGGGCGTGGGACCGAAGTCGACCTCCCCGACTCCACGCACCTGGCTGATGCCGGCGTCAACCTCGGCTTGCAGGGTCTCCTGGTACCACGCGATCGTGCCGGCGGGTCGGCCGCTGGAACCGGGCCGGGGGAAGCACACGACGCGCGGATCGTCGTCGAGCGCGGTGGTGAGCAACCGGTTGATGTGGTCGCGACATTCCACCAGGACGGTCTCGTCCCGGGCGAGACCTTCTGAAAGGAACGGAACCGCAGCGGTGAGCAACTCGTCGTCAGAGGCGTAGAACAGAGCGTCGTGTACGTAGTTGGACGGCTTGGGCTTGGTCACAGTGCCGCCTCCCCCGCCAGTTCGACGCGGACGCGCCGGTCGACTCCGAGGGCGCGGATGAACCACTCGATGTCGGTAGGTGGCGCGACGAGCAGCACCCTGCCCCCGCAGGCGCGGAAGCCCTGCGTGCCTTCGACGAGGGCGCGAGCGGCGACAACGCTGAGGAAGGTGACCCGACTCAGGTCGAGCCTGAGCACACCGGGCGAACCCGTCCCGGCCGCGCGAAGGACCGCGGCGAGCAGGTCGGAGGTCGAGGCATCGAGTTCGCCGGCGAGGACCAGGTGGTCGGACTGGCCACCGGTGTGCAACTGGGACGCGCGGACGCCTCTCACATGGGTGGATGCCACCTCATGGAGACGGTCGTCGGTCAGCATCGCCCGGTCGTACTGGCACAGTGCCGAAACCGGGTGGGTCCGGCACATTTCCTCCATGGCGGATTCCAGCTCGTGGTGCCTCGCCTTGGGAAGAATCGACAGTGCGGCGTTGGCCTCAGCTGACAGCCGTACCGCCCGATAACCCTCGGCAAGTGCCATTTCGACGAGCGGTAGCTGGCCATCGGGTGAATAGAATTCGTGAAGTGGCAGCAATTCGAATTGCTTGCGTCGGAGAGCGCCGTTGATGTTGATGTTCTGGTTCGCCAGCAGCGTCAGAATTGAGCGGGCCGGCGGCTCGTCCTCGAGTTGGGTATAAATGATCTTCTCGTCGCGCTTCAGGCCATGCCGTACCCACGCGGCGAGTTCGAGATGCCGCTCCGGCTCCGTCTGGTGCAGCAGCAGAAGGTGGCCGTCCCAGCCGAGAGCGCTTTGGAGTTCCTCGCTAAACACCACAGTTTTTACCCGTTTCGTGGCGTGACGCGGAGCCTGTGCCTCACGCTGTCACCAGCATACGACGCTCACCTGAGCGTGACAGTGACTGCCAGGCCCAGCCGATGGTTCATCGCCTTCGTGCCTGCCGTTACCTCTTCGAATCGTCAGCGGACTCACCCCTGGTGGATGACATTTTCGCTCCGGAATATCGCCAACCTGAGGGCGCCGATCCGTGAAAATGGATGAGGTTCTTGTCAGATCGACAACGGAGATCTCGTCGTACGCACGCATTCAGTCCGGTCGTACGACCTGAGGGGACGCCCGCAAGGCGACCCGCACCAAAAGGGGGCGAAAGCGATGCCGTCTGATCCAGTCTCGGGTGGCTCGACCGGATCGGGACGCCCGTCCGAACCGTCCCGGCCCGGCTCGGACGAAGCGCCGCACGGCACCCGCCGTGACATTCCGGAACAGACATCTCCGCAGCAGTCGTCCGGAAGTGAACGACGCGCTGCCGAAGGGGCCATTCCCACTCAGGACGAACGCGGACGGGAACAGCCGAGGGCGCGGGACCACAACCGCCGTCCGCCGACGACCCGCCGCGGCCCGAGTCGCGGCATGGCGACCGTGCTGTTGGCGATGGGCGACAGTTGGGGTTCGGTCATGTTCCTCGGCGTCGCGAGCATCGTGCTGGGCGTGCTCGTGATGGTCTGGCCGGGGGCGACGCTCGGCGTGGTCGCCATCCTGGTGGCCCTGCAGATCCTGCTGTTCGGCGTGTACTGCGTGGCGCACGCCATCACCGCGGAAGACGGTGAGGGGGGCGGACGCGTCCTGGCCGCTGTGATGGGTGTGGTGGCCCTCATCGTCGGCGTGCTCGCCCTGCGCGACCTGACCCACACGGTCGTGGCGCTGGCGACTCTCCTCGGGTTGTTCTGGATCGCCGTCGGCGTCATCACCGTCATGTTGGCGTTCTTCGGACGGGCCCGACCAGGGCGTGGCCTCACGGTCCTCTCCGGGTTCCTCGCGATCGCGGCCGGGATCGTCGTCCTCGTCTACCCGAGCCCGTCGTTGGTCGTCCTGACGGTGATCTTCGGCTGCTGGCTGGTGGTGTTCGGTGTGCTCACCGCGGGTGTCGCGTGGCAGATGCGGCGCGTAGGGAGAGGCGACGGCCGGACCCCGAACCAGCACGCGGTGGCTACCGGCTGACGTGGCCGGTTCCGTCCGTACAGGTTCTGCCCGGACCGGTCGCGTGCGGAAGGAGACCGACTACGCCGGTGCCGTCTACGGATCGCTTCTCGCCGCCGCGGTGGTGGTGGGCGCGGGCGCCGACGGCACCCCGCTCGCGCCGACGGATCTGGCGATCGCCCTGGTCGGGACCGGCGTGGTGTTCTGGGCCGCCCACGTCTACGCACGCGTGGTCGGGGAGCGGCCACGCCCGGGTTCACCAGGAGCCGGTTCGCGGAGTGACTCGCGAACTGAAGCTGTCAGTCTGACCGCGCAGCGAGTGGGTGACGTCGCCCGCAGGGAGTGGCCGATGGTCGAGGCTGCTCTGCCGCCGGCGGCGGTGGCGCTGATCGGCGGTTTCGCCGGCTTCCCGGCCGGGGCGGTGACGTGGGCGGCGCTCGGGATCGCCGTGGCTGGCCAGGTCGGGTGGGCGATGGTCGCGGCGGCGGCCGCGGGAGTACGCAGGCGGGGGGTCGCCGCCTCCGGTGTGGGCAACCTGGTGCTCGGCCTGCTGATCGTCCTGCTGGAGGTGGGCCTGCACTGAGACCTCGTGAGCGCAGCGCCCAAGCGCCGCGAGAGTGTCCGGAGGATGAATGCTGTGACACGTTCGGGCTCGGGTGATGGCCACCTGTCGGCGGGCTCCGGTTGGATGGGAGCCATGAGACTTCGCGTGCCCTTTGCCGTACGAAGACTGGTCGTGGCCGTCGCTGTTGTCGCCGTGACGGCGGTCGTGGCAGCCGTGTCCGCGACCGCGGCTCCGGCGGAGTCCCCGGAACGCCCGGACCGGCCTGCCGTCCGCGTCCTCGGCGAGGAGACGATCCCGAAGGGCCTCGCCGTCGACGGGATGCCGATCGGCGAGTTGTCCGGGATCGACTACGACGCCCGCAACGGCCTGTGGTACCTCATCTCGGACGACTCCGAGGAAGCACCGGCACGCTTCTACACCGCCGACCTCGACCTCGATGCCCACGGCCTGTCACGGGTGCGCTTCATCGGCGCCACCCGGATCCTGCGCACGGACGGCACGCCGTTCCCGCCGCTCGCGAGCGACGACTCCGAAGTGGCCGATCCCGAGGCGATCCGGCTCGACCCCCGCAGCCGCACGCTCTACTGGTCGAGCGAGGGCAAGCGGGACGTTCCCACCGACGGCTCACCGGCGGCGCTGGTCGATCCGTGGGTACGCCAGATGACACTCGGCGGGCGGCACATTCGTGAGTTCCGTCAGCCCTCGCAGTTCACGATGAGCGCAGGGGAGCAGGGCCCTCGACGCAACGCCGTCTTCGAAGGGCTCACGCTGACCGCCGACCGCCGGGAGCTCGTGGCTTCCCTCGAGGGGCCGCTGTACGACGACGGCCCGCTGCCGACGCCGACGACCGGTGCGGTGAGCCGGTTGACGTGGTACGACAAGCGGAGCGGCGCGCCCGTGCGGCAGTTCGCCTACGACATCGATCCGATCCCCGCGGTGCCGGACCCGCCGACGGCCGGAGCGGACAACGGCGTCGTCGAACTGCTCCCGATAGACCAGCACCGGCTGCTCGTGCTGGAGCGGGCGTTCATCTCCGGTGTCGGCAACAGCATCCGGCTCTACGCGATCGACGTGCGGGGCGCGACCAACACCCTCGACGACACCAGCCTCGCCGACGGTGACTACCGACCGGTCCGCAAGCGGCTGGTGGTCGATCTCGCCGACCTGGACCTGTCCCACATCGACAACGTCGAGGGCATGGCGTGGGGCCCGCGCCTCCCGACCGGCGAACGCACCCTGGTCCTCGTGTCCGACGACAACTTCAACGCCCCACAGGTGAGCCAGGTCATCGCTCTGGCTCTGCGCGTGCGCTGACCGACGCCAGTCCGGTGGCGAGCGTACGCAGGCGCACGCCGTCGAGGACGCCTGGTGCCATGGCGGCGACCTCCCGAAGGGACAGGTGGGCGAGCGTGGCCAGCCGGGGGTTGTCGAGCAGGCCGGGAACGGCGGCACGCATCGCGGTGACCGCATCGGAATCGGCCAGGAGATCCGACACCGGCGTGTGCAGGTCGTAGCGCCCGACCGGCAGGTCGTCGAGGTCAGGGAGGGGCGCGCGCACCTGAGTCACCCGTTCGTACTGCTGCCGCAGCAGCAGGTGCTCGGGACCGACGTCGCCAGTCACGGGCAGGCCGAGCCGCTCGAACTGGTCGGCCGGTGCGTCGTTGGCCCGCATCAGCGCGACCATGAGCCCGGCCATCCGCAGCTCGACGGCGTCGTCGACCAACGGGTGATCCTGGTGTGGGTCGGTCTCGAGGTCGAACAGCATCGACCCGTGTGCGAACGTGTTGACCTGCGGCCGTCCGGCGACCCGCATCAGCCGACAGCCCTTGGTGAAGTCGAACGGCTCGGCGAGCTCGATGTCGCGCAGCTCCTCGGGGGAGAACCGACTCCGCATGTGGGTGGGCATCAGCGTGTGCTCGTAGAGGGGACCGTTCGTCTCGTCGACGCAGGCGCGCATGTAGACGTGGCGGCCGTCGGTGACGTTGACGTGACCGCCGAAGCTGCCGAAGAGCCCCGCCTCGCGCACCGGGGCGTCGGTGGCGATCGTGTCGCGCAGGGGAATGCCCTGCATGTCAGGCGGGCGTACGACGTCGAAGTAGTCCAGCAGGGTCGGCGCGAGGTCGATCGTCTGCACCAGGCTGCGCCTGCTCTCACCCGCGTGGCCGACCCGGGGATCCCAGACGAACAAGGGGTTGTGGATGTTCTCGTCGTACCACGGTTGGACGTTCTTGGCCCACCAGCCGTGCTCACCGAGCAGGAAACCGTGGTCGGTGCAGACGATCAGCATGGTGTCGTCCCACAGCTCGAGCGCGTCCATCTGGTCGAGCAGCCGGCCGAGGGAGTGGTCGCACATGCTCAGCAGGCTGGCGTACTCGTACCGCACGTGGTCGACGACCTCTGGCCGTTCGGTGACCCGCTTGTAGTCGGGCCAGTCGTGGTGCGGGCCGGCGTAGTCGTGCGGGTAGAGATCCTTGTACTGCTTGTACGTGAAGAACGGCTCGTGCGGGTCGAAGGTCTCCAGGTGCAGGAACCAGTTGTCGTGGCCCGCGTTCGTCCGCAGGAACTCGACCCCCGCATCGAAGGTCCGCGTCTGCGGATGGTCCTCCTCGGTCTGCAGGTAGCCACGGTTGATCCAGTCTTGCCGCCAGGTCTCGCCGCGGGCAAGTTTCACGGCGTCGGGGATGTCCGGGTCGCCGACGTGGCCCTTCCAGGCGTCGCCCTCCTGGCCGCGGAAGAACTCCCAGGAGTTGTAGCGTCCGTGGTAGGTCGCGCCGCCGTCCTCCCAGTAGTGCTGGTGGTCGGTGGCGAGGTGGGTGTAGATCCCCTTGCCACGAAGGAGTTCCGGCATCGAGTCGTCGAAGGGTTCCAGCGGGCCCCAGCCGCGGTGCAGGAAGTTGTAGCGCCCGGTGTGCAGCTCCCGGCGGGCGGGTACGCACGGCATGCTCCCGCCGTAGCAGTTGTCGAACCGCACCGAACGCTGCGCCAGCCGGGCGAAGTTGGGTGCGTGCACCCAGTCGTTGCCGTAGGGCGGGAGATAGCGCCGGTTCAGCGTGTCGAACAACACCAGTATCGCTTTCATGGGATCGCCTTCATCGGTAGTCCTTTCTCGGCGCGTGTCAGGTCGTACGGTCGAGCGGCTGCCAGCCCAGGAGCTCGCCTGCCTTGCGGATCGAAACCGTCCGCCCGGCCGCGTCGCCGGAGATGCCGAACGCCTCGAAACCGTGTCCCCGATACTCCAGACCGGCGAGGATGGCCGCCGCAGTGTCCCGAGCGGACGTACAGATGGTCTGCCGGATCGGGCTCTCGGTCCGTGGGAACTCGGCGTCGGCCGTCGGATGGCAGAGTCGAAGGGCGACCACGCTCATACCCCAGGCGGCGACGGCGTTGCGACAGACCTCCTCGCCGAGCCGCTTCGCCAGGCCGTAGAAATCGGTGGCGTCGGGCGGCGTCGACTCGTCCGGATAGCGCGGCGGGCCGGCTGGCGCACCATCGTTCGTACCGACCGGTGCTCCATCCTCGGTGCCGTGCGTGCCCGCGCGGCCGTCGTATCGCAGGGCGAACACCGACATGCTGCTGGTGTAGACGGCGTGGTCGACTCCCGCGTCGTGGGCCGCGGCGAGTGCGGCATAGAGGCCGGGGACCGCGACGTCGAGGTGCGCCTGGGCGTTCTCGGGGCTTCCCCAGCCCGAGAGCGGCCCCATCGCCATGAACACCAGGGCGTCGATCCCGTCGAAGGACCGGCGTACGGCGGCGACGTCGCGCAGGTCACCCGGAAGGTACTCCACCTCGACACCCGCGATCGGCGGCTTAAGGTCGAACACGGCCAGGTCGTGATGCTCGGCGAGATAGGGGAGTACGAGACTCCCGACATGGCCCGACCCACCGATGACGAGGACTCGCACAAGGTCTCCCTCCGCCGGTCAAGGCGGACCAGTGGTCCACCGGACGATCGCGAACTGCCGACACTCGACCGTACGACGGGACCGATCCCCCGCGACAGGGGCCGTCCCGCGACGGGCTCGTCCCCGCCACGGGCGAACCCCGTGACCTGCTCATCGCGGCGCAGGGGGCCGGACCTGGCCGGCGCGGAAGAACACCATGGGGTTGGCGGTACGTGTGCCGATCGGCTCGACGAGGCCCAGTCGGACCCGGTGCCCGTCCAGTCGGGCATGGGTGTCCGGCGCCTTCGCCCGCGCCGCCGTGAAGAACGGCATCCCTCGGTCGGCGAGCCGCCGGACCAGCACCGCTCCCTCGCTGAACGGCCAGGGCCTCCTGCCGTGGAACACGTCGTGCACACTCACCGGCGTCTCGGGTGCGACCCGCGGCAGGAGCCGGTCGAGATACCACCGGGCGGACCGACCGCTGTGCGCTGCGTCGATGAACAGGTAGCCGATGCCGTACGGCAGCCGATCGACATGTCCGCGGACATCACCGTGCACGAACGTCCACCGCCGCGCCGACAGTTCGGGCGGCACATTGCGTACCGCATGGTCGACCCGGTCGTAGGTGTGCAGGTGCCCGCGGCCGCTGTCGCGGAGCGCCCGCAGGATCCAGGTCGTGGACCAGCCGTGCAGGGCGCCGATCTCGACGACGATGCTCGGCCGAAACTCGCGGAGCAGCAGGTAGGTGATCTCGGCCTCGATGTCGTCGAGTTGTGCCTTCATGTGGGGCAGCGATGCGCGGAGTTCCCGCTGTTCCTTGCGGGCGACCAGCAGTGCGTCGGCGTGCTTGTCGTACAACCTGGCAACGAAACGTTCCGTGATCTCCGGCATGGGTCCTCCCGTGGCGTCCAACGGACTCGTCGGTCCGGCTGCCGGGACGCTAGGGCGGTGGTGGGGCCGATCTCGTCGTACGACGGAGGGAAACACCACCACGACGGGAGGCCGTGCTCACCGTGGCGAGGTGATACCTCGGAGCTACGGGACATCCCCTGGGTGCGGGTTGGGGTTGCCCCCGAGCTCTAGGCTGGCGCCGATGACAAGGCAACGGCGGGCAAGAACGCTGGCCGGTGTGGGATTGACCACGACCGGCTGGTGGCGTCGCCCCCTGCTGACGACCGCCGCGATCGCGTTGACGCTGATCCTCGGTGCCGCTGGCGCGACGTTCACCCGCACCAACTACGAGCTGGTCGGCTATGCGCCGGAGTTCGCGATCTGGTTCGCCGTGTGGCAGGCGATGCCGGTCCTCATCGCGCTCTTCCGTCCGTTCGTCGGCTGGTCGGCGTTCATCGCCTCGGTTTTTGTCGTGCCGTTGGCGGTGCGGCCGATCGATCCCTCGGAACCGTGGCCGCTGCTCCCGACGGCGTTGATCGCCTACCTGGTCGTGCAGTACGCCGTCGCGCGTCGCCACCGGCTGCTGGTCGCGGTGCCGACGTGGCTGCTGGGCGTCCTGTCCGTGATGGTGGTCGCCGACACCGGGGCAGAGCGGTTGGACGCCGGCCAGGACGTCTTGTTGTTCACCCTGCTGTCGGCGTTCGCGCTCGTCGTGGGCACGTCGGTGCGGCTCTGGGAGCGGGCCCAGGTGCGCCTCGCCGAGGAGGAACGCCTCACCGAGGGCGAACGCTCGCGCCGGCTCCTGCTTGAGGAACGCGCTCGCATCGCGCGCGAGATGCACGACATCGTGGCGCACCACATGTCGATGATCGCCGTGCAGTCCTCGACCGCGGAGTACCGCCTGGACGGCCTCACGCCGTCGGCCCGGGAGGAGTTCGCGTCGATCGGTCGGGCGGCGCGGGAGTCGATGACCGAGATGCGCCGGCTCCTGCGGGTCCTCCGCGACGAGGACGACGACCGGCCGCGTACCCCGCAACCCGGGGTCGACGATCTCGCTCAGCTCGTCGACGCGACGATCCGGGCGGGTACGCCGGTAAGCCTCGCGGTCGACTCCGTGCCACCCGGCCTGCCTGAGCTGGTCGGCCTGACGGCGTACCGCATCGTGCAGGAGGCGCTGAGCAACGTCGTACGCCACAGCCCGGGTGCGACGACTCGCGTCGGCATGAGATGCGACGACGGTGGGCTGGTCGTCGCCGTCGAAAACGACCAGCCGCCTGAGCCGGTCGCCCCCGTGGAGGCGCCACGGGCCGGTCACGGGCTGGCCGGGATGCGGGAACGTGTCCAGATCCTCGGTGGCGATCTCGAGACCGGCCCGCGCGCGGGCGGCGGTTTCGCCGTCAAGGCGACCTTGCCGCTGCGTCCGGCCACCGACCGGTCCGCGCCGGCGGACGGGGAGGTCGTGGGGAGCCGAGTTTCCGGCAACGCTGGCGGGACGAGGGCGGTCAACGAGGAGACCAGCTTCCAGCGGGCCACCTCCGGCGGCCGATCCATCGGCGAACGGAGGGGAAGGTGAACATCCGGGTACTCATCGTCGACGACCAGGCGATGGTCAGGGCAGGCTTCGCCGCGCTCCTCGCCGCGCAACCCGACCTCGAGGTGGTCGGTGACGCCGGTGACGGCGGCTCCGGGGTGGCGATGGCGCGACGGCTGCGTCCTGACGTCGTCCTCATGGACATCCGGATGCCTGAGCTCGACGGGCTCGAGGCGACCCGGCAACTCCTCGACCCTCCCCGTGGCGTCGAGCACCGGCCGCGGGTCCTGATGCTCACGACGTTCGACGTCGACGACTACGTGTACGAGGCGCTTCGGGCGGGCGCGAGTGGGTTCCTGCTCAAGGACGCTCCACCGGCGGACCTCATCGGTGCCGTCCGCGTCGTGGCCGCCGGAGAGGCGTTGCTCGCGCCGACGGTGACCCGGCGGCTCATCGAGGAGTTCGCCCGCGCCAGGCCGGCCGTGCGTACCCGCTCGCCGCGGCTCGCCACGCTGACCGCCCGCGAACGGGAGGTGTTCACCCTCATCGCCCGCGGCTGCTCCAACACCGAGATCGCCACCCACCTCGTGGTCGCGGAGCAGACCGTCAAGACACACGTGGGCCGGATCTTCACCAAGCTGGACCTGCGCGACCGTGCGCAGGCGGTCGTCTTCGCGTACGAGAGCGGGCTGGTCGCCCCTGGCGCGGGCGAGGTCGGGACAGGTTCGGCGCGCGGTGTGCGTGGGGTACGTGGCTGACGGCGGCCCCGGCACGATCATCGCCAAGGCGGCGGTTGGCTTGTGGCGATTCGTACCGTATGAGGGGGCAGATCTTGATCATCGGCCGAGCCTGGACGCCGCCCTGGTGGGTGAAGGTGCGGCTGGCCTAACCTTGCGGCGCTACGCCGAAGGCAGCACTCCAGGGGGATTTCTCGGCACCTACCCGGTCCGTACCGTTCCGATGCGGGTCGTACTCGACGGCCGGCAAGGGAACGGAGGAACGTAGCCGATGGCCCGGACACGACGAATCGTGGTGGCCGCGCTGGCGACTGTGGTGCTCGCCAGCGGTGCGGGTCCCAGTGCACAGCCCACGATCGCCGGCGACGTCCTGACCAGCTTCCCGGGAGCCGCGGCGTGGCGTGCGGCGCGCCAGGCGGGCCTGCCGATGCGAGCTGCCGTCAGCGCCTCCCCGGCAGCGGTGGCCGACTTCTTCGACTCGCTGCCACTCACCGAGGGCGGAGCCCTTGCTCGCCGGTTCCCGGCCATCGTCGGAAACCTCGACGGAGCCCCTCCCGGACTCCGGTACGCCGCCAACCAGAAGGAGGCCGCGAGCCAGGGAGTCGACCACCGGATCGATCTTCGCGGCCGGCAGTTCCTGGCCCTCGATCCGCGGGACCGCGGCCTGGCGGTGGAGGTCGTCGGTGACCTGCGTACCGCCGACCGCGTTGCCGTCATCGTGCCTGGCGCCGGAGCAGACCTGGACCATCTGGACACCCGCGGCGGGGTCGCCGCCAGTGCGCGTGCGCTGCTGGCCGAGGCGGAACGCCAGGAGCCGGGCACCAACCTCGCGGTGGTCGCCTGGGCGGGTTACCCCACGCCGAACGAACCGGATCCGTCGGCCATGCAGGGTGACCTCGCCCGTGACGGGGCCAGGCGTCTGCATCGTTTCCTTGCCGGGTTGGCGGCCTACACTTCCGCGCCGATCGGGCTCTTCTGCCACAGCTACGGTTCCGTGGTCTGCGGGATGACCCCGTTGCCGAAGCAGGTCAGCGACATCGTGGTGTACGGAAGTCCCGGCGTACGTCATGCCACCGCGACCGGACTCTCCCGGACCGCACGGGTCTGGGCCGCCCTCGCCGACAGTGACCCGATCCGGTGGCTTCCGGCGATGCGGTTCGGCGACTATGGGCACGGTCCCAACCCGGTCGATCCGGCGTTCGGCGCGCGGGTGATGGCGACATCGGGCGCGCAGGGCCACAGCGGCTACGTCGACATCGGAAGCGAGTCACTTCGCAACTTCGCCCGGATCGCCCTCGACCGGACCACGGAGGTCAGTCTCACGGCGCCCAACCGATGAGCCGCGCTCGGCTGTGCCAATCGCGGAGACGCCAGGAGACCGGCGTCGGCATCCATGATCATCAACAGGTCGCCGCCCGGCAGACCCCTCGACGTCCATGATCAATGGTGCTCCTGCCCGCCGGCGAGGTTCGCCTGCGCCGGGCCGTCCGTCGGTGGTGTCGTGGTCAGGGAAGCGTTCAGGGACTTACCGGATGTCCGTCCAGCCGGTCGCGGCGACGATGGGGGCATGAGCCAGCCTCCACCGCCGTCGCGGCGCGACAATCCACTCGAGCCGACCGCCCAGGCGCTGCGGGTCTCTGACGAGGAACGCGAGCAGGCGGTGCAGATGGTGCAGAACGCCTATGCCGAAGGCCGGATCGACCACTCCGAACTGGATCATCGCGTGGGGGAGGCGTTGAACGCGCGCGACCGGTCCGACCTGTCCGGCGCGTTGCGCGGGCTTCCGCCAGCGCCTCAGCGGACGGCTACGCGGAGCGCGGGGGTACCTGCGCCTGGCCCCGACGCTTCCCCGCCTGCTCCGTCGGGGAGCGAACGACTGTGGGCCCTCGCGGCACACTGGTCCGGGATCTTCACGTTGTTCGTCGTACCCGCGTTGATCGCGATGACCAAGGGCAGAACGTCGGAGTTCGTGCGTACGCAGGCATGGGAGGCCGCGAACTTCCAGCTCACGTTCATCGGCGCCAACATCGCGGTCGGGATGGCGACCGCGTTCACCTTCGGGCTTGCCGGCCTGCTCTTCGTCCCGCTCGCGATGGTGTGGCTCGTCCTCACGGGCATGGGTGGGTTGTCCGCCGCCGTGGGCAACCGCTGGCGCTACCCGTGGAATGTCCGCGTCCTCGGCGGAGGACACTAGGGGGTATCCGGTGGATCTTGGCCGGGCTCGCGCCGGCCGGCGTACTGCTCCTCGAACCGCTGGGCATCCGCGCGCAGATCCTCGGACCACCGATCGGCGGGCAGGGGTGAGTTGAGCTCGACGACGTTGCCGTCGGGATCGCGCAGGTGCAGGGTGCGAATGCCCCAGCCTGGTTGATCCTTCGGGCCTGCGACGACCGCCACACCCATGGCGCGCATGGCCTGTGCGGTCCGGTCTACGTCGTCGACGCGGAACACCAGTGCCACCCGGTCGCGATCACCGCCGCCGAGCGATCCGCTGACCTCGACCTGGGCCGAACGGCTGAACAACGCGAGGTCGTTACTGCCCTCACCGGCCGTGAAGTCGGCGTATCCCGAACCTTCCTCGCCCCAGTACGGCCGAAGACCGAGGACGTCGCGGTACCACCGAAAGCAGGCGTCGTACTCATCGACAAGTAACCGGAGGTGGGTCATGCGCATCGGTGGGACCGTCCTTCCGTGGACCGCCGGCAGGATCATGAGCGCCACACACGGTGCAGACCGTACGCCCGCCCACCGACAGCGCAGGTCGTGCCGGACCACGGGCAGCCCGGGCCGTGCCGGACCACGGGCAGCGCACGGTTAGGGTCGCCAGGTGATGCGCGCGACCTCGCCGTCACGTGAGGTAAGACGTGCACGCCTCGCGGTGACCGTGACCTTCCTCGTCCACGCGGCGACCTTCGCGACGTGGGCTCCCCGCATCCCGTCCATCAAGCAGGGGCTCGGGCTCGACCACGACGATCTGGGCATCGCGCTCGGTGGGCTCGCGGTGGGCCTGCTCATCGGCACGCGTCTCACCGGGCGGATGGAGAAACGTGGCCGGACCGGTCTGGCGATACGGATCCTCGTGCCCGCGCAGTCGGCCGCACTGATCGCACCGGCGTACGCCATCGACCTCCTCACCCTGACCGTCGCCCTCGCGTTCCTGGGGCTGCTCGGCGGCATGCTCGACGTCGCCATGAACGCCCACGCCGTCGCGGTCGAACGCCTCTACCGCCGGCCGATCATGTCCGGGTTCCACGGTGCGTGGAGCATCGGGTCGATGGTCGGCTCGGCGATCGCCGCGCTCGTGGCCCGCGAGGGCGTCGACGTACGCCTCCACTTCATCGTGGCGGGGGTGCTGGTCGCGGTGGTCAGCGCGCCGTTCCTGACCGGTCTGCTCAAGCCTGATCGCGAGGCCGCCATCACCGGACATGACGTCGCCACCTCGCAGGCGGCCCGGCCGCCGGCCGCGCTGTTCGTCGTGATCATGATGGCGGTGATGGGGTTCGGATCGTTCCTCGGCGAGGGCGCGATCGCCGACTGGAGTGCGGTCTACCTGAACGAGAACCTCGGCACGTCGGTGGCATTCGCGGCGCTGGGCCTATCGGTCTTCTCCGGGGCGATGGCGGCGTCGCGGCTGGTGGCGGACCGGATCGGCACCCGGTTCGGTCCCGTCGTCGTGGCCAGGGCCGGGGCGGCGATCAGCGCCGTGGGCTATGTGGTCTTCCTGCTGTCGCCGTCGCCCGTCCTTGCTCTCATCGGCTTCTCGCTCGCGGGATTCGGTCTCGGACCGGCGGTGCCGGTGGTGTTCAGCGCCGCGGGCAACACGCGGACCAGACGGCGGTCGTCGGTCCTGGGGCCGGTCGTCTCCGCGGGATACGTCGGAGCGGTCGTCGGGCCGGTGGTGATCGGGGTGGTCGCGCAACACGTGGGGCTGGCATGGGCGCTGGCGATTCCGCTGGGGTTCGTCGTACTGATCATCGTCGCGGCGGGTCTGCTCCGAGGGGCGGCCGGGGGTGCGGGGACGGAGTCCGCGGACGTCGCGATTCACGCCCACGGCCCGGCGACGACCGACGGCTGAGCCACGCATCTGCGTGGCGTCGTCACGGCCGCCGTGATGGAGACAGGGCCGTGATGGAGACAGGGCCGTGATGGAGACAGGGCCGTGATGAAGACAGGGCCGTGATGAAGACACGGGCGGCAGTGCGCACACCCTTCACCGGCGTCGCCGTGGTCGGGTGCGGCGTCGTTCGGGCCGTTCCGGACTGTCGCGACGTTCTCCTGGCAGCACAGGCCACGGCCCGGCCGCCGGCGAGGCGATGAGCAAGGCGAGTGCGTCGATGGAGGCGATGGTCGCTACCGCCGCGGCCGGGCCGGGGTCGCTGCCTCCGATCGGCGGACTCACGGCATCGAGCTGTCGTCATATGGGGACCCGGTTTGGTCGGCCTCGGTCATGATCATGCACGAGAAACCGGTGGCTGCGGGGAGTCGAAACCACCGGTTTCCCGCGCATGATCATGACCGAGGCGACCCCCGGGCCACCCGCTGCGCTCACCCCCGGGCCACCCGCTGCGCTCACCTCCGGGTCACCCGCTGCGCTCACCTCCGGGTCACCCGCTGCGCTCACCTCCGGGTCACCCGCTGCGCTCACCTCCGGGCCGCCCACCGGCTCACCCCCGGGCCGCCCACTGGGTGGCCGTGCCTTCGTGGAGGGCGGCGTAAACGCGGTCGCGGAGTTCGTTCGCCTCGCCATCGGTAAGGGTCCGGTCCAGCGGACGCAGGACCAGCCGGATCAACAGGTTCCGCTGGCCGGGACCGATTCCGAGGCGTTCCCGCGCCGCCGCCGGCAGGTCGTCGTACCACGTCGCGCTCAGCACCTCGACGGTCTCCGCGGCGTCGGCGTCGCTACCGAGGGCGTCGCGCACGCGGTCGCCCAGCACCTCCTCGTCGACGTCGGGACCGACCACGATCGACAGGTCCCGGCGTACCGGCGGCATGTGCGAGACGGGACGGTACGGCGCGAGGTCGAGCATCTGCGCGGCCACCCGGGGATCGGTCGACCGCAGCAGCCGGATGTCGGGAATCCCTTTGCGCAGCATGAGCAACCGGTCGAGCCCGAGGCCCATCGCGAGGCCCGACCACGGCGGTATGTCGAGGCCGGAACGACGCAGCACGGCAGGTCCCGCCAGCCCGCACTCGCCGATCTCGATCCACTGGTCGTGCCAGCGGACGTCGATCTGCCGCCCGCCTTCGGTGTACGGATGGACCTTCGGAATCGTCTGCCATATCGCTCCAGGCAAGGCGGCATCGACAACGAGCCCGATCATCTCCTCCAGGTCCGCGTCCTCACACCCGGGACCCTGGCGCAGCCGCCACAGGTCCAGCTGCTGCGGGGTTCCGGTGTGCTGCCAGTCGACCGCGTCACGCCGGTAGCAGACGCCGGGGGTCGCGATCAGCAGGTCGCGAGGTGGGGTGGGTTCGGCCGCCAGCGCGCGAAGGGCACCGGGAATGGCGGCCGTGGAATGGCTCCGCAGGACGTGGCCGGCGTCCACGTACCGCGTGTACCGCTCCTCCCGCGTCACCGCGTCAGGGGCGTAGCCGAGGTTGTCGTAGTTGTCCGCCATGGTGACGACCGGACTCGTGCGTACGACGCGAAGATCGCCACGCCACGCCTCGGTGAGTGACGTGACGAGGCTGTCAACGATGGCTTGCATGGCATGGGGGCCGTGCGCCGGATCGGCGAGGTCGCGGAGGTCGAGACAGCGCCGCAACTCGGCGGCGGACAGGTGGGCAGGTGAGATCGACACGGGAATCTCCTTGTGAGGAAGGTGGTCGGCGCACGCGTCGGCGCAGCCTCGGCGCTGGGCACGGAGGTGTCGCACACCCCGGTCGGCCGTGGAGATTCCGGTGAGGCAGGACGACGGCCCGCTCGCGAGAAACGGTCCGATCACGTCCCGGTCCGATCGAGGCCGCGCGGACCACGGCGGCCAGATGGACGGGTCAGACCAGGAGATCGTCAGATCGCAGAGCGCACCAGGCGGCTCACCCCGACGGCACCACTGTGCCGGCCGGGGCGAAGAAATCGCCTACTTCCTACGTCCACCCGTCCAGTGTAGGGGAGAACGGAAACGACGGCCCCTCCTCCTCAGGGTGGAGAGCCGGCCGGGACAAACTCGGCCTGCCGATCCAGATCCCGGCCCATCGGTACGCATACGGTGAAGAACCCGGGGAAGGCAGGCCGGTCAGAACCGGTACCCGAAACCACGATGCGGCCGGAGGCCGCATCCGGAGGAGACACTGTGGCACGGATCGAGGCGACCAACCTCACCAAGCGGTACGGCTCCAAGCTCGCCGTCGACGGACTCTCCTTCACGGTCGAGCCGGGTGTAGTCACCGGCTTCCTCGGCCCCAACGGCGCGGGCAAGTCGACGACGATGCGGCTCATGCTCGGCCTCGACCACGGGCCGGGTGAGACGACGTTCGACGGCAAGCACTACGGCGACCTGCACCATCCGATGCGTCACGTCGGGGCGGTGCTCGAGGCGAAGGCGTTCCACCCGACCCGTACTGCGCGTAACCATCTCAGGATGCTCGCGGCGGCCAACGGGATCCCGCGTCAGCGGGTCGACGAGGTGCTGGAGTACGTCGGACTCACCGACGTGGCACGCAAGCGACCCAAGACGTTCTCCCTCGGCATGGGCCAACGACTGGGCCTCGCCTGCGCGCTGCTGGGCGACCCGCACACGCTGATCCTCGACGAGCCCGCCAACGGCCTCGACCCGCAGGGGATCACCTGGCTGCGCACCTTCCTCAAGTCGTACGCCTCCGGCGGGAAGACGGTGTTCGTCTCCAGCCACCTGCTCGCCGAGATGGCGTTGATGGCCGACCGGCTCGTCGTGATCGGGCTCGGCCGGTTGATCGCCGAGGGCAGCGTGGACAGCTTCGTCCACTCGGTGTCGAGCCGGTCGGTTCTCGTGCGTACGCCTCAGCCGGAGCAACTGCTCGACGCGCTCAGGAACGTGGCCGCCACAGTGGAGCCGCAGCCCGACGGCGCCTACGTGATCAGCGGACCTGACCAGGCCAAGGTGGGCGAGCTGGCGTTCTCGGCAGGCGTCGTCCTGCACGAGCTGACGACGAAGACGGCCACGTTGGAGGAGGCGTTCCTCTCCGCGACCGGGGGAGCACAGGAGTACGTTGCCCAGCTCGGCGGCCCGCCAGGAGGGGGCCCGTCAGGGGGCGCAATGCCAGGAGGGGGCCCGTCAGGGGGCGGCCTGCCAGGGACCGGTGTTCCGCCGGCCGGACCGCCGACCGCCCCAGCGGCTGCGCCCGGACGCCACGCCGACGCCGAGACCACCAGGGGAGACGGCCGATGATCGACGCACTGCGATTCGAGTGGGTACGCATGCGTACCCTCCGTTCGACGTACTGGCTGACCGGCCTGGCCCTGCTGCTGAGCGCGGCGGTCGCGGGCATCATCGCCTGGGTCATGCGCGACGACCCGATCGACGCCGGTCAGGCCGGCGTGATTCTCACCGGCGGCACGGCGTTCAGCCCACTGCCGTTCACGGCTGTCTTCATGGGGATCATCGGGGTGTTCGCCTTCGGCCACGAGTATCGCCACGGCACGATCCTGTCGACGCTGACGGCCGCGCCGCGCCGCACCGCGCTGGTGGTCGCGAAGTGTGTCGTCCTCGCGGTGTGGTCCTTCGTGGCCGCCGCCGTCAGCGTCGGCCTCAACTGGACGGTCGCCCGCGCGCTGGCGGGCCAGTCGCTGCCCGTCACCGACGACCCCGCGGGTCCGGCGCTGATCGGATATCTCGGCTACGTGGTGCTGTGGGCGTTGCTGGGCCTCGGCCTGGGGTCGCTGCTGCGGAACCTCCCGGCCGCGATCGTGATCCTGCTCGTCGTCCCCCTCGTCGTGGAGCCCCTGATCAGCGCGCTCGCACTCCTGCCGGCGCTCGAGTCGATCCGCGACTTCGTCTACTACCTGCCGTTCACGGCCGGCAACGCCATGTCGCAGTCGGTGGATCCGTCGGCGTTCGGCGGGGGCGCGGAGTCGCCGTTCGGGGACGCGCCGGGACGGGCGACCAGCGCGGTGACGTTCACCGCGTGGGTGGCGGTCATCCTGGCGCCGGCCATCGCCCTCTTCCACCGCCGCGACGCCTGACTCCCGCGCGCCCGACAGCTCCGGGGATGCCGCCCCGCGGGGGAAACCATGCACGCCATTTCTTGGGCGATGCACGCCGAACTTGCCGTGCATCGTGGGGAATGATCACGCAAACGTGATCATTCCCCGTCCCAGCGGCGGGCGGGGGTGACTGGGCTGGAAGGGCGGGCAGTGAGACGATCGGAGCCGCAGCAGACCACCACCTGCGGATCAGCGTTCGTCAGAGAGGACGGCCGTGGCCTCGGTTCCGAGCATCTCGTACTCCATCACCGTACGACTGGAAGTCCCCGCCGGCGGGCGGGCGGTCAGTGAGCTCACGGCCGCCGTCGAGCACGCGGGCGGCAGCGTCACCGCACTCGACGTCACGGCCTCTGGCCACGAACGTCTCCGGATCGACGTCACCTGTGCGGCCACCGACACGGCCCACGCCGACCAGCTCGTCGAGGTCCTGCGTGAGGTCGCCGGCGTCACGATCCACAAGGTCTCCGACCGGACCTTCCTCATGCACCTCGGCGGCAAGATCGAGATGCAGGCGAAGCACCCGATCCGCAACCGTGACGACCTGTCGATGGTCTACACACCCGGCGTCGCCCGGGTTTCCCAGGCGATCGCCCGCAACCCCGACGACGCCCGCCGACTCACCATCAAGCGCAACAGCATCGCCGTGGTAAGCGACGGCTCAGCCGTACTCGGGCTCGGCAACATCGGCCCGCAGGCAGCCCTGCCGGTGATGGAGGGCAAGGCGGCACTGTTCAAGCGGTTCGCCGGGATCGACGCCTGGCCGATCTGTCTCGACACCCAGGACGCCGACACGATCGTCGAGGTCGTCCGGTGCATCGCCCCCGGCTTCGCCGGTATCAACCTCGAGGACATCTCGGCCCCCCGCTGTTTCGAGATCGAACGCCGGCTGCGCGAACAGCTCGACATCCCCGTCTTCCACGACGACCAGCACGGCACGGCGATCGTGGTCCTCGGCGCCCTCACCAACGCCCTGCGCTTCGTCGGCAAGGACATCGCCCAGATCCGCATCGTCATGTCCGGCGCGGGCGCGGCCGGCAGCGCGATCCTGCGCCTGTTGCTCGCGGCGGGGGCGAAGGACGTCATCGTCGCCGACGTCGAGGGGGTGATCCACGCCCGACGCGACGGACTGTCGCCGGAGCTGCGCTGGATCGCCGACCGTACGAACCACGCACAGTATGCCGGCGATCTTCGCGGATCGGTCGCCGACGCGGACGTCTTCGTCGGCGTCTCGGCGCCGAACATCCTCACCGGCGCCGACATCGCGACGATGAACCCGGGCGCGATCGTGTTCGCGCTCGCCAACCCCGATCCCGAGGTCGACCCGGCACAGGCCCGGGAGCACGCGACGGTGGTCGCGACCGGCCGCAGCGACTACCCCAACCAGATCAACAACGTCCTGGCGTTCCCTGGTGTCTTCCGCGGGCTGCTCGACGCGCACAGCCACAAGGTCGACGAGGGCATGCTGCTCGCGGCCGCCCAGGCGATCGCCGCCGTTGTCACCGACGACGAGCTCAACGCCAACTACGTGATCCCGAGCGTCTTCCACCCGGACGTCCACGGTGCGGTGGCGGCGGCGGTGCGCTCTGCCGTCTCCGCGAGTGCGGCGGGCGCGCCAGGTGCCGGTGGGGCGGCGGGCGCGACCGGCGGGAGCTGACGGCGTGGAGCGCAGGTCCGCTCGTCTGACGGCGTGGAGGGCAGGTCCGCTCGTCTGACGGCGTGGTACGCGAGATCATGAACCTATGAGCAAGGAGTACTACACCGGGCAGCTCCTGGTCGCCTCCCCGGTCCTGCGCGACCCGAACTTCGCACGGAGCGTCGTTCTCCTGCTGGACCACGACAGCGACGGTGCACTGGGCGTCGTCGTCAACCGGCCCACCGAGCTGCCGGTCACGTCCGTGCTCGAGTCGTGGACGGGCCTGGTCTGCGAACCCGACGTCCTGTTCCAGGGCGGTCCGGTGGCGACGGACTCCGCCCTCGGCCTGGCCGAGCTGCCTGCGGGTGTCGGCGGAGGCCCGGTCGGGTGGAAGCGGCTCTACGACCGGCTCGGGCTGGTCGATCTCGACGCCCCGCCGGAACTACTCGCCGGTGGTCTCGAGGTCCTCCGAGTTTTCGCCGGTTACGCCGGGTGGGCGCCTGGCCAGCTCGAGCTCGAGATCAAGGACGGCGGGTGGTACGTCGTGGACGCCGAGCACGGTGACGCGTTCACCGCTGATCCCGCCGGGCTGTGGCGCCGCGTCCTCCGCCGCCAGCGGGACGAGCTGGCCCTGGTCGCGACGTTCCCCGACGACCCGACCATGAACTGACACCCGATCGCCAGGGCCGCGCGACCCGTGATCCCGGTGGCTACCCGTGACTACACTGGCCGGCGTGAGTACGCAGCTGAGCCCCGGTGCACAGACGGTCGAAGAGACGCGCACGGTCCCGTCGCACGGCGACGACGGCGATCACGAGCGCTTCTCCCATTACGTGCCTAAGGACAAGCTCGTCGACGCGATGGTCACCGGAACCCCGGTGATCGCGCTCTGCGGCAAGGTGTGGGTGCCGAGCCGGGACCCGGAGAAGTATCCGGTCTGCCCGGAATGCAAGGAGATCTGGGAAGGCATCCCCAAGGGCGGCGACGGCGACGGCGAGTCCTGAGGTTCCGGCCTCATCCCCAGAGCTGGCAGCAAGTGTGAGGGCTGACGATCCCGCCTCAGCCCAGAGCCGGCAGCCGCGGTGAGGGCTGAGGCTCCCGCCTCAGCTCCCTGCCTCAGCCGAGGGTCCCTGGCTCAGCCGAGGGTCACTGCCTCAGCCGAGGGCTGTCGGCGACTCGTCGTTCCACTGGCGGCGGCGTTCGCGGTCGGCACACACGGCCTCCCACGCGTTGCGCCGTGCGGCGCGGGTGTCGAAGACCGGGAGTCGCACGGCGAGGCCGCCCACGAGACCGCGGGCGGCCGCCATGGCACTTCGCCGCGATGTGACTGCCGGTCTCCGCGTATGAGTGGTTGCGGTCGCGGAACGTGCCATGGCGGCCTTCCTTCCGACGGCGTTTACTGCTGCCCCCATGCTTTCCGCGCTATGTTGCGTCCTGATTGCCGCGGGGTCAAACCCCGTCGACGGCAGGTCGGCAAAACCGTGCCAGGCCAGGGGATTCGGCCGCAGTTCGTACCGGAGACAGCTGGTCGGCATCGGAACTGTACGACAGGCTTCAGCCATGACTATCCGAATTCAGTGCCTGGTCATCGATTCGGGAGAACCTGCGGCGCTTGCCCGTTTCTGGGCGTCCGCACTTGGCTGGCGGGTGACGTACGAAGACGATGCCGAGTCGGTCGTCGAACCACCGGAGAACAGCGGCCTGGTCGACGTCGTACCCGACCTACTCTTCGTCAAGGTCGCCGACGAAAAGCGCGGCAAGAACCGGCTGCACCTCGACCTTCGCCCGGCCGACCAGGACGCCGAGGTCGAGCGCCTGCTTGCACTCGGTGCGCGGCGCGTGGACATCGGTCAGGCCGAGGCGCGCTGGGTGGTGTTGGCCGATCCCGAGGGCAACGAGTTGTGTGTCCTCCCGCCGCGCCAGCCCGAGGCGTCCGCCCAGCGGGAAGGACCCTGACCACGCGCAGCCTCAGGGTTGGGCTCGGGACGTTGCCTGGCGGTTGGTCCCTCCCGACACCGGCGCGGTCGTACGCCGCCGGGTCGGACGCCTGGTCGAACGGCCGGCGGGAGTCCCTGCCGGGTGTCTGGTCGCGTTGAGGGTGAGTTCGACCACGTCGTTCCACTGCTGGCGGCGTTGCAGGTCGGCGCAGACCGCCTCCCAGGCGTTGCGCTGCGCGGCGTCGCCGTCGAGGCCGGGGAGGCAGGCGACCATCCGTCCGACGACCCTCCGCGCGGTGTCCACGAAGCTTCGTGGTGCGGGTGGTACGGATGTCGCGCCAGACCCCGCTGCGGCATCGTCGGCCATCGTTGCTCCTCAGTGCGTCCCCCCGACATGGCGTGTGCGCCGAGGTCGGTCTCTGCTCCGATATTCCCCACACTCGGTTGCCAGATGATTACAGGTTGGTCAAGCCTCCTCAAGGAAATCGCCGAAGGCCGCGCCGCGTCGCGGACCCACCAGCCATCCACCTACCAGTGCGGCCCGGATATCAAACCGCCGCGACGGCAGGACCGTCCGGGCCCGGCGGGACATGTCCGCGGGCCGGGTTAGGCTCGCGCAGATTCGTCGGTATGTCCTGCTCGATCGGAAGGGACGGGTGTGACAGCGTCCGGGTCGACAAGCCAGCTTCGCCAGACCGCCGTTCCAGGACCGTGGGGACACCTCCGCGGATGGCAACAGGAGGCACTCGAGCGTTACCAGGCGGCCAGCCCGCGCGACTTCCTCACGGTCGCGACGCCAGGCGCGGGCAAGACCGCCTTCGCGTTGACCGTGGCCGCCGACCTGCTCGCCCGCCGGGTGGTCGAACGCCTGATCGTCGTCACTCCGACCGAGCACCTGAAACGCCAGTGGGCCGACGCTGCGACTCGCGGAGGGATCGCGCTCGATCCGGCGTTTTCCGGACGCAAGGGGCGCACCAGCCGCGACTACGCCGGTGTGGTCGTGACCTACGCCGGTGTGGCGGCGGCGACGCTCGCCCTGCGGGTGCGCTGTGAACGGTTCAAGACGCTCGTCATCCTCGACGAGATCCATCACGCGGCCGACGCGCTCACCTGGGGCGACGCGGTGCGGGAGGCGTTCGAGCCCGCGACCAGGCGGCTCAGTCTCACCGGCACGCCGTTTCGCAGCGACACCAACCCCATTCCGTTCGTCACCTATGTGTCCGACACCGACGGCGCGCCGCGCAGTGCCGCCGATTACAGCTACGGCTATGGGCCGGCACTCGCCGACGGGGTCGTGCGACCGGTTCTGTTCCTCGCGTACTCCGGCGATCTTCGGTGGCGCACCAGTGCCGGCGACGAGGTGGCAGCCAGGCTCGGAACCCCGCTCACCAAGGACATGGCGGCCCAGGCGTGGCGTACCGCGCTGGATCCGGCCGGCGACTGGATCCAGTCCGTGCTGCGAGCCGCCGACACCAGGCTCACCGAAGTACGCCGGCACGTGCCCGACGCCGGCGGCCTGGTGATCGCGACCGACCAGGAGTCGGCCCGCGCCTACGCCAAGATCCTCGGCAAGATCGCCGGTGAACGACCGGTCGTCGTGCTGTCCGACGAACCGAGCGGCAGCAAACGAATCGGGGAGTTCGCCGCCGACGAACGCCGCTGGATGGTCGCCGTGCGCATGGTGAGCGAAGGTGTCGACGTCCCGCGGCTGGCCGTCGGCGTCTACGCGACCGCCACCCAGACGCCGCTGTTCTTCGCACAGGCGGTGGGGCGTTTCGTGCGGGCGCGACGACGTGGCGAGACGGCGTCCCTGTTCCTGCCGACGGTCCCGGTGCTGCTGCAGTACGCCGCGGAGATGGAGACCGTCCGCGACCACGTCCTGGGCAAGCCGGTCCATGACGACGACGACATCTTTGCCGCCGAGGAGGCGCTGCTCGCAGAGGCGGCGCGGGGCGACTCCGAGGCCGACCTGCTGGAGGAGAAGCGGTTCCAGGCGCTGGGATCGCAGGCGGCGTTCGACCGGTTGGTCTACGACGGCAACGAGTTCGGGGGAGAGCTGGGCGCGGACGAGACGGAGTTCCTCGGCATTCCCGGGCTGCTGGAGCCGCATCAGGTCAGCGAGCTGCTGCGTCGGCGGCGTACGTCTCCTTCGCCCTCCGCCGACGCACGCGGCGCCGACGACGGGTGGGGCAACGGCGGCGGGTGGCTCCGCAGGTACGGAGCGCGCCGCGCCCGGTCCGGCGTACGAACAGTTGGGGGTCCTCCGCCGCGAACTCAACGGCCTGGTCGCCGCCTGGCACCATCGCACCGGCCAGCCGCACGGCGCCATCCACGCCGAGTTGCGCCGGGTCTGCGGCGGACCGCTCGCGATCCAGGCGTCGGCCGAACAGTTGCAGGACCGGATCGACATGATCAGGTCCTGGGCTACCGCTCGCCGTTCCTGACGCGGCCCGGACCAGGTGCCGGCCGCCCGCAGGTCCCGGGCTGGTCGGCTCGGGGCGACCCACGACGCTGGCCAACATCCGCCCACGCCACGTGGTGTCGCACACAGTCGGCCACACCGCACCCACGATCGTGCTGTACTGCGGTCTCATGACCGAGCAGACATCGCAAGCCGCCCTTGACGACTATCTCGCCGGGCGGTTCTGGGCAGAAGACCAGCTCCTGAAGGACCTGCGCGCCGACATCGCCGCGCGTGCGCCGCGGATCAACATCAGCCCCGAGGCCGGCGCGACCCTCGCCACCCTGGTCCACGCCGTCAAGGCCACCAGGATCCTCGAGGTCGGCACCCTCTTCGGCTACAGCGGGACCTGGCTCGCCCGCGCGCTCCCCGACGAAGGTCACCTCGACACTCTCGAACTCTCGCCGGTCCACGCCGAAGCCGCACGGGAGTGGTTCGACCGGGCTGGCGTCGGTGACAAGGTGACCGTCCACCTGGGAGACGCGGGGGAGACGCTCGCGTCGCTGGATGGTGCGTACGACATGGTCTTCATCGACGCCGACAAGGAGGGCTACCCGAGCTATCTCGACCACGCCCTGCGCCTGGTCCGGCCCGGCGGGCTGATCCTTGCCGACAACATCCACCAGCGTGGCCGGCTGGCCGCTGCCTCCGAGGACGACGCCAGCGTGCGTGCCATCCGCACCTACGTCGAACGGATCGCCAGCGACCCGCGGCTGCGTTCGACCGTCCTGCCGCTCGGCGATGGCCTGTCGCTGTCCGTCGTCTCCGCGACCTGACCAGGAGCGGCAGTTGTCCACAGCGGCCGTGAGCAAGATCATTGCGGAGCGCGCTGATCTTGTTACGGTTCCGGCATGGCGGAGGTCCATGTACGTCCCGAAAGCATCCACCTTGCCGCGCGCAAGGTGGACGGGGCGGGCCAGGACTGGGGTGAGTCCGTCGAGGAGCTGACCTCACACATGGACGCCACCGGGGATCCGTACGGCGGCGACGGGCTCGGGAGTGCGCTCAAGGAGATGTACGAAGCGGCGGGCCCGGCCGCGTTGACCTACTTCGCCGAGACCGGATTCTGCGTCGTGGAGACGGCCGTCGCCATGAACCAGCTCGCTGATGCCTACACCAGGGTGGAGGCGGACAACACCGAGCAGGCCACCAGGGTCGAGGCCATCCTGGACAGCCTGGACACTCCCTGATGGGTCTCGAACTTCCGCCCGGTCTCGTCCAGGCCCTCCACTACGCCGGCTGCTACTGGCCGGAAGCCGACGAGACCGCGCTGCAGCGCTGCGGCGAGGCCTGGCTCGGCTTCGCCTTCAGCGCCGAGGGAAGCTCCGAGCAGGCGGTGCTCGCCGTCGACGGCATGGCCCGGGAGAACGAGGGACCGGGGATCGACGCGTTCGAGGACTACTGGGAGAAGGTCGCGGGCGAGCGCGGCTACCTCGTCAGCTCCGAGATCGTCGCCATCGGCATCGCGGTCGCGTTCTTCCAGGCGGCGATGCTGGTGTTGGTGCTGAAGCTGCTCGTCATCGTCCAGCTCATTGCCCTCACCATCATCCTCGCCGCCGCGATCGCCGCCGCGTTCTTCACGGTCGGCGCCTCGCTGGCCGTGGCGGCCGAGGCTGCCGTCACGGTGAACCGGGTGATCGTCATCGCGGTCCAACTCACGACCACGCTGGTACGCACGCTCGGTCCCGTGCTCGCACGGCTGGTCCGCGACCTCCTGAACGAACAGGTCCAGCGTCTCGACGGTCGGCCGATCCACGCGTCCGAACACGGAGTCGATGCGTACGAGACCCGCGAGGAACGCGAAGAAGCAGCCCACGAGTACGAACGCCGCAAGCATGAGTTGGCGATGGACCCAGCGCATGGCGGCGCGGCTAGCGACAAGAGTCGGCGCGAAGCCGAGGTGGCGCTCGCGCTCGAGGCGACCGGTACCGTTGAGCCACCGATGGAGCGGCCTCAGCACGCAGGTGCTGATTTCACAGATGGTTCGGGCCAGGATTGGGACGTCAAGCAGTTTGGTACCTACCCCGGCGAGCGTGGTACCTATGATCGGACTGATGCCGAATCAGCAATCCACTTGGAGTTGCAGGCAGGGGAGAACGTCGCCTTGGACACCAGCAAGCTCTCCGCTGAGGATTTCCAGGATCTCCAGGACCTCGTCGCCAATCACCCGGAGTGGGGTGACAAGGTGGTGATCTACTAGTGTCCGGCTCGATATCGCAATCAGAATTTGACACGCTCGTACGCGAACACGGGGAATGGAACCGGATAGGTCGCGACCACGGCCGACAGTTGGACCTCACGCGACGATCACTGCGCGGGTTGGACTTGCGCGGTGTCGCGTTGGACGGGTCGATTCTCATCGAGGCTGACCTCGCCGGGTGTGACCTGACCGGTGCCGATTTCACCCATGCCCTGATGATGGGTGCGAAGTTTCAAGGTGCGCGCCTTGTGGATGCTGATCTCTACAAGGCGAACCTGACCGAAGCAGATCTCAGCGGAGCGAATCTCAGCGCGGCGCGGCTGTTGCGCACGGATTGTCCTCGGGCCGTGATGGTCGAGGCGACCCTCGACCGCTGCGAGGTCACCAAGACTTTCTTTCTCCACACGGATTTGCGACGAGCCCAATTTCGAGGTGCCAGGTTCAGTCGTACCGGATTCAGCGAGGACAAGATCGGCGGTGCAGACTTCACGGGAAGTACGGGGTACATCCTCGAAGGGAGCACCGTTGTCGTCGAGGACGACGGCTCTCCGGTTGACGCGGTCGCGGCGTTGAACGCGGCGGGGGCGCAGGTGAGCGAATTCCGGCCCGGCCAACAGCCGGAGATCGGCGAATGAGCAACCCGTGGCGTGGCGGAGGAAGGCCGATGACGGATCCGTCTCGTGCGTCGCAGGACATCGTGAACCGGCTGCGCGAAGAGCTGGCGCGCCTCGAGCATGCGGCGCCACCCGATCAGCGGGACGCCGACCTGGACGCCGCTGGCGACGCCGGCGCCGATCCAACCGGTGGCGCGGGGTCGCCGACCGGCATCGGCGAGGCGCTCGACGGGAAGGTACGGATCACGGTGTCGGCTGGCCACGTCAGCGAGGTCGTATTGGAACCGCGTGCCCTGCGTACGCCGAGCGAGGAGTTGGCCGCGGCGATCCGTGACGCGACCAACGCGGCGATCGATGCGCAGAACGCCGAGGTGACCTCCGGACTCCCCGGTGTCCCTTCGCTGGCGGATCTCACCAGCACCCTCGACGAGTTCTCCGCCGAGTCGCTCAGGGCGATGGCGGAGTCCAGCCGGGGAATTCGTGACGCGATCGCGACCGTCCAGCGGATCTCCGAGCTCCACCGCCGCCGCCCGACCTAACTGTCGGGCGACGCGGATCCATCCGCTGCCTTCCCGAGCAGTGGCAGAGCGCGCGCAGGCACCTGCGTCGCCAGCGCGATCACGGTGGACGTACGCACGACACCTCCGCCGGCGAGCACCTCGTCGAGTACCCGCTGCAGGTCGGCGTTCGAACGCGCGACGAGCCGGACCATCATGTCGGCGCTCCCGGTGATGGTGTGCGCCTCCAGCACCTCCGGGATCGTCCGAAGGTGCCGGGCGACCACAGAGTGGCCGACGCCTTGTTGGAGCTCCAGCGTCGCGAACGCCGTCACGCCGAACCCGAGCGCTTCGGCGTCGATCTCGGGCCCCCATCCGCGCACGACACCGCTGCGCGCGAGCCGGTCGAGCCGGGCCTGTACGGTGCCGCGCGCGACACCGAGTCGGCGGGAGGCCTCGAGGACGCCGACCCGCGGTTCCCGGGCGAACAGGGCCACGATCTCGGCGTCGAGCCGGTCGACGGGTCCGGGCACGTTGTGCGCCTCCACAGCAAGGTTCCGCGTGAGTCAGGAAAGGCCGGCCTGGGAATGGGCACCCTGGACAGTGTGTCGCCTCATTCTGCCGTACGTCTGAACAGTATGACCAGCCAAACCTCAGACAGTTGCGCAAGTTGCTGACGTCGGACCAGGCTCGCGCCAGGAAGAGGCCAGCGAGAACAGGAGGCCGCCATGTCCGACAGCGACCGTTTCGCCGGTAGCCGTATCCCCAGTGAACGGGGAGACGCCCAGATCGGCGAGGCCACCAGCATCCCCGAGCAGGGCAGCCCGGGCACCAGCGCGCTCACCCCGCGCGAGCGGTCGGCGGATCTCCGTCTCGACCAACTCCGCGAGCTCGTCGGCCTGGTCGACTACGACGCCTCCCATGATCCTTTCCCGGTGACCGGGATGGACGCCGTGGTCTTCTGCGTCGGCAACGCGACCCAGACCGCGTCCTTCTACCAGCTCGCGTTCGGCATGGACCTGGTGGCCTACGCCGGGCCGGAGACCGGATACACCGACCCCGTGAGTGGGCGATCCGATCGCCGGTCGTACGTCTGCGAGTCCGGATCGGCGCGGTTCGTGTTCGAGGGCGGCGCCACTCCGGACTGCCCGCTGCTCGACCACCACCGCAGGCACGGCGACGGTGTCATCGACCTGGCGCTGGAGGTGCCCGACGTCGACAGGTGCGTCGCACACGCCCGCGCCCAGGGCGCCACCATCCTGCAGGAGCCGTACGACGACGCCGACGAACACGGAACGGTCCGCCGCGCCGCGATCGCCACCTACGGCGAGACCCGGCACAGTCTCATCGACCGCTCGCGCTACTCGGGCCCCTATCTACCCGGTTACGTCGAACGCCGTACGACCGTGACCCGCCCACCCGGGCACCCCAGGCGGTTGTTCCAGGCCGTCGACCACTGCGTCGGTAACGTCGAACTCGGCCGGATGGACTACTGGGTCGAGTTCTACCACCGGGTCATGGGGTTCGTGAACATGGCGGAGTTCGTGGGTGACGACATCGCCACCGAGTACTCCGCACTCATGAGCAAGGTCGTCGCCAACGGGAACCACCGGGTGAAGTTCCCCCTCAATGAGCCGGCCGTTGCCCGGAAGAAGAGCCAGATCGACGAATACCTCGAGTTCTACGCGGGGCCCGGGTGCCAGCACATCGCCCTGGCGACCAACGACATTCTCCGGGCGGTCGACGTTCTCCGGGCGAACGGCATCGAGTTTCTCGCCACTCCAGCGTCGTACTACGAAGACGAGGAGCTGCGAGCCCGCATCGGTTCCGTACGCGTACCCGTCGAGGAGTTGGCGAGGCGCGGCGTCCTCGTCGACCGCGATGAGGACGGCTACCTTCTCCAGATCTTCACGACGCCGGTCGGTGACCGCCCGACGGTCTTCTACGAGCTGATCGAACGGCACGGCTCGCTCGGATTCGGAAAAGGAAACTTCAAGGCGCTCTTCGAAGCCATCGAACGCGAACAGGAACGCCGCGGAAACCTCTGAGCGCACACCTTTGCGGCAGAAGCTTGAACCTTCTGCCTGGTGGGCACGTGCCCCTCGTGAATGATCCCGGATGGTCCGGGGTTCGCGCGAGGAGGAAATGATGCGCGCATGGTGTCTGCGGACAGTGGTGTTTCTCGCCGGCATGGGCGCTGTCCTTGCCGCCGGGGCGGTACCAGCTCAGGCGGCGACGGCGGCGGGGAACGTGGACGCGCGGTCCCATGGGGGAACGGTGCTGGGTGCCGTTCTGACCGGCGCGGCGGAGGTTCCGGGCCCGGGAGACGACGATGGTCGCGGGCTCTTCGTCGGCAAGGTCAAGGGCGACCTGCTCTGCTATGTGCTCGTGGCCCGCAGGATCGAGGAACCGATGGCCGCGCACATTCATGTCGCCCCGGAAGGGGCAGCTGGCCCGATCGTGGTGGGCCTCATCGCTCCGGTCGGCGGGTACTCAGCAGACTGCATCCGTGCGGTTCCCGATGACCAGAACTCCACGGCCACGCTGTCGGAGAGCGAACTGGCGTCGATCCGGTCCGACCGGTCCGGCTTCTACGTCAACGTCCACACCGCGAGCTTCCCGGCAGGTGCGATCCGCGGTCAGCTGTTCTGACGTCGGCACCGAGTGTCTGTTCTGACGCCGTACCCAGCGGCGCGTTGTAGTGTGAAATAGGGCCCTTGTCGGCATCCGTGCTCCAGGGGCCCTTTCGCTGCGTACTCCTTGCCCGGCGTACTGCCGAAAGTTTCCGCGCGGGGTGAGGATGCGTCCACGACATGACATGACGATGACATGGCCGACGATCGCAGAGAGGTGATGTGGTGCGCGCAATCCATGTCCGGCAGCACGGTGGACCCGAGGTACTGGTACTCGCCGACCTCCCGTCGCCCAAACCCGGGCCTGGCGAAGTCCTAGTCGACGTCACGGCCGCCGGCGTCAACTACATCGACACCTACCACCGCAGCGGGCAGTACCACGTCAAGCCGCCGTTCGTCCTGGGCAATGAGGGCGCGGGGACCGTCCGCGCACTCGGCGAGGGCGTCACAGGAGTCAAGGTCAACGACCGGGTGGCCTGGAGCGGTGTACTCGGGTCCTACGCCGAGCAGGCCGTCGTTCCCGCCCACAAGCTCGTCCCGCTTCCCAGCGGGGTCTCGGAGGAGCTTGCGGCCGCGTCTCTGCTCCAGGGCTCGACCGCCCACTACCTGGTGAAGTCGACGTACGAGATCCAGCCTGGCGACTGGGCGCTCGTTCATGCCGCCGCGGGCGGTGTCGGCCTCCTCCTCACCCAGATGGTGAAGCTGTGCGGCGGGCACGTCCTCGCCACCGTGTCGACGCCGGAGAAGGCCGAGCTGGCCCGTCAGGCCGGTGCCGACGAGGTGGCCAGCTACGACGAGTTCGTGAACCGGGCCAAGGAGTTGACAGGCGGCGAGGGATTCCCGGTCGTCTACGACGGCGTGGGCCGCAGCACCTTCGACGGAAGCCTCGACGCGCTCCGGCCGCGGGGGATGATGGTCCTCTACGGCGCGTCGAGTGGGCAGGTCCCTCCGCTCGACCTGCAGCTGCTCAACACCAAGGGCTCGCTCTACGTCACCCGCCCGACCCTTGCCCACTACACCCGCGACCGCGACGAGTTGCTCGACCGGGTGGGCGAGGTCTTCAGCTGGATCGGCACCGGACTCCTCTCCGTCCGGATCGGCGGGCGCTATCCGCTCACCCACGCGCGGCGCGCGCACGAGGACCTGCACAGCCGGCGTACGACGGGGAAACTCGTGCTCGTGCCCTGACCATCGAACGCCCACAGGGCGACCTGCCCAGCGCCCGACTCACGGCCTGGCCCAGCGCCCCGACCCGTTGCCCGACCCGTTGCCCGGCCTGTTGCCCGCGCGAATGACCACGCTGAGCAGGCCTGTGGTACCTGGAACAGGCGTCGACACCCGTCTGGCGTACACAGGCCTGCTCAGCGTGGTCATTCGCGGCCGGCCAGGTCGCCCGTACACAGGCCTGCTCAGCGTGGTCATTCGCGGCCGGCCGGGTCGCCCGTACGGTGGGTCCTATGACCCAGGAGGCTCCGTTCACCGATCTTGTTGCCGAGCTGTCCGCCCGCCTGCCGGCTGAGGTGGTCGTGACCGACCACGACCGGCTCAGCTCGTACCAGCGGGACATGGCGTCGTTCTGCCCAGCGGGAAAGCCGGTCGCCGCGGTGCTGGCCAGGGAGGTGGCTCATGTGCAGCACGTTCTCGCGGTGGCGTCCCGGCACGGCGTACCGGTAGTTCCCCAGGGTGGCCGGACCGGTCTCTCCGGCGGCGCCAACGCCATCGACGGGTGCATCACCCTCTCGCTCGAACGCATGGACCGGATCGTCGAGATCGACCCGGCGAACCGGATCGCCGTCGTCCAACCGGGGGTGAAGAACGCCGTCCTGTCCCGCGCGGTCGCCGAGCACGGGCTCTTCTATCCGCCCGATCCGTCCAGCTGGGAGATCTCCACGATCGGCGGCAACCTCGCGACGAATGCAGGTGGCCTGTGCTGTGTGAAGTACGGCGTCACCAGCGACTTCGTACGTTCGCTCGAGGTGGTGCTCGCGAGCGGCGAGGTCCTGCGGACCGGCCGGCGTACCGCGAAGGGTGTCGCGGGCTACGACCTGACCCGGTTGTTCGTGGGCTCGGAGGGAACGCTCGGCGTCATCACCGAGGCGACACTCGCCCTGCGACCGGCAAGCCACGAGCCGCGCACCGTGGCGGCGCTGTTCCCCACGGTGGCGGCCGCCGGTGATGCCGTGGCGCGGGTGGTGGCGGGGCGCCATGTGCCGAGCCTGCTGGAGTTCATGGACCAGGCGTCTCTGCGGGCCGCGAACGCCTATCGCCCCATGGGCCTGCCCGAGCATGCCGCGGCCATGCTGATCGCCCAGTCCGACGCGGCCGGCGACCAGGCGGGTGCGGACATCGCAGCCACGGCGAGCGTCTTCGCCGACGCCGGAGGGTTCGATGTGGTCGAGGCCGACGACGCGGCCGAGGGAGAACTGCTGCTGGCGGCCCGCAGGGAGATGCATTTCGCGCTCGAAGAGCTGAGCACCGGCCGCCTCATCGACGACGTGTGCGTTCCGGTCAGCCGGTTGGCCGAGTTCGTCCAGCACGTGGAGAAGGTCTCGGCCGACGTCGATCTCACGATCGCGGTCGTCGGCCACGCGGGCGACGGGAACGTCCATCCCAATGTCGTCTTCGAAGCCGGCGACGAGGACCAGGTGCGCCGGGCGCGTCAGGCGTTCGACGAGATCATGCGGCTCGGACTGGCGATGGGCGGCACGGTGACGGGGGAGCACGGCGTGGGGATGCTGAAGCGGGACTGGCTCGCTCAGGAGCTCGGTCCGGTGTCATTACGGGTGCATCACGACCTCAAGCGGATGTTAGACCCGGCGGGCATCCTCAATCCCGGGAAGGTCCTCGCCTGAGGACGCGCAAGTCGGTGGAAATCCTGGGCCCGTGAAATCCCGGACGACGGGAGTGTCCCCTGTCCAGAGACGGTTCGGACGCGGCTGTGCGTTCATGTCTTGACATCAATTCTGGCCGCATCCGGTCGCCAAATACCGACGGCGATTGTGCGAATTCAATTCGTAGCCAAAGGCAGCTGAAGTGCAAGACTTGTCTCCGTGTCTCGAACGCAACGAAAGGATTTCGTTGCGGCGTAGTTCTGGTTTCCCAAACTCGTTGGCCGTAACCTGCTGGGCATCCAGCACCCGATGACTGCGCGTGAGGTTTCTCGCGTCGCGAAGGCCAGGGTTTCCGAAGGGACGTGCAACGATGTCTGAGTTCGGTATGGCGCGGCGGTCGCGCCGCCAGTTCCTGCGCGGGGCAGTGCTGGCCAGTGCTGCGGCGGGGATCGGGGGCAGTGCGCTGGCGGCCTGCGGCCAGGGTGGCGCCGGAGGCGGTGACTCGACGGGGCGGGCGGGCGAAGAAGGCGAGATCCTCTTCATCGCGGGCTTCCAGTGGGGTCCACAGAGCCACTTCAATCCCTTGGGGCAGGCGACCGCGTGGCCGTGCGGGCAGAACAACATGCAGCTCATCTACGAAACCCTTGTCCGCTTCAACCTGCTCACCGGAAGCCTGGAGCCGGGCCTGGGCACGGAGCTTCAGGAGCCCGACGAGAACACCTTCGTCGTCCCGCTCCAAGAAGGAACCACGTGGCAGGACGGCAAGCCACTTACTGCCGATGACGTCGTCTACACCTTTGAGCTGGCCAAGCAGCACACCGAGTTGTCCTATGCGTCGTTCTGGGACTACGTCGACGCCGTCGAGGCCACCGATCCCGCCACGGTGACGGTCAGGCTCAGTCAGAAGACCTACAACCCCGCCCTGGTCAAGAACAACCTCGCGACGACCTACATCCTGCCCAAGCATGTCTGGGAGCCCTTGGAGAAGCAGGGCAAGCCGATGGGCGAGCACGAGAACCTCGAGCCGGTCGGATCCGGGCCCTACAAGCTCGGCGCATACAACCAGCAGCAGACCTCGCTGGATCGTTTCGACGACTACTGGGGCAAGACTGTCAACGGCGGACTGCCCAAGCCGAAGCGAATCATCCACCCGATCTTCAAGGGCAACCAGGACGGCGACATCTCGTTCGAGCGCGGTGGCGTCGACGTGATGCAGCAGTTCACTCCGCGCATCTGGAAGATGTGGGAAGACAAGGACCTCGCGGTCTCCACGTGGTTCAAGAAGGAGCCCTACCACGTTCCCGGCGGCATTCCCATGCTGGTCATCAACACCACCAAGAAAGGCCTGAACGACCCGCAGGTTCGCCGCGCTCTCGCCTTCGCGATCAATTACGCCGATATCGCTGACAAGGCGATGTCGCGGTATTCCCAGCCGGCGAACTCCAGCGTCATCCTTCCGGTCGGCGCCGAAGAGAAGTTCTTCAACCAGGAAAACGTCGACGCCAACGGCTGGACATACGACCCGGAGCAGACCAGGAAGATTCTCGAAGACGACCTCGGCGCCAAGAAGGGATCGGACGGCATCTACGTGCTGACCGACGGCACCCGCCTCGGACCGTGGACGGCGCAGTGCCCGACGGGATGGAGCGACTGGCAGCAGGCGCTGCGGATCGTCGCGGCCAACGCGAAGGAAGCTGGCATCGAGATCCGAACGAAGTTCCCGCAGGCACCGGCCGTCACGACCGCCGTGCAGGCCGGCGACTTCGACGTCGCTCTGTGGGGCGTCGCCGCCACCAGTGCCGGTACGCCGTGGCAGCGCTTCCGCGATGTCCTCGACGATCGCGGGGTCGCCAAGCTCGGCCAGCCGGCGTTCTGGAACTACGGCCGGTTCTCCGATCCCGCGGTGGCGAAGTTGCTCGACCAGGCGGCGGCAGCAGACGAGGCTGAGGTCGGCGACATCTACACCGAGCTCGACACGATCTTCATGCAGAACGCGCCGATGGTCCCGCTGATGTACCGGCCGTTGGAGTTCTTCGAGTTCAACGAGGTCAACTGGACCAACTTCCCGAGCGAGGACAACGACTACGCGCCACCGATGTTCCAGGGTGCCGGTGTGTCGTGGCTCTACAAGATCAAGCGCCTGTCGGAGGCGTGAGTCGTCGCCGGAAGCTCACGCCCATGACACCTGCCCGCGGACGTGAAGGAGCGCAATGCGGCTGCGGAACTACCTGGTAGGCAAGACGCTCTGGTACGTCGGCGCGCTCCTCGTGGCGATCGTGCTGAACTTCCTGCTGCCTCGCCTGGTACCCGGCAACCCGGTCGACGCGATCGTCGCGCAGCTCGGCCGGTCGGGCACCCAGGCGGAGGCACTCAAGCGGATCCATGAGCACTACGTCGCGGAGTTCGGCCTCAATGACCCGATGTGGCAGCAGTTCATCACCTACGTGGTCAACCTCCTGCACTTCGACATGGGTACGTCGTTCGCGCTGTACCCGGCGAAGGTCGAGGGCCTGATCCTCGAGGCGTTGCCGTGGAGCATCGGGCTTCAGCTGCCGGCCATCCTCATCGGCTGGCTGGTGGGCAACGCGCTCGGCGCGATCGCGGCGTTCAAGGGCGGATGGTTCGACCGTGGTGCGTTTCTCGGCTCACTCTTTCTGTCGAGCATGCCGTACTACTGCCTGGCGATCCTGTTGCTCTACGGCTTCGCTGTCGCGCTGCCGATGCTGCCGCCCGGCGGCGGATACGAACCCATCCACACCCCTGCGCTGACGTTCCCGTTCATCATCGACGTGCTTCGACATTATTGGTTGCCGTTCTTCTCGCTCGTCATCATCTTCGTCGGCGGGCAGGCGGTGGGCATGCGGTCGATGGCGATCTACGAGCTGAACTCCGACTACGTCAACTACGGTCGTGGGCTAGGACTGCCCGACAGCCGAATCGTGCGCTACATCTTCCGCAACGCGATGCTGCCGCAGGTGACGGGTCTGGCGCTGTCGATCGGCACCCTGGTCGGTGGCTCGCTGATCACCGAGATCGTCTTCTCCTATCCAGGGATCGGTTATCTGTTGTTCAGCGCGATCGGACAGAACGACTATCCGGTGATCCAGGCGATCACCCTGATCGTGGTCGTCGCGGTGTTGGTCGCCAACTTCCTCGTCGAGGTGGCCTACGGCTTCGTCGATCCACGGATCCGGGCGGCACAGGCAGGTGAGCGCTGATGCGGATGGTCCGGTTCACACCGCGGTTCTGGATCTCGGGGCTGTTCTTCCTCCTCGTGGCGGCGTTCGGCATTCTCGGCCCGATGTTCTTGGGCGGAAAGATCGGTGAAAGCGTCGGAGGTCAGTACGAACCACCGTCAGCCGACGCCTGGCTCGGCCTCGACGACCTCGGGCACGACATCTTCACCAGCCTGATGTTCGGGACCCGCACCTCGCTCATCATCGGCCTCGTGTCAGGAGCGGTGGCGACGTTCATCGGCGTCGCCATCGGTCTGTTCGCCGGATACCACGGTGGCGTCCTCGAAGAAGCGCTGATGGGTGTCACCAACGTCGCGCTCGCGATTCCCTCGATCGTCGTCCTGATCCTGCTCTCGGTCGCTCTGGACTTCCGGTCGATCTTCGCCATGGCCATCGTGATTGCCATTACCAGCTGGCCGTGGACCGCGCGGGCCGTGCGGGCCCAGGCGAGCAGTGTCAGGACCCGCGAGCACCTCGACGTCGCCCGGTTGTCGGGAGCAGGCACCTGGAACATCCTGCTGTGGGACGTCCTCCCGTATCTCATGTCCTACATCGCCATGGCCTTCGTCCTCCAGGTGTCGAGCGCGATCCTCGCCGAGGCGGGGCTGTCGCTGCTGGGACTCGGCCCGAGCGACGGTGTCTCGCTCGGCATCATGCTCAACTGGGCGCTGGTCGGTGAGTCCCTGCGCACCGGAGCATGGTGGGCCTTCGTACCTCCTACACTGCTGCTCACCCTGGTGGCATTCACCCTCCTGATGCTGCAGTCGAGCCTCGACGAGGTCTTCAACCCGCGGCTGCGGCGGGGGCAGAGCCTTCGCCGGACCGGCGGCGGTGCGGGTGCCGCGCTGGCGCAGGTGGGAGTCGTGGGCGAGAGTGCGCTACCACCGGAACCGGAGCCGGAGCCGGTCGCTCTCGACGCCGGCGATCTGCCAGGACCCGGAGCCGACGATGGATCGACCGGGCCGAGCAGGTCGGCGTCCGCGGCCGGCTCGAACGAAGGGGCGAGCAGAGGATGAGCGATCTGATGACGACGTCCACTCAGTCGCTGCTTCGGGCGAGCGGCCTCCGTGCCGCCTACAGCATCGGTGGCGGTCAGGTGGTGGCGGTCGACGACGTGTCGATCGACGTCCGCAGGGGCGAGGTCCTCGGCGTGGCGGGGGAGTCGGGGTGTGGCAAGTCCACGCTCGGCGCGGTCCTGTCGCTGACGGTCCGCCCGCCGTTGTTCGTGCTCGGCGGCGAGCTCGAGGTCGACGGTCAACAACTCGACCTCGGTCCCGACCGGAACCCGCCACGGGAGTGGCGCGGTGAGGTCGTGTCACTGCTGCCGCAGGGAGCCATGAACTCCCTGAGCCCGACCCTCCGGATCCGCGACTTCGTCTACGACGTGACGCGTGCCCACCGACCCGGCGTCAAGCGGGACGAGGCCATCGACCGGGCCCGCCAGCGGCTGGAGCAGCTCGACCTGCCCGCCCGCGTGCTCGACTACTACCCGCACCAGCTCAGCGGCGGCATGAAGCAGCGCGTCGTCACGGTGGTGTCGGCCCTGCTCGACCCGCGCCTGCTCATCGCCGACGAACCCACCTCCGCTCTCGACGTGTCGTCCCAGCGCGTCCTCATCGAGATGTTGCGGGAGATGTTGAGCCAGGAGATCATCGGCGGCGTCATCTTCATCACCCACGACCTTCCGGTGCTCAACACCATCGCCGACCGGATCGCCATCATGTACGCAGGCCAGATCGCCGAGGTCGGCTACACCAGCGAGATCATCAACCGCCCGAGGCATCCGTACAGCGCGGCGCTCCTGTCCTCCGTCCTCGTCCCGGAGCCGCAGATGCGACGCACGAGGGTCCGCGGCATCCCCAGCGCGCCGCCCAGCCTGGCGAGCCCGCCGAGTGGCTGCCGGTTCCATCCCCGGTGCGGCATGGTGATGGACGTCTGTCGTACGGACGAACCACCCCAGGTGGGCGCAGGGCTGCGCTTCTCGCGGTGCTGGTGGGCTGACCAACATCCCGGCGAGTCGGTGGAGGTGGGAGGGTGACCTCGCAGGACGGATCCACCGGCACGGCGGTCGACCAGTCGCGCGGCGTTGCGCGAGGAACGGCTGGCGACAAGGCACCGTTGCTCGAGGCCCGTGGTCTCAGCCGGACGTTCGGCCACGGCGCCAGTCTCGTCCGGGCTGTCGACGACGTGTCGTTCACCCTGGGACGGCAGGAAGTCGTCACCATCGTGGGGGAGAGCGGCAGCGGCAAGTCGACCCTGGCGCGGCTGCTGCTGCGCCTGCTCGACCCGACGGCCGGCACCGTGCACCTCGACGGCCAGGACGTCACAGCGCTGACGGGCCGGCGGCTGCGGACGTACTGGCGTGACGTGCAGGCGGTCTTCCAGGACCCGTTCAGTGCGTTCAACCAGTTCTTCACCGTACGTAGGCTGCTCCGCCGGTCGCTGTCCCTCGCCTCCGAAGCCGCCGGCGACGATGCCGAGGCGCAGATGGCGCGGGCACTCGAGCACGTCGGCATGTCGGCGGCCGAGGTGCTCGACAAGTGGCCGCACCAGTTGTCCGGCGGACAGCGGCAGCGGGTGATGATCGCCCGGGCCCTGATGTTGCAGCCGCGCATTCTCGTCGCCGACGAGGCCACCTCGATGCTGGACGCCTCGCTACGGGCGAACATCCTCAACGTGCTCGGTGACCTGCGTACCGACTACGACCTGACGATCCTGTTCATCACCCACGACATCGGCCAGGCCTGCTACGTGAGCGACCGGGTGCTCGTCATGTGTCAGGGCGAGCTTGTCGAGCAGGGGCCGACCGACGACGTGATCTTCAACCCGCAGCACGAGTACACCCAGCGGTTGCTCGCCGACGTCCCCCGCCTGCACGAGAACATCCTCGACTGAGTTCGGTCCGTCGAGTCCCTGGAGAGTGACCCTGGGGCCGATATTGTCCTGCGGTAGCGGGAATCCCCGGGTGACCCCGGCACGCTTTCGGGGGCGTTCCGGATGGGAGCGGCGGTGAATTCTTCCTAGCGTCGCTGGTATGACCGATGTCGTCGCGGGTCAGCCCGCTGCCGCGCCGGCTCCGCAACCACTGCCGCCCCGGCAACGTTCGTCGCGTGGGGAGTCGTTCCGCTCGCGGATCGATGCCGCGACGCCGCCCGAGCGTGACCGGGCCATCGACGGTTTGCGCGCCCTGGCGACTCTCGGCGTGATCGTCGGCCACTGGCTGGTGGGCGCGCTGGTGGTCCAGCCGGACGGCGCATTGCAGATCTCGAGTCCGCTGCAGACCCTCGGCTGGCTCGGCCCGGCCAGTTGGATGCTGCAGATGCTCGGCCTGTTCTTCCTGGTCGGCGGCTATTCGGCAGTCGCGAGCCAGGCGCGCGCGCAGTCGCGCGGCGAGTCCTATCGCGACTGGGTGCTGCGGCGGTTCGTCCGGCTCGGGCGTCCCGTGGTGGCGGCCATTTCGGTGTCGGCGGCGTGTCTCCTGGTGCTCGGCGCGGTCGGGGTACCCACCGGGACGCTGCGTACCTGGGTCGTTCTACTGGTCCAGCCGTTCTGGTTCGTCCTCGTCTACGCGGCCTTGACGGCGTTGACCAGGTACGCCGTCGCCGCCGACCGCCGTCTGGGCGCGTGGGCGGCACTCCCCCTCTTCGCCATCGTCGCAGCCGGCGACCTGCTGCGTTACGGACCGTGGCAGGACGCGGTGCCAAGCTGGGTCGGCCTGGTGAACCTGTTGCCTGGTTGGCTTTTCGCCTATCAGCTCGGCGTTTCCTGGGCGCGCGGACGGCTCGTACGACGCGGCTGGTGGCTGCTCCTGGGTGGCGGGACAGTGGCGTTCGCGGTGCTGGTTCTTGCGTTCGACTATCCGCTCAGCATGGTGGGCGTCCCCGGTGCCGAACGGACGAACTCCCATCCACCGTCGTTGCTCGTGCCCGCACTTGCCGCAATCCAGTCCGGGGCGGCGATCGCATTGCACAGACGGCTCAACCGGTTGTTGCGGGCGCCTGGGCTCTGGGCCGGGGTCGCCGTCGTCAACCTCGCGGCCATGACGATCTTCTGCTGGCACCAGGTGCCGATGGTGCTCGTGTCCATGGGTGGGGCGGTGAGCGGTGAGGTTCCCGGGTTGACGGCGGCGCCGGAGGATCTGGGATGGGTGCTGGCGCGGCTCGCCTGGATCCCGGTGATGGCGGTCCTCCTCGCCGGAATCGCCTTGCTGACAAGGAGATTCGAGGGACCCTGGGACGGGCTCGCCCGCGGCTACCGGCTGCTGGCCGCGATCCTGGCCGTCGTGTTCGCGGGTTTCGCCGTCGCGTTGTACTGACGCGTCCTCCGGCAGGTGTCGGGTCTATGTTCCACCAGGCGGGCTGGCGCGGTATGCCGGTGCCGTTGCCGGGCAGACGGTTCCGGTCACCTCACCGAACCCGAGCCGCTGGGTCTCGCCCGCTGGTGCGGTCGCTTCGATCGTGACCGTGTCGCCGTCGAGGAGGAACGTCCGCTGCGATCCGTCCGCCAGCGTGACCGGTCGCGTGCCTCCGTCGGTCAGTTCGATGAGGGAGCCGCAGGTGTCCTCACACGGGCCGGAGACCGTGCCGGACGCGAAGAGATCGCCGGTACGCAAGGCAGCGCCGTTGGCGGTGAGGTGGGCGAGCTTCTGGCCGGGCGTCCAGTACATGTCGGCATAGCTAGGCCGCGACACGACCGTGCCGTTGAGGCTGACGGTGAGCTCGAGGTCGAGGCCGAAGTCATGCGTTCCACGTAGGTAGGCCAGCGGTTCGGGATCCTGGGTCGGTGGCGTGAGCATGGCGGGTTCGAGCGCGTCGAGGGGGACGACCCAGGGCGATATCGACGTCAGGAACGACTTGCCGAGGAACGGTCCCAACGGTCGCGCCTCCCACGCCTGCAGGTCGCGGGCGGACCAGTCGTTGACGAGGACGACGCCGAAGACGTGGTCGCGTACGTCATCGACACTCACCTGGGTGCCCAGCTCTGTCGGCGTACCGATGACGAACCCCACCTCGGCCTCGATGTCCAGCCGGCTGGTGGGACCGAACTCGGGCGCGGCGGCGTCGGCGGGGCGGAACTGCCCGGACGGGCGCCGCACCGGAGTGCCCGAGACGGCGACCGTGCCGGCCCGGCCGTGGTAGCCGACCGGCAGATACTTCCAGTTGGGGTTGAGCGGCGGCTCACCCGGCCGGAGGATCTGGCCAAGACGGGTGGCGTGGTGTTCGGAGGCGTAGAAGTCGACGAAGTCGGCCACAGTGAACGGCATGTGCAGGCGTACCTGGTCGCGGGGAACCAGTTCGGGTTCGACGAGGGGGCGGTAGCTCTCGTCGATCAGGCGTTCGGTCAGCCAGTGCCGGACCGCGCCCCACGCGCGGCGACCGAGGGCCATGAACGGGTTGAGCGTCGGCTCCTGGAACACGCTCGCGAAGTCCGCTCCCTCGCTCGCCGCGAGCGGTGCGAGGTCGAGCACGTAGCGGCCGATGGCCACGCAGACCCGCGGGTCCTCCTCGCCGTGGGAGAAGACGCCGTAGGGGAGGTTCTCCACCGGGAACGGCGAACCGTGGGCGACCGGGACCCAGCTCGAGAGCGACACGGGTCAATCCTGCAGGAACCCGCGCTCCCGCAGGGTCGAATCACCGGGAGGCCGCGTACCCGGAACGCGGGCGGGAGCCGTCGTGGGAGGCAGCGACGCGCGCCGCCGCCCGCACCAGCGTGGCGAGGGCCCGAGAGCGGCTGCCCTCCGGCCATGCCAGGACGAGCGTGGTTGGCTCAGCGTCGATGACGGGCACGTGGACAAGGTCGTGGCGCAGATGGTCGCGTACGGACCCGGGTAGGACCCGCGATCACCTGGCCCAGCGCGATGAGCTGCATCAACCGGCCGTCGTCCCGGAGTTCTGGTAGACCGGCGTCGGTTTCGTCAGGCGCCACGGACCTGGACAAGGACCTCGACTTCGTACCGCCGCGTACGGCCGCACAGGGAGCGGCGATCGCGGTCAAGCTGGCAACACTCGGGAACGACGGCCCTCGGGTGGGCTCTTCAGCAACGACGGCGTCGGTGGCCTGGTAGACCGCCCGGTGATCATGAGCCGGACCATGAAGGAACCCGGCCCTGATCATGAACCAACCGGCGAGGTGGACCGAACCATGATCATGAACCGAACGATGAAGGAAAACTGGACCATGAAGGAAAATCGGGCCATGCGCACGCAAATTTTTCATGATCACGATCATGATCACGAGGGTCCGGCGGCACCGGAGGGCTGACGGGGCAGGCGGGGCAGGATGGCGAAGATCCCGGCCTATCAGGGCCTCGACGGGTGGTTCGGGCTGAGGATGCTGGTTGGATGTGCGCGTGACGAGCGCTGGCCAGACCTCCCGGCTCCGGGGGACAGCAGGGCACCGCGTCTACAGCGTCGTCGTCTTCATCATTCTTGCCTCCGTCGACAACGTGGCAGCCGTGCTCGTTCCACCCCTCTACAGCCCGATCGCTCGGGACTTCGGCGTGCGCGAGGGCGCGGTCGGGTTCGTGACGGCGATCTGCTTCCTGGTCGCCGCGATCGCCGCCGTGGCCTGGGCGTACGCCGGCGACCGGACGCAACGCAAACCGGTCCTCATGATCGGCACGCTCGTCTGGGCGGCAGGAACGGCCGGGACGGCCCTGTCCGGCAGCTTCCTCGGCTTCTTCGCCGCCCAGGTGGTCGCCGCGGTGGGCATCGGTGCGGTCGCGTCGGTCGGATTCTCGGTCGTCAGCGACCTGATCGCGCCCCGACGGCGAGGCTTGGTGATGAGCTTCTGGGGGCTCTCCCAGGGGGTCGGCACCCTCCTTGGGACCCTGCTCTCCGGCGTCCTCGGTGCATACGACTGGCGGCGACCCTTCTGGGTGCTGACCGTCGCCGGCGTCGTCGCCACGGTCGCGTACCTGTTCACCTACGACGTACGCCGGGGCCAGAGCGAGCCGGAGCTGGCAGCGATCTTCGCCGCCGGAAAGGAGTACCCCCACCGGATCGGTCTCGCGGAGGTACCCCGCATCCTGGTCCGGCGGACCAACCTCTGGTTGGTGATGCAGGGCTTCACGGCGCAGTTCGTGTTCGGGTCGCTGGTGTGGTTGCCGCGGCTGTTCCAGGCGAAGGCCGAGGCGGAGGGATACGCGGAGTCGACCGCGATCGTCATCGGCGCGCTGTTCGCGACCCTGTTCCAGTTCGGCGCGGTCCTGTCGATCGTCGGCGGTCTGATCGGTGATCGGCTGCAGCGGCGTACGTTGCGTGGGCGGGCTCTCGTCGCCACGGTCGGCATCCTTGGCGGCATCCCGTTCTATGTCGTGCTGTTCTTCCTTCCCCTGCGGGTCGATGTCGTGGCAGGGGGCGGCACCAGCGACATCGTCTCGGCGGTCCTGACGAGTGTGGTGAGTGAGCCGACCGTCGGGATCAGCTTCCTGGTGGCCTTCCTCGCGCTCGCCCTGACCTCGGCGAACGCCCCGAACTGGTACGCCCTCCTCGTCGACGTCAACCCGCCCGAGCACCGCGGGACGGTGTTCAGCACGGGCAACCTCGTCAACGGCGCCGGGCGCGCGCTCGGCAACGGGCTCGTCGGACTCGTGTTCCGGGCCCTGCAGGTGTCGTTCCCGCCGCCGCTGAACTACGCGCTGGGGCTCGCGGCGTTCCAGCTCTTCTTCCTACCTACCGGTCTGATGTACTGGCTCGCCTCCCGCAGTTCGCCTGGAGACATCGAGTCGGTACGCACGACCCTCCGGGCACGCGCGGACGCCGGTGCCGTGGCCGCTCAGCGGGCGGACATGGGCCAGCCAGCAGAGATGGGTCAGCCGGCGGACATGGGTCAGCCGGCGGACATGGGTCAGCCGGCGGACATGGGTCAGCCGGCGGACATGGGCCGGCCGGCGGACACTGCCCAGGGAGGCAGGCGCCCGACACCCTGAGATCCGGCGTTGCGTCCGTGAATGACCACGTTGAGCATGCCTGTGGTCCGACACGAGGTATCCACACATGGTCCGGGTCCCACAGGCATGCTCAACGTGGTCATTCGTGTCATCTCAAACCTGGATGCCCGCACGGGGAAATCGGCGGCCGGATTCGTGCTGCCGACCGTCCGGAGTCCGGCGTACGGTCAAAGGCACGCCAGTTCGGGGGCCTCTGGCCGCGCGGCCGCCGCCCGCCCGTGGAGGATGGTGAGGAGTACGACATGCCCTACTACCGCAGCGTCGGCGACGTTCCGCCCAAGCGCCACACGCAGTTCCGGCAGCCCGACGGCACCCTCTACCGCGAGGAGCTGATGGGGGAGGAGGGCTTCTCCTCCGACTCGTCGCTGCTCTACCACTCCGGCGTGCCCTCCGCGATCGTGGACGCCCAGGTGTGGGAGCCGGGTGACCTCGCGACCCAGCCGAACCATCCCCTGACCCCGCGGCATCTGAAGCTGCACGGGCTGTTCGAGAACCAGGAGTGGAAGGCGTACGACCCGGTGACCGGCCGTCGGTTGCTGCTCGGCAACGCCGATGTCCGGATCTCCTACGTCTGGGCCGGCGAGGAGTCTCCGCTGTACCGCAACGCCGTCGGGGACGAGTGTGTCTACGTCGAGGCGGGGACAGCCCGCGTCGAGACCGTGTTCGGCGTGCTCGACGCCCGGCAGGGCGACTACGTGATGATCCCTCGGGCGATGACACACCGGTGGATCCCGCAGGGCGACGCACCTCTTCAGGCGTACTGCATCGAGGCCAACTCCCACATCGGGCCGCCGGCGAAGTACCTCTCCCGCTACGGCCAGTTCCTCGAGCACGCGCCCTACTGCGAGCGGGACCTGCACGGCCCGGCCGAGCCGTACGTCCAGACGGGCACGGATGTCGAGGTCCTGGTCAAGCACCGCGGGCCCGGCGCGGCGGGCATCGTGGGCACCCGGATGGTCTACGCCACGCACCCGTTCGACGTGGTGGGCTGGGACGGGTGCCTGTATCCGTACACGTTCAACGTCGAGGACTTCGAGCCGATCACCGGACGTGTGCACCAGCCGCCACCGGTTCACCAGGTGTGGGCGGGGACGAATTTCGTGGTGTGCACCTTCTGCCCCCGCAAGGTCGACTACCACCCGCTGGCGATCCCGGTGCCCTACTACCACTCGAACGTCGACAGCGACGAGGTGATGTTCTACGTCGGCGGCGACTACGGCGCCCGCAAGGGGTCGGGCATCGGGCTCGGCTCGATCTCGCTGCACCCGGGCGGATACGCGCACGGCCCGCAGCCGGCGTCGATCGACGCGTCGCTCGGTGTCCAGGAGGTCGACGAGTTGGCCGTCATGGTCGACACGTTCCGGCCCCTCGAGCTGGGCGAGGCGGGTCTCGCGAGCGACGACGGGGTGTACGCCTGGACCTGGGCCGGCCGCCGTACCGACACCTGATCACCGGTCAGCGGACGGGGGCCTCGTCGACCGGCGGGCGGATCGTCCGCATCGACAGCGTGCCGGCACCGGCCAGGAGCAGGTCGGCCACCGTGATCAGGACCCGCGACGCGAGCGCGACCACGATCGCGTCGGCTCGGTCGAGCACGGGCAGCAGGATCGCCACCAGCGCCACCTCCCGGACGCCCAGCCCGGCAGGTGTGATCACCCCGAGGTAGCCGATGCACCAGGCGAGAGCGAATCCGCCGATCGCGAGCGGCGCCAGGGCCGCCGGATCCGCACCGAGGGCCACACCCAGGATCCACACGTGCAGCCCGTAGATCAGCCACTGCGTCACGCCGGCGGCCGCCGCGCGCGCCGAGACCGCGAGCGTAAGGGGCGTCTCCAGTGCGGGCCGCTTGACCAGCCGCAGCAGCCGGTCGAGCAGGGGGTTGAGCACCTTCGGATGGAGCAGGACGACGACGAGCGGTGTCAGCGCGAACGCCCACCGGAACGCCGGTGGCGCCGTCCCACCCGCCAGCGGCAGCGTGCCGGTTGCCACGACCAGACCGCTGGCGAACGTGTACAGCATCAGTAGGACGAAAACCGTCACTGAGCGTCGTCGCGGCACCCCGTGGTCACGCCCGAGCTCCATCTGGGCGACCATCGGCCACACAGTCCCCGGAATGTACTTGCCGAGCTGACCGACATAGAGCACCCGCGCCGCCACCCGGTACGGCAGCGGTGAGCCGAGGCCGGCCAGCAGCAGGCGCCACAGCACCATGCTGGTGAACAGCGACGCGAGGACCACCAGGAGCGCGGCGCCCAGCACCGGAGGGTGTAGCTGGACCATCGCCTGGTTGATCCCGTCCCACTCGCGGGCGATCGCCACCACGCCGAGTGCCGCAGCCACGACGACGAACCCGACCCGCAGCGCGCGACTGGAAAGTACGCGGAGGACGGCTGTAGTTATCGATCGGTACGCCAACACGTTACGGAAGCGTACGGTACGCAGGGCAACGCGCTGTTACGCTCCATGTCCGTGCGGGTGTTGGTCTTCGGAACATATGACGTACGCAGCCATCCGCGGGTGGGAATTCTCGCCGATGGCCTGCGGCGTCGTGGCCTCGACGTGGCCGAGTGCAATGTGCCGCTCGGGCTCGACACCGCCGAGCGCGTCGAGATCCTCAAGCGACCCGCGCTGCTGCCGACTCTGCTGGTCAGGCTCGTGCGCTGCTGGTACGCCCTGGCTCGCCAGGCCCGCCGGCAGCCGCGCCCTGACGTGGTGCTGGTCGGGTATCTCGGTCATTTCGACGTCCTGCTGGCCAAGCTGTTGTTCAGGCGTACGCCCATTGTTCTCGATCATTTGATCTTCGCCGCTGACACGGCCCGTGACCGGGGTGAGACAGGTGGCCTCAAGCTGGCCCTGTTGCGGGTCGTCGACCGGATGGCGCTCCGATCGGCCGACGTGATCGTCGTCGACACCGAGGAACACCGCGAGCTCGTGCCGGACCGATATCGCGACCGGGCGGTCGTGGCCGCAGTGGGCGCCGCCGACGAGTGGTTCGAGGTGGCACGCCCGGCGGACGAGGTCAGCGGGGACCGGCTGCGGGTGGTGTTCTTCGGCGTCTACACGCCGTTGCACGGCACGCCAGTGATCGGCCACGCGCTGACCGAACTCGCCGGTGAGTCGATCGACGTCACCATGATCGGATCCGGTCAGGACGACGCGGAGACTCGCGCGGCCGCCCGTGCCAACGACCGGGTGACCTGGGTGGACTGGGTGGCCCCTGACGAGCTCCCGAAGGTCGTCGCCGACCACGACGTCTGCCTGGGCGTGTTCGGCACGACCATGAAGGCGTTGAACGTCGTACCCAACAAGGTCTTCCAGGGGGCCGCTGCCGGCTGCGCCGTCGTGACATCGGGCACCTCTCCCCAGCGGAGGACCCTCGGCACCGCCGCCCTTTTCGTACCACCTGGCGACTCGGCGGCACTGGCCTCGGCGCTACGCCGGCTCGCCTGGGACAGTAGGTATCTCACCCGGATGCGCACCGCCGCTGCCCGGCTGGCCGTGGAGCGTTTCGCACCCGACCAGATCGTCGGACCCCTCCTTGACCACCTCCAGGATCATCTCCACACAGTGACGAAAGCGCGGGACTCATCGTGACCTTGCCTCCTCTCAGCCCGAACGCCTGGCTGCGCTGGGACCTCGTTTCCCGGCTCCTGCCCGAAGGTGCGTACGCCGCGCTGGAAGTGGGCTGCGGGCAGGGTGGCTTCGGCGCCAGGCTGGCCCAGCGGTACCGCTACGTGGGGCTCGAGCCTGACCCCGAGTCCTACCGCGTGGCGTGCGAACGGCTCGCGGCAGCCGGCGGCGACGGTGAGGTACGCAACGGCGACCTGTCAGCGCTGCGCCTGGAGGAGACCTTCGACGTGGTGTGTGCGTTCGAGGTGATCGAGCACATCGAGCACGACGACAAGGCACTGGCCGAGTGGGCGGGCCGGCTGCGTCCCGGCGGGTGGATGGTGCTGAGCACACCGGCCTTCCAGCACCGGTTCGGTCCGGCTGACGTCATGGCCGGACACTTCCGGCGGTACGACCCAGCGATCATGGCCAGGCTCCTGCGCGAGACCGGGTTGGAGAACGTCGAGATCCACCAGTTCGGCGGGCCACTCGGCTACGTGCTCGAGGCCGGCCGCAACCAGATCGGGAAGCGACGGGTCGCCGCGCAGGCGAGAGCGGACGCGTCGATGGCCGACAAGACCAGTGGCAGCGGCCGGCTGCTCCAGCCGAAGTCGGGGGTACAGGCGGCCACCACGAAGTTCGGGACGCTGCCCTTCCGGTGGCTGCAGCGCCGGTTCCCCGGGCACGGGCCGGGTCTGGTGGCGCGGGCGCAACTTCCGGCCTAGGCCCTTGGGCCTGACCCGTTCGCCAGGGTCGACGCTCAGCTGGAGGTGGGGGCGTGCACGATCTCGAGGCTCTCGGCGAAGTGGCAGGCGGACGGATGGCCTTGGCCCCGGTCGATGAGTGCGGGGACCTCACTGGCGCAGATGTCCTGAGCCTTCCAGCAGCGCGTACGGAACCGGCAGCCGGATGGCGGGTTGGCCGGCGACGGCACATCTCCGGTCAGGACGATCCGTTCCTTGGCGCCACGCAGCCCCGGGTCACGTACCGGCACCGCTGACAACAATGCCTGCGTGTACGGATGGGCCGGCTGGTCATAGACCTCGGCGTGACTGCCCGACTCCACGATCCGGCCCAGGTACATCACGGCCACCCGGTCACTCAGGTGACGCACGACCGAAAGGTCGTGGGCGATGAAGAGGTACGACAGCGCGAAGTCGTCCTGCAGGTCCTCGAGCAGGTTCATCACCTGCGCCTGCACCGAGACGTCCAGGGCGGACACCGGTTCGTCACAGACGATGACCTTCGGCCGCAACGCCAGCGCGCGCGCCACGCCGATGCGCTGGCGCTGACCGCCGGAGAACTGGTGCGGGTATCGATTGGCATAGTCCGGGTTCAACCCGACGCGCTCGAGCAGCTCCCGCACCTGGCGCGGCCGGTCCTTGGACGGAACCACATCGGGATGGATCTCCCACGGCTCGGCCACGATGTTCCCGACGGTCATCCGCGGGTTCAGCGACGTGTAGGGGTCCTGGAAGACGATCTGTACCTGCCGGCGATAGCGCCGCAGTTGGCGATTGTTCATGGCGGCGACGTCCTGGCCCTCGAAGAGGATCTGGCCGGATGTCGGCCGCTCCAAGGCCATGACGAGCTTGGCAACCGTGGACTTCCCGCAGCCCGACTCGCCAACGAGGCCCACTGTCTCGCCGGGGTGGAGTTCCAGCGAGACACCATCGACCGCCTGGACCTGGCCGATCGTCCGATGGAACACGATGCCCTGGGTCAGCGGGAAGTGCTTGACCAGGTCCTTGATCACCAGAACCGGCTCGGCACCCGGGGAGCCGTGGCGCGCCTCGGGGCCCTGTGGTTGATCAGGCACGGTGGAGCTCCTCGCTGTAGTGGCACGCGCTCGCCCGGCCCAGACCGAACTCCCGCAGCGTCGGGACATCCACCCGGCAGTCGCGGTCATCCTGTGCCGCGGCGTCGAACCTCGCATGGGGGCACCGCGGGTGGAACGCACAGCCAGGAGGTATCGCGGCGAGGTTCGGTGGCTGGCCGCTGATCGGACGCAACCGGACGCCCTTGGACTCCGCGTGGGGGACCGACGCCATCAAGCCGTTGGTGTACGGATGGGTGGGCGCGGTGAACACCTCGTCGATCGTCCCCGACTCGACGATCTTGCCGGCGTACATGACGACCACGCGGTCGGCGACCTCGTTGACCACACCGAGGTCGTGGGTGATCAGGATGAGGCCCATTCCCGTCTCGGACTGGAGGTCGCTCAGCAGCTCCATGATCTGGGCCTGCACCGTGACGTCCAGCGCGGTTGTCGGCTCGTCGGCGATCAGGATCTCCGGACCCAGCGCGAGCGCCATCGCGATCATGACGCGTTGCCGCATCCCGCCGGAGAACTGGTGGGGGTAGTCGTTGACCCGATCCCGGGCCGCCGGAATCCGGACGCGCTCCATGAGCTCGATGGCCCGGGCCTTGGCTTCCTTCCGGGACGTACCCACGTGCGCGGTGTACATCTCCGCGATCTGGTGGCCCACCGTGAAGACCGGATTCAGTGCCGACAGCGCGTCCTGGAAGATCATGGCCATGCCCGGGCCGCGGACCAGCCGTTGTTGCTCGGCGGTCATGGACAGCATGTCGTTGCCGTGGAACCTGATAGAGCCGCCCGTGACGAATCCGGGTGGCGTGTCCAGGATGCCCATGACCGCCTGGACGTTGACGCTCTTGCCTGAGCCGGACTCTCCCAGGATGGCGAGGGTCTCGCCTTGGCTGACCTCGTAGCTGATGCCGTTGACCGCTTGGACCACGCCGTACGGAGTTCGGAACTCGACGCGCAGGTCGTCGACTTCGAGGACCGGCGTGTTCGAGGGTCCGGCCGCGAAGTGGGAGGTGATCGTCGTCTCAGTCATCAGCGCAGCTTCGGGTCGAGGGCGTCACGGAGTGCGTCTCCCATCAAGATGAACGAAAGAACGGTCAATGACAGGAACAAGCTCGGGAAGAAGACCAGGAAGCCCGAGTCCCGTATTCGCTGTAGTCCGGAGTTGATCTGCAGACCCCAGGAGATCTCCGGAAGCTTCAGGCCGATACCGATGAACGACAGCGTCGCCTCCGCGGCGATGATCAGGCCGACGGTGATCGTCGCGTACACGAGTACGGGTGCCACGGCGTTCGGCAGGATGTGGCGCACCAGTATCCGCCACGTGGACGCTCCAAGGGCCCGCGCCGCCTGTACGTAGTCTGCGTCCTTGACCGAAACGATGGTCGCGCGTACCAGCCGCATCGGGTTCATCCAGGCGAAGATCATGATCGCAAGTGACACCTGAACGATGCCGCGGTCACGAAGGGCCGACAGCAGCACGACCGTGGCTCCGAGAATCAGTGGCAGTCCGTAGAAGACGTCGGTGATCCGGGCCAGCAGTGCATCGAGCCACCCGCCGTAGTAACCCGCCAGCGACCCGATCACCACACCGATGAGGAGAATCCCGAGGGTGGTGAAGAATCCCACCGCCATCGAGACTCGTGCGCCGTAGACGACGTTGGCGAAATAGTCGCGCCCCTGGATGTCGTATCCGAACCATGCTTCGCTGCTGGGTGGCTTCGTCGACAACGAGAGGTCGGCCGCGCGCGGGTCGGCGTCGGTGAACAACCCGGGCGCGATCGCCATGACCGCAAAGACCACGAACAGCCCGGCGCCCAGCAGAAACACCGGGTTGCGACGCAGCTGCCGCCACGCGTCGGACCACAGGGTCGCCTGGCGTAGCTCGCCGCCAGCCTGGGCCACCGTCGTGTCGGCCGCCTTCTGGTCCTGGACGGTTCCAGCCCCGGTGAAGGTATGGGCCCCGCCGAGGTCCGGTGCCGTTTCTCGGGCGGGCGCTTGCTCAGTCATAGCGGATCCTCGGATCGATGACGGCGTACAGGATGTCGACGATCAGGTTGAAGAAGATGTAGAAGAACACGAAGATCGTGACGATGCCGACGACGACGAAGCCTTCCTGTCGTTGGACGGACTCGAAGACAGCACGGCCCAGGCCCGGAATGTTGAAGACCGTCTCCGTCACGATGGCGCCGGCCAGCAGGCTCCCCAGGTCGGCGCCGATGAACGTCACGACCGGGATCAGGCTGTTTCGCAGCGTGTGTTTGCCGACGACGACGGACGGTTTGAGTCCCTTGGCACGCGCGGTGCGGACGTAGTCCTGGCGGAGATTCTCCGCCAGGCTGGTGCGGGTCAACCGCGCGATGTACGCGAGCGAGGTGGAGGCGAGGACCACCCCGGGGAGGATGTAGCTGAGGAGGCCTTCGTTGAGTCCGGCGATCGGCAGCCAGCCCAGCCGCAGCCCGAAGATCGACTGCCCCAGGAATCCCAGCACGAAGACGGGGATCGACACGGCGATTGTCGTCGACACGAGGACCAGGTTGTCCATGTAGGACCCCCGGCGAATGCCGGCCAGGATGCCGGCGATGAGCCCGATGACGACCTCGACGACAAGGGCGACGATCGCCAGACGTACGGTGATCGGCAGTCGCTGGGTAATCGTGTCGAGTACCGGTCGGCCGGCGAAGTCCTGGCCGAGATCGCCCTGGAACAGCCCGATGACGTACTTGCCGTACTGCACCAGAAGTGGGTCGCCCAGGTTGTACTCGTCCTGAATGGCCGCGCGGGTGGCATCCGAGATCGGCCGGTCACCGCCGAGGGCGCGGATCGGGTCGCCCGGTAGTGCGTACACCATCCAGAAGATCAGCAGCGACGCGCCGATCAACACCGGGACGGTCATCAGGATCCGGCGCGCGATGTAGTGGCCCATGTCCCTTCCTCACCTGTCTCTACCGGCGAAGCGGTCGTTGGGGTGCACCGCGGACAGTGGGGCGTTCGACGCCCGGGCACGTACAGCCTGCCCGGGCGTCGAACACCACCGCGGTACACCCCAACGACCGTTGTCCACGGAGCTGGGCTACTGCTTGACCGTCACCTGCGCCAGCTCGATCCGGCCGAAGGCGTTGAAGACCACGTTGTCCACCTTCTCCGAATGCACGAGCTGGTTCTTGCCGTAGAAGAGCGGAGCCTGCGGCATGTCCTCGCACAGGATCTGTTCCGCTTCCTGGTAGGCCGCGATCGCCTCCTCCGGTGTTCCGGCGGAGTCGCCCTCGGCCACGAGCGCGTCGAACTCCTCGTTGGCGTAGTACGTGTCGTTGGACCCGGCCGGAGGCTGGGCCGCCTCGGTGAAGATCGGCGCAAGGAAGTTCTGGATGTGTGGGTAGTCCATGATCCAGCCGGCGCGGTAGGGGCCGGTGATCTTCTTGCTGTCCCGCAGCGGGAGGTACTCCGCGAAGTCGAGACTCTCGAGCTTGTAGTCGACGATGCCGAGGTTGTCCTTCAGCTGGTTGCCGACGGCTTCCATCCACTCCTCGTGCCCCGCACCGGAGTTGAACCACAACGAGACCGGCTTGCTCGTGTCGAAGCCCGACTCGGAAAGGAGTGCCTTGGCCTTCTCGGGGTTGAACTCCGTGGTCTCGGCACACGCGTTGTCGTTGTATCCCTCGACCACAGGGGACGCGAAGGAGTGTGCCGGAAGACGGGAGCCGAGGAAGATCGACTTCGTGATGGCGTCACGGTCGATCGCCATGGAGAACGCCTGCCGTACGCGCACGTCCGCGAATCGCTTGTCGTAGAGCGGGAACGCGAGCGGCGTCATGTCGCCACGCGGGCCTTCGACCCAGCGCTCACCGAACTCATCGGGGCCGCTGCTCAATGCGCTCTGTGGCAGCGTGTCGCTGATGTCGAGGTTGCCGGCTTGGACATCGGTGTAGCCGGTGTTCGCGTCGGCGTAGACGCGTAGCTCCACCCGGTCCGCCTGCGCCTTGTCCTGGCCGGCGTAGTCGTTGTACTTGTCGAGCGTGATGCCGACGCCTGGCTCGAACGGTTCGTTCGCCATCCACGGGCCGTTCCCGACCGGCTGCTTGCCGAATGCCTCGGGGTCGTCGAAGAAGACCTTGGGGAGCGGGAAGAACGCGGTGTATCCCAGCGTCGTCGGGAAGATCGAGAACGCCCCGGAGAGCTTGACCGTGAACGTCAGGTCGTCAACCACCTGCAGCCCGGACAGCTTCTCCGACTCCGGTTCCTTGACGACCTTCGTCACGTTGCCGTCGTCGTCGGTCTCGACCTCGCCCTGCGTGGCGTCGTAGCCGTCGATGTTGGCGAAGAAGTAGGAGTTGCCCGCGCCGTTGGGGCCGTAGGCGTTCCAGTTCCAGGCGTCGACGAACGACTGGGCGTCCACCGGCGTCCCGTCGTGGAACGTCCAGCCCTCATTCAGCGTGATGGTCCACGTCTGTTGGTCGTCGGACTCGATCGACTTGGCGACCCCGGTGAACTCGGGCTCGTTGGTCTTGGCGTCGTACTGGACGAGTCCGGTCCACAGCGAGTCGACGACCTGGCCGCCCTCGGTTTCGTTGGTGTTGCCGGGAATCAGCGGGTTCTCGGGCTCGCCGATGTAGCTACTGAACTCGCCCCCCGTGGATGCGGCGCCACCGCCACCCCCGCCACCCTCGTCGTCCGGACCACCACACGCGGATAAAGCAAGCGCGAGCGCCGCGACAGTCGCGACCGCTGCCTGACGTGCGGGGATGTGCATAGACCCCTCCTGCATGAATTCCCTCGGGCACCCTGACCGTGGCTTTTGTAGGCGTTGCCCCGCGGTTTAACAACCTGTGAGGGCTGACCAGCCCATTCCGCAACCAAGTTGTGACGTCATGGCTGACGGAGGGCAACGTCGCGGGACAGCAGTGCACCAAGCGTGTCGAGGGCATTGCCATCGATGCTCTGCGGAACGGAGGGTCTGTGTGTTCTGTGCGGCCCGGACGACGGGCGGCTCAAGCAGCGACGGTGCGTGAGGGTGTGTGACGGCGGGACGGCGCGCCGTCAAAGCGGCCACCGGCGGTCAGGTTGGCCATCTAGTGCGTGTCGTTGCGGGAACGGACGATCAGGTCGGCCAGCAACGCGAGGGACGTGATGATCATCCCGGTGAGGATGATCAGGACCGTGTTCGTCGCCAGGCGTACCGGATGGGCCACCACGTCATAGATCGCCTTGCCGGCGCCGATCGCGATCAGCCACAGCGCCGGCGGCATCAGCACCTTGAGCGGGTTGAAGTACATCACCATCCGCAGCACCTGGAGGATGTACCGGTAGGCGTCCTTCACGAAGTGGAACTTCGACCTGCCTGCCCGCTTGGCGTAGTCGATCGGCAGGTAGCGCATGCCGTGCTGGTTGTGCAGGAACGCGATCGTGATCGTCGTGACGCAGGAGAACCCGGGCGGCAGCAGCCGGAGGTAGGGCAACGCGACCTCCCGGCGGAACGCCCGGAGCCCGGAGTTGAGGTCGGGGATCCGCGTGTTCGTGAGGTACTCCGCGATCTTGCGGATCAGCCACTTCGCCGGCACGCGCAGGAGTCGGTGCGAGCCCTGTTCACTGGTGCGGGCGCCCACCACCTGGTCGAGCCCGGAATCGGCGTTGAGCAGCTCGATGAACTCCGGGATCCTGTCGTTCGGATAGCTCATGTCGGCGTCGGTCCACACGACGAAGCGCCCGCGCGCCTGCTGCGTACCGATCCGGCGTGCCGTGCCCGAGCCGCCGTTGCGGTCGAACGCCAACACCCGCAGGTGGGGGAAGCGCGGTGCTGCTTCCTCGAGTACCTCGCGGGTCCGGTCGGTGGAGGCGTCGTCGATGGCGAGCAGCTCGTAGCTGTAGGGCGTGTCGTCCAGCGTCTTGGTGATCCGTTCGACCTCCGCGATCACATGGTCCTGCTCGTTGTAGCAGGGCAGGACGACGGTCACGTCGAGAACGTCGGCCGCGGCGTCGGGCCGGACAGCAACCGGGGCTTGCGTGGCGGTCGCGCCCGCGGTGCCTGGCGCCGTCGCGGCCCATGGGGAGGTGCTGGTCGATGTCCTGTGCGCGGTCGCGCTCATGCCCTGGAACTCCCGGATCACTGGCCGGGTGGCTACGACAACCGTGACGCGATGTTGCCGAGAGCCGCCTTCCGGCTACGGTCAGATATCTGCCGGACGTTACTCCTTCCAGGCGAACAGCGTCTTACGAACAGTCGACGTGTCCGAGTCTTGCCTACGCTCCGTGTTGGTGGCGGGTGTCGAGAGTCTGGCCACGGACGTCGCTCGGAGACGTTCGTCCCGCGCCGGCCTTAGGCTTCCGCCGATGCGCCCCTTCCGCCGATGCCCCTTCCGCTGATGGCCCTTCCGCCGGTGAGAGTGCCAGGAGGGACCAACGGAGCGCGTGGGACGGCACTGCTGGGTGGTGCGCTCGTCCTCGTGACTGCCGCGTTCGAGCTGGCTCACCTGCCGCTGCCCTATCCGTCGGACCAGATCAACTACTTCGACGCGGCGGGTGACTTCCCGCATCCGGCGGCGGGAACGCCGGTGCACCAGTTCACCCGTTTCGGCCTCACGTTGCCGCTCCGCGGCGCGATCGAGCTGCTCGGCTACTCCGAGGCGGCGTACCACGTCGTGCCCATGCTGGCTGGGCTCCTCCTCGTGGTGTCCGTCTACCTGCTCGGAACGATGCTCTTCGCCAGGTCGGTCGGAGTAGCGGCGGCCGCGCTCACCGTGGCCAACAACCTGGTCTTCTTCGACCTGCTCGCGCCGTTGCCGGACGTCCTGGCGACGGCGCTGTTCTGTGCGGCGCTGGTGCTGGCTGTGGCAGTCCACCAGGAACGCCGGCTGGTCGCGGTCTCCGCCCGGCGCCGGGTCATCGCGGTCCTGGTCATCGGAGCGCTTCTCGGCTGGAGCTACCTCACCCGGGAGTACGTCGTCTTCGCCTGGCCCCTCATCCCGCTCCTCGTCGTACCCCGGGTGGGCTGGCGACGGGCGAGCCTGGCTGTCGTCCCGCTGGTGGTTACCGCGGCGACGGAGCTCGGCCTGTGCCAGCTGACGTACGGCGATCCGCTGGCGCGGTTGCGCGCGGTGACTGGGCACGGCAGCGGCCCGGTACCACCGGAGGCGGCGGCGACGTACCAGGAAATGCCGCGCTGGTGGTACCTCATCCGGCTCCCCGCCGGCCTCGCCGACGTACCGGAAGGGCTGTGGCTCCTGGCGGCGCTGGCCGGTGTGGTAGCCGGCGGGATCCTCGCCCGCCGGCGGGTCGGCGTCCTGCTCGGCTGGCTGGCCCTGATCTCCGTGCCACTGGTACTGCTCGGCGGCGTGGTTGATCCGTCGGCTCCGAAGCTGCGGCTGTTCCTGATGCGGTACTGGTTCCCGGCGTTTCCGGCGTACATCCTGGGTGGTCTTGGCGCCGCCTGGCTGCTCACCGGCTGGGTGCTGACCAGGCCGTGGGCGAGCGTGCGCCAGGCGGACCTGCGGCGGGGCATCGCGGCGGCGGTGGTGCTGTGCCTCGCCACTGGTGCCTTGGCCACGGCTGCACCGGGATGGACGGTGGACCGGGGATACCGGGTGACGGGATCCGATCCGCTGGGTGACCTCCGGGACTGGCTCACCGCCCACCGCTCGGACGTACGCGTCCTCTGGACCGACGGGCGTACCGTCCGGGTGCTGCCGATCTACCGGACCACGCGGTTCGGCCGGACGATCTGGTCCGGCGAGCTGCGGACCCTCGCACCGGCGGGTGAGCAGCCCGGTCCGGGCGAGTACGTCGTCCTCTACGGCACGGAAGGCGAGATTCCCTGCGCGCACTGCGGGGACGCAGCGCGGTTGGCGCTGGGGGACCCACTCCGCATTCCGCCGGGCTGGCGACAGGTCTATGCGACCAGGGACAACGCCGTGCGGGTCTACCGCGTCGACGCCGCACAAAGCCCGCCCGGGTAGGCCGTGTATAGGCCGGTATGGGCCCGCCTCGTCCGCTCGGGAGGGCGGGCCGTCGTTCGGGATCTCCGGTGAGGGCGGCCCGTTCGGCGGTCTCCTCTGAGGGCTGGCCATCCGGGGGATCTCGGGGTGATGCCCGAGGGCTGGACGGATTCCACGAGCAACCATGGGTGCATGTCGAACCGTACGAAATATGTGCTGGGCGGTGCGGGTGTCGCACTCCTCGCCCTGTGGCTGCTGCCGAACTGGCTCGCCCTGCTGATCATCTTCGCCGTCGTCGCCGCGCCCGTCGTGGGCTACTTCATGCTGGACGAGTCGCAGCGTCGCCGGATCACGCGGCTCCGCGGTCGGGGGCAGCTGCCTCGCTGACCGCCACCGTTAAGCCGTGGCGGGGGCGCGGCCCGGGGCCAACGCCCTGGCCACGGCATCGGCAAGGACGTCGACGTCGCGCCCGACCTGCAGGGTGCTGGCGGTGATGCGTATGCCCTCGCCACTCGAGATCCGGTACATCCGGCCCGGAGCCACCACCCACCCCGCCTCCATCAGCCGCGCACACACGGCCGTCTCGTCCTCGACGGGTACCCACACGTTGAGGCCCGAGCGCCCGTGGGCGCGTACTCCCCGGCGGCCAAGGGCGCTCACCAGCGCCGTCCGCCGTTCGTCGTACCGCTCTCCCGCCCGCGTAACCAGTGCCTCGACCGCCGGGTCACGCCACAGCTCCACCACGAGGGCCTGGAGGACCGTCGAGACCCAGCGGGCGGCGAGCCACTGCCGTCCCTCGACCCGGCCGACGGTCTCGTCGTCGCCGGCCAGGATGGCGCAGCGTAGATCCGGGCCGAGGGGTTTGGACACCGAACGCACCGTCGCCCAGTGGCGCGTTGTGCCGGCCAAGGCGTGCAGGGGCTCGGTCGCGAGCTCGGCGGCGTGGTCGTCCTCGACGACGAGCGTGTCGGGGTGGGCGGTGAGGATCGCGCGCAACCGGGTGGCTCGGGCCGCGCTGACGCTTGCTCCCCACGGGTTCTGGGCCCGGCTGGTGACGACGATCGCGCGTGCACCGTGGCGGATCGCGGCCTCGACGCTGACAGGATCCGGGCCGTCGTCGTCGACGGGCACGGGGATGACCGGATGGTCCATTGCGGCGAGCAGGTCCAGCAGGTTCGACCAGCCGGGATCCTCGACGGCCACGCTGTCTCCGGTACGCAGATGGGCACCGAGGACTCGTTCGACGGCATCGAGGCAGCCGCTGGTGACCGTGACGGACTCGGCCGGCACGCCGTCGGCGGACAGCCGCTCTCTTGCCAGTACGGCCAACTCGGGGACCGGTCCCGCCATCCCGTAGAGCACAGGGTCGGGAGCGAGCCGCCGCAGTCTCGGGCCGAGTGCGGGCAGCAGGGCCGGATCGGGGTTGCCGCTGGCGAGGTCGCGGGCGCCTGGCGGGGTGGGTAGGCGGCCGCCGCTGCGCGGTGAGATCGGCGGCTTCGTGCGTACGCGTGTGCCCCGGCGTCCGTCGGTCTCGACGATTCCCCGTTGCCGCAGGGTGCGATAGGCCGACGCGATCGTGCCCGGACTCAGGGCGAGGTGGGTCGCAAGCGCGCGGACGGGCGGGAGTGCGGTGCCCGGCTCCAGAGCGCCCGAGCGCACACCGGACTCGACGCTGGTCGCAATCTCGCTCGACGTCGTACCGGCGATGGAATATTGTAGAGACACAACAACTATTTTGTACTATAACGAACTTGCCGCGCAAGGTCCCGGGTTGACTAGGGTCGCGACCGGACCCGCTCTCGAGTGGTGGGGGCTCGGGGCTGTGACCTTCGGCGTGGCGATGCCGGTGAAGGAGTGCCCTCCGTGTCCGAGACCGCGAGCCCCGCAACCCCGACCGCAGCCAGCCCGACCGCGGCCAGCCCGACCGCGGCCGGCCCGACCAAAACGAACGCCTCAGCAACGAGCCCGTCGACCGCCCACCACAGGAGTGCCGGGGACCAGGGGAGTGCAGGGGATCAGGGAAGTGCCGCGGACCAGGGCATCGAGGCGTGGTTCGCCGCGCCGGTGTTGACCGGAGCGCTCGTACGCCTCGAACCCATGTCTCTCGACCACGTGGACGGTTTCCTGGCGGCCGCCGACGACGAGGTCCTGCGCCACCTGTCGGTTCCGCCGCTGCGTACCCGCGACGATGTCCTGCAGTGGGTCGGGCGGGTCTTCGCCGCCAGGGACGACCGGGTCCTCGTGCCGTGGACGCAGATCGATGCGCGAACCGGTGAGCTCGCCGGAACGACCTCGTACTACGAAGTCTCACCGGTCACCCGGTCGATCGCGATCGGGTACACCTGGCTCGGCCAGCGGTGGTGGCGTACCGGCGTCAACACCGAAGCGAAGCTGCTGCTCCTGCAGCGCGCGTTCGACGAGCTTGGTGCGGTGCGGGTCGTGTGGCACACCGACATCCGCAATGACCGTTCGCAGGCGGCGATCGCCCGGCTCGGTGCGGAGCGCGAGGGGGTGTTGCGCAAGCACAAGCCGCGCCGCGACGGATCGTGGCGCGACACTGTGCAGTACGCGATGACCGACGACGACTGGCCCGGCGTGCGGGACCGGCTGCGGGCGCGGTTGGCAGCGGCCTGACGGCCAGCTTTCGAAGGGCGCGGCGGCGACGCGCCCGACCGTAGTCACGGGGCAAAGGCGGCGGACGGACGGCGATCGGTCTCTGCGGTGGCGAGGCGATCAGCGAGGAGGACTCTGTGCTCGTTCATCCCTGGGACGCGGCGACTGACGAGGAGTGGCGGACATGGCTGGCAGAACACAACTTCGGTCAACTCATCGCGCCCGGCAGTCGCGGCGGCGACGAGGGCGACGGACGTGATCTGCCGATTGTCGTCGCCACCCACTTCGTCTTCGACGGAGCGTCGACCGTCTGGCTGCACCTCGCCAGACCCAACCCGATCTGGCCTCTGCTCGAGGAGCATCCCCGTGCACTGTTGTGCGTGATCGACGACTATGTGTACGCACCGTCGGCCTGGCAGGCGCTGCCGGGTACCCCGCCCGAGTTGGGCATCCCGACGTCGTACTACACCACTGTCCAGATGGAGTGCGACGTCCGCATCATCGACGACCCGGCGGAGAAGGCAGTGCTGCTCAATCGGCAGTTGGGCCAGTTGGAGCCCGGATCGGGTCGGGTCCCGGTCTCGTCGGTCGACGACCCCGATCGCCGGCAGCTGCCGGGTATCCGCGGGATCGAGCTGACCGTGACGGGCGTACGCGCGAAGGTCAAGTACGCAGGCTCCAAAGAGCCCGACCATCGCCGGGAGATCGCCGACCGGCTGGCTGAGCGTGGCGGCCGATCCGACGCCGCCGCCCGCGCCCATCTCCTCCGCCGCCTCGACCAGCAGAGCTCCTGATACCGCAGCGGCACTTGTGACGCTACCCCGCTGCCGCGGGGATTTTGTGGCGGGTCGCTGCGGCGGGGTCGCTGGGTCGCGGTCGTAGGGGTGCGGTCGTAGGGGTGCGGTCGTAGGGGTGCGGTCGTAGGGGTGCGGTCGTAGGGGTGCGGTCGCCGGGGTGCGGGTGCGTAGGTCAGCGATATGACTTGGCCTGGAGTTCGAAGAGTTCGGCGTAGAGGCCGCCCTCCCGGGTCACCAGGTCGGCATGGCTACCGGTCTCGACGACCCGGCCACGGTCGAGGACGACGATCAGGTCGGCCATGCGTACCGTCGAGAACCGGTGCGACACCAGCACCGTCACCCCGCCAGTCGAACGACGGACCGCGCCCGCCGCGGCGGTCCAGCGTTCGAAGAGCCGGTGCTCGGTCTCGGCGTCGAGGGCCGCGGTGGGTTCGTCCAGCAGAAGGAGAAGCGGCGACGTCCGCATCATCGCCCGCCCGATCGCGAGCTTCTGCCACTGGCCGCCGGACAGGTCGATCCCGTCGGGCCACGTCGGTCCGAGCTGGGTCCGCAGACCCGCGGGCAGGGAGTCGAGCAGGTCATCGGCGCCAGCTCGCTCCAGAGCCCCGGTCACCGCTCCATCGTCGACACCCGCTCCATCGTCGACACCCGCTCCATCGTCGACACCCGCTCGATCGTCGACACCCGCTCGATCGTCGACACCCGCTCCGAGAGCGGAGAGATCACCGATCCCGACCGCCTCACCCACGCTGAACTCCCACCGCGCATGGTCCTGGAACGCGGCCGACACCCGCTCCCGCCAGCGGTCGGGATCCAATGTCGCAAGGTCGGTGCCGTCGACGGTGATACGCCCGCCGGTCGGCACGTACAGCCCGGCCAGCAGCTTCACCAGCGTGGTCTTCCCCGCACCGTTGTCGCCGACGATCGCGACCGTCGATCCGGCGGGAAGTCGGAGGCTGACCTGCTGCAGGACGTCGCGACTTCCGAGGGGATAGCGGTACGAGACGGAGTCGAGCACGATCCCCGTGTGCAGCCGCTCGGGTACGCCGGCGCTCACGTCCACCCGTTGCCGTGCCCGCGTCGCCACATCCTCGAGGTAGACGAACCGGCTCGCGGCCGTGAGGGTACGCAGGACCCACAGCACGATCTCGCCGGACCCGTCCACGATGCCGAGCACCTGCCCGGCGAGCACCGCCGTCAGCAGGACGTCACCCACGCTCGCCCGTCCGCGTACCGCCTCGTTGACGACGAAGACGATCGCGCCGAAATACCCCACCAGGAAGACGAGTCGCGCGGCGAACCCGATGCTCGACCCGTGCAGCTGGAGCCGTACGTTCGTCCGCCGGATCTCGCGGTGCGCGGCGTGGAAGCGCCGCAGGATCTCGGGGGCCAACCGGAAGAGCCGAATCTCCTTCGCCGCTCCGGCTGTCGTGGCGAGATCCCACAGGTCTCCCGCTCGGCGGCCGGGTGCCGCGGAGAGTTCGATGCCGAGGTTGAACAACCCGTTCGTACGCCGGCTCAACACCAGCATCGGCACCCCGAACAGTGGCAGCGCCAGCAGCAGTGGATGCACGCTCAGCAGCAGGGCCACCGACGCGGCGGCCTGGATCATGACGTTCGTCAGCTGCACGAGGGACGGGATCGCGTCTCCGAACTCCCACTCCTCGTTCGACAGTAGTTCCAGCTGCGTGAGGTGCTCCGGCGTCTCGTGGATCTCGAGTGTCGGCACATGCCCGACAGTTTCGGCGAGCCGGCGCTCGATCAGATGCTGGGCGCGCTCGTTCAGGGCCATCCGGACGCGGGAACCGGCGTAGTCGAGAGCGCTCCCGGCCGCGATCGACACTCCGATGGTGACGGCTGCCAGCGCGGTCCGGGTGGAGTCGCCGTCGGCGAGCCCGTCGAGGAGCAGCTTCAACCACCACGCGAAGCCCGCGGTGACGAGCGCCTGCACCGTGAAGATCCCGAACGCGAGCACCGAACGGCGTCTGTCCGCGCGCCACGCGAAGCCGAGCATCACCCGGGCGGCGCGGAGCCGGCTCGCGGGAGCGTGCGTGCCGGTCGAGCCGGTCGGGCCGGTCACGTCTGTGGGTGCCGCGTCAGGCATCACGCACCCCCGCCTCTACCGCGGTGTCTCGATCCTCGGCGTGATACCGCATCGCCTGCGTACGGAAGAGGCCGGAATACCGCCCACCCGCCGCCACCAGTTCGTCGTGCGTACCGTCCTCGGTGATCCGTCCGCCGTCGAGGACGACGATCCGGTCGGCCCTGCGTACCGTCGAGAACCGGTGGCTGATCACGATCGACGTGAGTCCGTGGGTGAGGTCGAGGAACCGGTCGTACAGGTCCGCCTCCGCGCGGACGTCGAGATGCGCCGTGGGTTCGTCCAGGACGAGCACGCGGGCGCCGGCGCTCACCGCGGCCATCGCGCGTGCCAGCGCGATCCGCTGCCACTGGCCGCCGGACAGGTCGACGCCGCCGTCGTGGCGCCGGGACAGCACGGTGTCGAGCCCCGTCGGGAGACGTTCGATGATCGTGTCGGCGCCGGCCCTGCCCGCAGCGGCGAGGACGCGCGCGTCGACGTCGGGCACGTGCAGCCCCTCGACGGCGCCGAAGCCGACGTTGTCCCGCGCCGGCAGTTGATAGTGGACGAAGTCCTGGAAGATCGCCGCGACGCTCCGCCGCCAGCTGGTGGAATCGAGGTCGGCCAGGTCGATGCCGTCGACGGTGATCCGGCCGTCCTGCGGATGGAGCAGGCCGGTGAGGAGTTTGATCAGCGTGGTCTTGCCGGCGCCGTTGAGGCCGACGACCGCGAGGGAGCGCCCGGCTTCGATGGTGAGGTCGAGGCCGTCGTACACCGGCCGGTCGCGGCTCGGATAACCGAACCGGACGCCCTCGAACGAGATCGCCCGCGCTGGAAGGCCGGTCGCCGAGCGCGCCGTGGGGTCGGGCGCCGACGTGATGGCGGCGGCGGCACGTTCGTGGGCGAGGACGTCGGGCACCGGGATCGCGCCGTTCTCGATCCAGATGTCGCCGTCCTGAGAGGCGAGCATCGCCATCGCGAAGAGTCCCTGGACGAGGACCGTCAGCGTGGCCAGCTCGAGGTCGCCGCGAAGCGCCGCACGCGCGGCCAGGACCATCACCACGACGTTGGCAGCGAGGATCACGACCGTGAGCAACGTCGTGGTGCGGTAGCCGACCCGGCGGGTACGCCACAGCTCGGCCATCACCTGCTGCCACTCCGTACTGAACTTGTCGACGATCCAACCGGTCAACCCGAAGATGCGGAGCTCCTTCGCCCAGTCGGGCAGGTAGGTGAGCCGGTTGAGATACACCGCCCGGCGCAGCGGGTCGGTCCAGAACGGGTTCGCTCGGTAGAAGTCGGCCTGCAGGTGGCGGCTGACGACGAGCCAGAGGATGAGCAGGCATCCCGCCGCCACCGGCCAGATGGTGGCGACCAGGATGGTTGCGGCGAGCCCGCGCGACAGGCTGGTCCAGCGGTACGAAAGGCCGCTGATCAGTTCACCGGGCCCATAGCGGGCGACACTCGCCGCACGGTTGGTGGCCGCGGCGAGCTCGGGATCCTCGAAGAGCTCGAGTCCCGGCACTGCCATCGTGGTCGTCATCACGCGAGCCAGGAGGTACTCGTCCATCCGCTTCTGGAGATCGGTCGTCGCGAGCAGCCGCAGCAGATTGACGGCCTCCTGCACCACCAGGACGGTGCCTATCAGCACAAGTGTCGTGACGACACGGCGTCCTTCCGCCGAGTCGAATCCGCCCGTCACCACGTCGGGCAGCTGGCCGACCAGGCGGCCGACGAGGAGCGCGAACCCGGCCGCCGGTGCCCCGGAGAGCAGGGCGAGGAGTGCCAGGATTGTCGTACGACCAGGGAACGCGCGGACGAGCACTCCCAGCGCGGCACGGCGGGCGGAGGATCGGCGACGTTCGGACGAGTCCTGCTGGCGCTCAGACGACACGATCACCGAGCATGGCACCGCACCATGGGCGGGGTCACCCCGGTTTTTGGTCGGCGCCAGCCCAGGTGCTGCACCCCTTGGCGGTCGGTTTGGTGCCATAAGTCCGGCCTGGGTCGGGAACGGGTGACACCATACGGACCGGTCGACCGTTCTCATGACGGACAATGGAACGACCGGGTGGTGCACGCCTCAGAGCGGTTGAGAGGGACGACATGTCGAATCGCACGTGGTGGATCGTCGGTGGCGTGGGTGTCAGCCTGCTCGCCTGGATTCTGCTTCCCTGGTGGGCGACCCTGCTGATCGTGCTTGCTGTGGTCGGCGCGCCGATCGCCGGTTACCTGATGCTCGACGACTCGCAGCGCCGGCGGCTTCGCCGGATCCGGGACCGGCGGCAGCTCGGACGGTGAGGGCGCCGGGCCGCGGGTTTCTCGACAGGTATCCCGCCGACCTCGCCGAGTGGCAGGACGACGAACGGCTGGTGAGTCGCGGCTTCGTCCACGGCTGGCGTTCCCAGGTGGCGCCGGGCAACGGCGAGGCCTTCTTCGATGCGCTTGTCCGGTCACTGGTGAGCCCCAGCTTCGTCGTGGCCGATATCGGCTGTGGACATGGGGGGTACGCCCAGACGTTGGCCCCGCTGTGCCGGCACGTGATCGGGGTCGACGGCGATCCCGGCGTCATCGACCTGGCCCGGCAACTTGCCACCGAACGCGGCGTGGCCAACATCGACTTTCGCGTCCTCCGCCTCGATGAGGGTGCCGGTGAGAACGGTGCCGGTGAGAACGGTGCCGGTGAGAACGGTGCCGGTGAGAACGGTGCCGGTGAGAACGGTGCCGGTGAGAACGGTGCCGGTGAGAACGGTGCCGGTGAGAACGGTGCCGGCAGCGGGTTGAGCGACGGTGGCGCGGGCGTCGGCGTGCCGGACGCGAGCGTGGACGTGTTCGTCTGCCGGCGCGGGCCGATCCTCACGAAGTGGCTCGACCCCTCGCTCCGGGCGGCGCGTCCCGGTGCGGTCGCCGTCGGCATGCACCCGACCGGTCCGGCGGGCGCCGTCCCGCCATGGAACGCCGACCTGCCCGAGCCGCTGCGAATCGAGCGCGTCTTCGGCTACGACGAGGTGCGCGGATGGGTGACCTCCGGCATCGACCAGGCAGCGGGGCGGATCCACCTCGACGGGTGCTGGTGGTTCGACGTGGCGGAGACCTTCGATGAACCCGCGGAGCTCTACGCCAAGCTCGCTGGGCGTCGCGGGGGTGTTCCGTCATGGCCGGCTGTCAAGGAAGACCTGACACGACTCTTCACGGCGTACGGCGGGACCCTCGAACTCCGGCACTGCCGCCTCGTGTGGCAGGCGTCCTTCCGCTGACCCGAACCAGTGGGGTGGACTCCGTGACGCGCACTTCGTTGGATGAGGGGCGCCCTGCAACGAAGAGGGCTTGGATGAAGGCGCCCCTGTCGCCACAGAGGCGCGGACCCGTTCGACGCCGAAAGAGGTGAGCCACATGTCTGGCCCGGAACCGACCGCGTTCGTCGTCAACGAGACCCCCACCGTCGTCGACGCCGACCGGGAGACGCCGCTGGTCTACGTACTCCGGCACGATCTCGCTCTCTACGGCGTCCGCCCCGGCTGCGCGGTCGGAGAGTGCGGCGCCTGCGTCGTCCTCGTCGACGGCCGGCCGGAGCGTTCCTGCCAGCTCTCTCTCGCCGCCGCTGAGGGGACGAGGATCACCACACCGGAGGGGCTCGGCACACCCGAGGAGCCGCACGAGATCCAGCAGGCGTTCCTCGACGAACAGGCGGCCCAGTGCGGCTACTGCCTCAACGGCATCATCATGTCGACGGCCGGCCTGCTGGCCCGCGAGCCCAGTCCCGACGAGGCCGCCATCCAGGAAGCCCTCGAAGGTCACCTGTGCCGGTGCGGTACGCATCACCGGATCCTCCGGGCTGTCCGCAAGCTCGCCGGTCAGACGCTCCCGCCCTGCGCTGCCGTCGTACGACCGGACTCCACCCTGCTCACCGATCCACGCGGACTCGCGGCCGCCGGGCCCGCCGACGTGGACCTTCCGGGCGCGCTACGTGGCGCCCCGAACGTCGAAGACTGGCTCAGACCACTCCCCGACGGCCGGATCGAGGCCCGCAGCGGCCGGTCGGAACTCGGCCAAGGAGTACGTACTGCTCTCGCCCAGGTCGTCGCCGCCGAGCTCGACGTACCGGTGGACCGGATCGTCGTCCGCCAGGCCGCGACCGACGCGACCCCGGACGAGGGCTACACGGCCGGCAGCGCCTCACTCGAGCAGGGCGGTACGGCGCTGGCGATGGCGGCCGCGGCGTTCCGCCGGCTTCGGGCCGAAGGCTGCCCGCCGCTAGGGCCCATCCGCCCGGACGACCGCCCGCGCTGGACCAGCCCATCCGCGGAGGGTGCAAGTGCGGGCGGTGCTCCTGCGGTCGGTGTTCCAGCGACAGGGGCGACCGCGCCAGGGGGAGCCGTGGGCCAGCCGGTCCACCGCATCGACCTGACCGCGAAGCTCACCGGTGCGCCGGCGTACGTCCACGACCTGGCACTGCCCGGACTCCTCCACGCCCGCGCGCTTCTGCCGCCGACCTACGACGCGGCGTTGACCAGCGTGGACGTGCACGCCGCACAGACGATGCCCGGGGTGCGGGCCGTGGTCCACGACGGCCGCCTCGTCGTCGTGGTGGCCGACCGCGAGGAGCAGGCCGTCGCCGGCGTACGACGTCTCGCCCGGTCCGCACGCTGGGAACCCGCGCCGCTGGTCGACGGCAGCGACGCCTCCGATGACACACGGCGAGCGCAGCCCGTACGCCAGTCCGTTGTCGAGGAGCCCGGCGTGACCGAGGCACTCGCCGCCGGGCGGCAGGTCCACGCGTCGTATGCCAAACCGCACGAGGCGCACGCCTCCATCGCGCCGTCCGCTGCCGTCGCCCTCGCCGCTGTTGGGCCGGGCGCCGGGGTTGAGCCGGGCGCCGAGGTTGAGCCGGGCGCCGGTGCCGAACCGGGCCCCGTGCCAGAACCGGCCGCGCTCACGGTCTGGACGCACAGCCAGGGCGTCTATCCGCTGCGGCGGGAGCTGGCGGCGCTGCTCGGCGTCGACGCCGACACCCTCACCGTCCGCCACGTTGACGGTCCTGGCTGCTACGGGCACAACGGCGCCGACGACGCGGCCGGCTTCGCGGCGCTGGCAGCCCGGGCGGTGCCCGGCAGGCCGGTGCGGTTCCAGTTCTCGGTGCGGGACGAGTTCACCTGGGAGCCGTACGGACCGGCGATGCAGGCCGACCTCGACGCCAGTCTCGACACCTCCGGAAGGATCACCGGCTGGCGGCACCACATCCGTACCGGTGCACACACCTCCCGACCGCACGGCACAGGCGACCGCCTGATGGTGGCGTGGCTGCGCGCGGGCGGTCCGGCGCGGCCGTGGGCGGGCGGCGGGGAAGGGGGAGTACGCAGCGCCCTTCCGGCGTACGACATCCCCGCCCGCGAGATCGTCGGCGACTACGTGAAGGGACCGTTGCGGACATCGGCGCTGCGCAGCCTCGGCGCCTACTTCAACACGTTCGCGATCGAGTCGTTCATGGACGAGCTCGCCGAGGCCGCCGGCAAGGATCCGGTGGAGTTCCGGCTCGCGCACCTCTCGGATCCGCGGGCGCGCGCGGTACTGGAGACTGCCGCCGAACGCGCCGGCTGGCAGACGCGGATCGGCCCGAGTGGGCGCGGTCAGGGCGTGGCGGTGGCGAGGTACAAGGGGTCGAAGGCCTACGCCGCGCTCGTCGTCGACGCGGGCGTGAACACGACGACGGCAGCGGTGACCGTACGCCGCGTCGTGGCCGCCTGCGACGCTGGCGTCATCGTCAACCCCGACGGCCTCGCGAACCAGATCGAGGGCGGCATCCTGCAGGGCCTGAGCCGGGCGCTCCACGAGGAGGTGCGCCACGGCACCGACGGGATCGAGAGCGTCGACTGGACGAGCTATCCGATACTTCCGTTCTCCGGCGTACCCACCCTCGATCTCGTCCTGCTCGACCGCCCCGGCCTGCCGCCGCTCGGCGCGGGGGAGGCGTCCACGCCAGTGGCACCGGCCGCCCTCGCCAACGCGGTCGACGACGCTGTCGGCATCCGGATGCGTACCCTCCCGATCACACCGGACCGACTCCGCGCCCGGCTGGAGGAACTGACCGACGACGAGCTTGCCCGCGTCCTCGCCTGATCGACCTACGACAGTCAGCTCGGCTGCGGATAGCCCTCGTGGACGACCGGAGTGCCGACGAGTTCGACGCCGGCCTCTCGCATCTCGCGCACCGCGGCCTCCGTCGTGTCCGCGCGAACGCCCGCCGTCATGTCGAGGAGTACGCGGGTACGAAAGCCCTCCCGCGCCGCGTCCACGGCAGTGGCCCGTACGCAGTGATCGGTGGCGATCCCGACGAGATCCACCTGGTCGACGTCGTGGGACCGGAGCCACTCGGCCAGTCCCTTCCCCTCGATCGACCTCCCCTCGAAGGCGGAGTATCCGTGGGAGTACTCGCCACAGTTGAAGACCGCGTCGAACGGCTGCGGGTCGATGTTCGGGTGGAAGCCGGCTCCGTCGGTCCCCGCGACGCAGTGCGGCGGCCAGCTCGTCACATAGTCGGGCTCGGTGGAGAAATGCTCACCCGGATCGATGTGGTGGTCCCGGGTCGCGACCACGTGGTCGTACGCCTTGTCGCGTTCTTCGGCCTCGTGCCAGGCGCGGAGGACCTCGCCGATCGCGAAGGCCACCTCAGCCCCGCCGTGCACAGGCAGGCTGCCTCCTTCACAGAAGTCGTTCTGGACATCGACGACGATCAGCGCCCGTGTCATCGCACCTCTCCTCCTTCCAGGACCTCATTCCCGCGCGTGTTCTTCGTACGCCGTCGGAATCGCCGGCTCGCCGCGAGACAGCTGCAGGGCGGCCGGCGGCAACTCGCCCCGGCTGCGCTGGTGACGCTCGCGGGCGGCGTCGAGTGGTTCGCGGCCGACAACCTCGCCGTTCTTCACCAGGGGGACCAACAGCGGCCGGCCCAACCGCTCGTCCTCCGGCCGTGTCGACACGACCTCGGCGACGGCGATCCCGTTGTCGAGTTGGCGTACGGCCCACTTGCGTCCCTTGTGGGTCGGCTTTCCGGTCGACGCCTTCGCGACGCCGATCAGGGGAGCGTCCGGGTCAGCGGTCGTGGAACGGGCGACCAGCTTGTAGACGAACTCCGCGGTCGGGTAGCCGCTGCCGGTGACCAGCGCGGTGCCGACGCCGTACGCATCGGCGGGCGCGGCGGCCAGCCCGGCCAGGGCGTACTCGTCCAGGTCGCCGCTCACCAGGATCCGGGTCTCCGTCGCGCCCAGCTCGTCCAGCTGGGCCCGTACCTCGTGGGCGAGCACCGGGAGGTCGCCGGAGTCGATCCGGACGGCGCCGAGTCGGGTGCCGGCCGCCTCGACGGCCCTTCGCACGGCGGCACGGACGTCGAACGTGTCGACGAGCAGCGTCGTGCTCGCGCCGAGCGCGGCCACCTGGGCGTCGAACGCCGCGCGCTCCGAGTCGAACAGCAGTGTGAACGCGTGCGCGCTGGTACCCCTGGTGGGGATGCCGTAGGTGCGACCGGCCGCGAGGTTGGACGTCGCCGCGAAGCCCGCGAGGTAGGCGGCGCGGGCGGCCGCCACCGCCGCCACCTCATGCGTACGTCGCGAACCCATCTCGACGATCGGGCGGGACCCGGCTGCCGTCGTCATCCGAGACGCCGCCGACGCGATCGCCGAGTCGTGGTTCAGGATCGACAGCGAGACGGTCTCGAGCAGGACAGCCTCGGCGAAAGTCGACTCCACCACCAGGATCGGCGAACCCGGAAAGTAACACTCTCCCTCGGCATAGCCCCAGATGTCGCCGGAGAACCGGTACGACGCCAGCCAGTCGGCGGTTCGCTCGTCGATGACGTCGTTGCGGGCGAGGTGGTCGAGGGTGTCGTCATCGAACCGGAACCGCTCCAACGCCTCGAGGAACCGCCCCGTGCCGCCGACCACGCCGTAGCGACGACCGTCCGGAAGTCGGCGGGCGAACACCTCGAACACGGCACGCCGATGCGCGGTGCCGTCGGCGAGGGCGGACCGGAGCATGGTGAGCTCGTACCGGTCGGTGAACAGCGCCGTCGAGGAGGTGCCGGTGGACATCTCGTCCATAGGGCCGAGCCTAGACCGCGGCGCGCCAACGCCGTTCAGCCTTCACGCCCTGGCGGCTCGTTGTGGTGGACCACGCGCCGTTCGGACCGTTCTGGGGGGTGCGAGGAGAGGGGAACGCCCGACAGATGCCACGATGGGACGGTGAGCGGGACCGCACCAGTGGAGCTCGAACGGCCGGACATCGAGGACGTCGTCCGCCCGGACACGCCGTGGGTGACCATTGTCTGGAATGACCCGGTCAACCTCATGTCGTACGTCACGTACGTCTTCCAGTCCTACTTCGGCTACCAGCGGAAGAAGGCGGAGAAGCTCATGATGGACGTCCATGAGAGGGGCAAGGCCGTCGTCTCCAACGGCACGCGGGAAGAGATGGAACGCGATGTCGAGGCGATGCACTCCTACGGTCTGTGGGCGACCCTGCAGAAGAGTGGTGACACATGAGGTGTGACGCCGCTGGCAATGCGGCCGGGCAGACGACGACTGGGGACACATGACGACCGGATTTCGGGCCCGACACGGAGTGGTGTCGGCGACGTTCGTCGCGGAGGAGGCGCACATCCTCCGTGGACTGGTCGGTGAGCTGGTGGAGTTGATCCGCGACGAGGCGCCGTCGTCGACACCGCCCGCGGACAGCCTCGCCGCCCTCGTCGGCCATCTGGGCTCGACCGAACCGCCCGACGACGAGGTGCTCGCGCGGCTCTTCCCGAATGCCTACGCCGATGACGAGGAAGCGGCGGGGGAGTTCCGGCGGTTCACCGAACACGGCCTGCGCGACGGCAAGGTCAAGAACGCCGAAGCCGTCCTGGAGTCGCTCGGCGACCCGGCGTACTCCGACCAGGTGACCGTCTCGATCAACCCCGACGAGATCCAGGCCTGGCTGCGTACGCTCACCGATCTCCGGCTCGCCCTCGCCACCCGGCTGGGGGTCGAGCAGGACGACGAGGCCCGCTGGGAGGCGCTGCCCGAGGACGATCGCCGGCGCCAGGTGTACGGCGTCTACATCTGGCTGGGGTGGCTCCAGGAGTCGCTGGTCTCGGCGATCAGCTGAGCCTGCCTTCCGCGACCGGCCGCCGGCCACGGTTGGCGGGAGGGTGCGGTTGGGTCGGCTGGATAGGGTCGGGCTGTGCTGACCATCGACCAGGCCACCCGCGACAAGATCGTCGCCCACGCCCGCGCTGACCATCCCGACGAGGCGTGTGGCGTGGTCGCCGGGCCCGCAGGCTCCAACCGGCCCGAACGCTTCGTACCCATGGTCAATGCCGAGCGCTCGCCGACGTTCTTCCGGTTCGACCCGCAGGAGCAGTTCAGAGTGTGGCGGGAGATGGACGACCGCGACGAGGAACCGATCGTGATCTACCACTCGCACACCGCCACCGAGGCCTACCCGTCGCGTACCGACATCTCCTACGCGGCGGAGCCGGATGCCCACTATGTCGTCGTGTCGACCAGGGACGGCGCCGATGCGGGTGGCGAGGTCGAGTTCCGGTCCTACCGCATCATCGACGGCGAGGTCACCGAAGAGAAGGTCCAGGTGGTCCCGGCCTACGACGGCCGCGCGAACAACTAGCGCTTCGGTCATCTCCCGCCTCGCTCCCGCCAGATGTGTCCGGGTCTCGTTCATTGCGAAGTTGTGGTGAACCAGGTCGGCGGCCCGTTAACCGTTTCTTCGCAATGAACGCGGCCGGTCCCCCCTGTGGATACCTGAGACGGGCCGGTGGGTGACCCGGGCAAGCTGTCCGGATGCCCGCTCCGTCCGACCTTCCTTCTGAGTTGCTGTCCGGGCCGTTCACCGTGTCGTACGCCGAGAGCCTCGGGATCTCGCGGACAGTCCTACGTGGTCGGCGATTCCGGCGGCCATTCCGGGGAGTCCGAGTGCCGGCGCACCTGCCCGACACGGTCGCGCTGAGGGCAGATGCAGCGCGGCTCGTGCTCCCCGCCCAAGCGGCGTTCAGCCACTTCACGGCCGCGCTCTTGCGGGACGTGCCCGTCCGGGACGACGGGATGGTCCATGTGACGGTTCCGGCGCCCACCTCGCGTCCCAGGGTCCACGGCATCGTCTGCCATGCCACGAGCGACGGTGAGGCGGTCACGCTCGTCGAGGGGCGAGCAGTGGTGATGCCTGAGCGGAATTTCACCGAGCTTGCGGCTCATCTCTCGCTGGTAGATCTCCTGATCCTCGGCGACGCCCTGGTACGTCACGGGTGGACGAGTCGCGAGGCGTTGATCCGGTCGGCGGACGCCTCTCCTCGACGCCCTGGGCTGCGGCTGGCCCGGGCGACCGCGAGGTTGGTCAGGCCACGGGTCGACTCGCCAATGGAGACGAGGACCCGGCTGCTGCTCCTCCTCGCGGGCCTGCCGTGCCCTGAACCAGGATGGGAAATCCACGACGAGTTCGGCCAGTGGGTGGCGACGGCAGACCTGCAGTACCCAGAGCAGAAGATCGCCCTGGAGTACGACGGTGACCTCCACCGCACGCTCAAGCGGAAGTGGCGAAACGACGTTCGCGCCCGCGAGGAACTCCGCGACCTGGGCTGGATCGTCATCGTCCTCACAGCCGACGACATCACCGCCCGGCCGGAGGAGTTGCTCTGGCGGGTCCAGAAGGCGCTGCTCGACCGGGACCATCCGGATGTACCTCAGGTCTTGAATCCGCAGTGGCAGGCGTTGTTCCCGCCCAACCGGTCGTACTCGGAAGCGCCGATCATGATCGACACCACCCTGTGATGCAGCAGGTGGTTGTGCGGGTTGGCCAGCGCTCCCGCGACGAGGCGATCCGCCGGACCTCCCACCTGAGGTGAGACCGTAGACTCCAAGGCGTGGAGCTCTTCCTCCTCGGGCACACGGCCCCCGTCGTCGTCTACGACTGTTCGGGCCACTGATCCCGACTGCCGAGATCATCGCCGGCTCGGCTGCCGGAGGTCCCGGACGCTCGATCAAACCGGAATCGGCCGTCCATCCCCTGTCGGAATCCCCTGTCGGAATCCCCGTGCGGCAGCCCGTGTTGTGGCACTTGGCGCGTATGACGACGAGCGAAGGAGTACATCACCGATGGCTATCGAGGTCCGTATCCCGACGATTCTCCGTACCCACACCGGGGGCGCCAAGACCGTCGAGGGCGCTGGCGCGACATTGCAGGAGCTGCTCGACGACCTGGAGGCCCGCCACGCCGGGCTGAAGTCCCGACTGGTCGACGAGGGTGATCTTCGCAAGTTCGTCAACGTCTACGTCAACGACGAGGACGTCCGCTTCCGGGGTGGCCTCGGCGCGTCCGTCGAGGACGGCGATGTCGTGACGGTCCTTCCCGCCGTCGCGGGCGGCTGAGCCGGGGGTCCGTCAGCCATGCGTTACGCCTCGCATCTCGACGCCGTGGGCCAGACCCCGCTGGTCGGGCTGCCGCGCATGTCTCCGACCTCGGACGTACGCCTGTGGGCCAAGCTCGAGGATCGGAACCCCACGGGTTCGGTCAAGGACCGCGCGGCCCTGCGGATGATCGTCGAGGCCGAGAAGGACGGACTCCTGCGTCCCGGAGCCACCATTCTCGAGCCGACGTCGGGCAACACCGGCATCTCCCTGGCGATGGCGGCGAAGCTCAAGGGCTACCGCCTCGTCTGCGTCATGCCGGAGAACACCTCGGCCGAGCGCCGGCAGCTGCTTCGCATGTGGGGCGCCGAGATCGTCTCCTCGCCAGCGGCCGGGGGGTCCAACGAGGCCGTCCGCGTCGCCAAGCAGCTCGCTGAGGAGCATCCGGACTGGGTGATGCTCTACCAGTACGGCAACCCGGCCAACGCCCTCGCCCACTACGAAGGCACCGCACCGGAGATCCTGGCCGACCTGCCGAGCGTCACCCACGTCGTCGCGGGCCTCGGCACGACCGGGACACTCATGGGCGTCGGCAGGTTCTTCCACGAGCACAAGCCGGACGTCACGATCGTCGCGGCCGAACCGAGGTACGGCGAGCTGGTCTACGGCCTGCGCAACCTCGACGAGGGATTCGTTCCGGAGCTGTACGACGCTCGCATGATCGACTCCCGCTTCTCGGTCGGCCCGCGCGACGCGGTACGTCGGGTGAGGGAACTGCTCGACCTCGAGGGCATCTTCGCCGGCATCTCCACCGGTGCCGTCCTGCACGCCGCGATCGCCCAGGCCCATCAGGCCGTCAAGGCGGGCAGGAGCGCCGACATCGTGGCGATCGTCGCCGATGGCGGATGGAAGTACCTCTCCACAGGTGCGTACGAAGGAACTCTCGACGAGGCCGAGGAGACTCTCGACTGCCAGCTGTGGGCGTGACGGGACACGGTGAGGCCTCTGACGAACACACCGGGTCACGGAACACGCCCAGGGGCTCGATGACCGAGGTTGGCCGGTTTGTCGAGACTTGAGAGTTGATGCAACCACATGAGCGGTTCGTGGGTTTGCATTCCATGACGCGCCCGGGACGGCGGACCGGGGAGGTTCGGGGGAACACTCAGGCACGCGCGGTCGGACGGAGGACACATGCTCGACCCAGGGTCACCTGGAGCGGGCTGGTGGGAGGAACCGACTGTCGTGCTGACGAGCCGCCGACAGGTGGGGCGCCGAGGGGGCTCGGCCTGGCCGACGGACGCAGCCCAGGTGCGTTCGCGGGCCTAGGCCGAGCCCCGTAAGACTTGTGCGGGTTTCTCCCCGCGACGGCGAAGTCTGGACGGGTGCGAATAGCGGCCCCGGGCCAGGGTTGGTGCCCGTAGGCTGGCGGCCGTGTCAGACTCGCCGATCGGCATCTTCGACTCGGGTTTCGGCGGCCTCACCGTCGCCCGGGCGGTCATGGACCAGCTCCCGCACGAATCCGTCCTCTACCTCGCCGACACCGCGCGCTACCCGTACGGCGAGAAGGGCATCGCCGACGTCCGCAAGATCGCCCTCGAATCCCTCGACCACCTGGTCGACCAGGGCGTCAAGCTGCTCGTGATCGCCTGTAACTCGGCAAGTGCCGCGGTGCTCCGTGACGCGCGGGAACGCTACTCGGTCCCGGTCGTGGAGGTGATCCTTCCGGCCACGCGGCGAGCGGTGTCCGCGACGAGGACCGGCCAGGTCGGCGTCATCTGCACCCGGGCCACCGCGACCTCCCAGGCCTACGACGATGCGTTTGCGGCGGCACCCCACGTCACGTTGCACACCCGGGCCTGCCCACGGTTCGTGGAGTTCGTCGAACGCGGCCTGACCAGCGGTCCGGAACTCCTCGCCGAGGCGCACCGCTACCTCGATCCGCTCGCGGCGGCCAAGATCGACACGCTGGTCCTCGGGTGCACCCACTACCCTCTCCTGACGGGAGTGATCTCGTACGTCATGGGCTCTGCGGTCACCCTGGTCTCGAGTGCCGAGGAGACGGCGAACGACGTGTACGCACGGCTGGTCGGCGGGGGCCTGGCGCGGGACGACGCCCTGTCGCCGCCGAAGCACCGGTTCCTCACCACCGGGGATCCGGAGGCGTTCATGGCGATCGGTGGGCGGTTCCTCGGTCCGGAGATCGCGTTCGTCGAGGAAGTGGCCTAAAGGAGTGGGCATGCGGCTCACCGTCGTGGGATGCTCCGGGTCGTTTCCCGGGCCGGATTCGCCGGCGTCGTGCTACCTGGTCGAGGTTCCCCATGGTGGGCGTACCTTCCGGCTCGTCCTCGATCTCGGCAACGGCGCGTTCGGTGCCCTGCAACGCCACGTCGACCCGTACACCGTGGACGTGGTGGGACTCTCCCACCTGCATGCGGACCACTGCCTGGACCTGTGTTCGTACTACGTCGCTCGGAAGTACCATCCGGGTGGTCCACGGACGGTGATTCCGGTCTACGGCCCGTTCGGTACGGCCGACCGGCTGGCCGTCGCCTACGGCCTCCCGCTCGAGCCCGGTATGCGGGACGTGTTCGACTTCCGGGCCTGGCTGACCGGAGGCGCACGGCAGATCGGGCCGATGGACGTCTCGGTGGCGCCGGCCTGCCACCCGGTCGAGGCGTACCTCATCAGGCTGGAGCATCAGGGTCGTTCGCTCGTCTACACCGGCGACACGGGCCCGACCGACGCGCTCGTGGAACTCGCCCGCGGAGCCGACGTTTTGGTGAGCGAGGCGACGTTCCGTGACGGCGACTCGAACCCGCCGGACGTCCACCTGACCGGCCGACAGGCGGGGGAGTACGCCCATCGCGCCGGCGTCGGTCGGCTCGTGATCACGCACGTGCCGCCGTGGTACGCACCCGAGGACCTTGCCGCTGAGGCGCGCGCCGCCTACGACGGGCCGGTGGAGATCGCCCACGCTGGCGCGGCGTACGACATCTGAGCCCAAGGGGAATGATCACGCAGGCGTGATCATTCCCAACGACACGCGGCAAACTCACCGTGCGTCGTTGGTCATTGCCTTGTAAGGCGGTAGCGCCCGGCCGGGCAAGAGTTTGCGGGACGTTCGACCGGCGGTCACGTCGGGTGCGGACAACCTCCTACCGGCTGACCCAGCCTGGTCGCCGTGACCTGTGCGACGCGGGAGCTGCGGTACGTCGCCCTCGGCGACAGCCTGACCCTCGGGATCGGCGACCTCACGACCTCCGGATGGCGGGGGTGGGCGGCGCTCCTTGCGGAGTCGCTGACGTCGACGTACGACCTCACGTTCCACAACCTCGCCCAGGCTGGCGCGACCACCACGCACGTCCGCGACCGGCAACTGCCCGAGGCGCTGGCCCTGCGGCCCCAGCTGGCGTCGGTGATCGTCGGCGTCAACGACACGATGCGGTCGAGCTTCGACGCGGACCGGGTGCGCGCCGACCTCTTCGGGACCGCCGAGAAGCTCACCCGGGCGGGGGCTGACCTCCTGATGGTGCGGTTCCACGACCACAGCCGGGTCTTCGGGTTGCCGAGGCTGCTGGCCGGACCGTTGGCCCGGCGAATCGAGGCGGTGAACGGGGTGTACGACGAGATCCACGCCGCCTTCGGTGGTGCGTACATCGATCTCGCCGCCTCGCCCGCCGTCTACGCGCGCGAGGCCTGGAGCGTCGACCGACTCCATCCGTCGGAGCTGGGGCACCGGCTGCTCGCGCGTACGTGTGCCGAGGGGCTCGGCGCTGTGGGTGTGCGGTCGTCGCCCACGGGCGTCGAACGCGGCGGTGGCATCGCCTTGTCCCGTAGGGCGGAGCTGGCCTGGCTGGCGACCAAGGGCGTGCCGTGGTTGGGTCGCAGGACCCGCGACCTGGCACCGTGGGCGGCCCGGCTTGCCGTCGGGGAGGTGGCGGCGGTGCTGCGCCGCCGCGGCGCGCCCGCGACGAGTCGTTCCTGAGCGTCGCCCAGCCCTTCGGTCTGTCGCCGCCCGCGTACCCTCGCGGAGGCGGCGCAGCAGCAGGCGCCGCTGCACGGGATCCGGTGGTGCCGCCGGTAGGGTCGTACGCATGGTGAGAGTCGACGACCGCTCCGCGGATCAGCTGCGTCCTGTCCAGATCACCCGCGGGTGGCTCGACCATGCCGAAGGGTCGGCTCTGGTGGAGTTCGGGCGTACCCGCGTGCTGTGTGCGGCCAGCGTGACGGAGAGCGTCCCCCGCTGGCGCCGGGACTCCGGCCTCGGCTGGGTCACCGCCGAGTACTCGATGCTGCCGCGTTCGACCAACACCCGAAGCGACCGCGAGTCGGTGAAGGGACGGCTGGGTGGACGCACGATGGAGATCTCCCGGCTCATCGGCAGGTCTCTGCGCGCGGTCATCGACTTCAAGGCGCTCGGCGAGAACACCATCGTGCTCGACTGCGACGTCCTGCAGGCCGACGGCGGCACCCGGACCGCGGCGATCACCGGCGCCTACGTCGCACTCGTCGACGCCGTGCGCTATCTCGATGGCCGCGGCTCGCTCCGGGGCGACGCCCTCACCGACTCGGTGTCGGCGATCTCGGTCGGCATCGTCGACGACGCGCCCCTGCTCGACCTCTGTTACGAAGAGGACGTCCGCGCCCAGACCGACATGAACGTCGTGATGACCGGCGACGGGCGTTTCGTCGAGGTGCAGGGGACGGCCGAGGGCGACCCGTTCGACCGCAAACTGCTCGACGAACTGCTGGAGCTGGCCGGCGTCGGATGCGCGGAGCTGGCGCACATCCAGGCAGAGGTTCTTGCCAAGGAGCTTCCGGCGAGGTCCGGTCAGTGACGCGCGCCCGCGACGCGGTTGCGGCCGAATCGGTGACGCGGTCGGGTGACACGGTTGAGGCGGAGTCGGCGGTGCGGTCGGGTGACACGGTTGAGGCGGGATCGGTGACGAGTACGGGTACGCCGGTGGACCGGTCGGTCCGGCCGAAGGTCCTGCTCGCCACCCACAACCGCGGCAAGCTCGTCGAGATGGCCCGGATTCTCACCCCGCTGGTGTCCGCTGTCGAGGTCCTCAGCCTTGACGACGTTCCTGCCTACGACGAGCCCGCCGAGACCGAGCCGACCTTCGAAGGAAATGCCAGGCTCAAGGCGCACGCTGCGATCGCCCACTCGGGTCTGCCGTCCGTCGCGGACGACAGCGGCCTGTGTGTCGACGCTTTGAACGGCATGCCGGGCGTCCTCTCCGCGCGTTGGGCCGGTCGGGGAGAGAACCGACCCCGTGGGTACGAACTCCTGCTCGACCAACTGGCCGAGGTGCCTGACGAGCGCCGTGGAGCGTACTTCGTGGCCTGCATGGTGCTGGTCCTGCCCGACGGCACAGAGCACGTCGTCGAGGGCCGAATGCCAGGGAGGATCGCGCGGGAGCCGGCGGGAGACGGCGGGTTCGGCTACGACCCCGTGTTCGTTCCCGACGGCGAAACGCGGACCGCCGCCCAGCTTCCGCCGGCCGAGAAGGACGCCCTGAGCCACCGGGGCAAGGCGGTCCGCGCCATGGCGCCCCTCATCGCCGCCGCCCTGACTCAGCGCTGACGCTCACTGTCCCCGCACCCTCGCCGGCCTGCAGTGAGATCATGAAGTGAAAACGGACCATGAAGGCTTTCGGGGCCATAGCTCCGCGGCACCTTCATGATCACGATCATGATCACGGGAGGGCGGGGGAGCCTGCGGGGCCGACGGGGGCGTAGTCGAGGCACCTGGTCGGTCGGGCGTCGGGCGTCGGGCCCGGTATGACGGCCTGCACGGTGACCAGTCCCTTGTCCTGGAACCACACCACCCGGAACCGCGGCAGCAGCGGTGACACGAGGGCGTACCTGCTCGGCACACCGTCGTACAGCGGGACGACATCGCCTGTCACCAGCCAGATCCGCCGCGCGGCCGCCAGTTCGCGCGGCAGGGGACAGTCCGCCCGCGGGGTGGTCGTCGCGGTCGGTATCGCGCGGTACGCCCGGTCGAGCGGAAGGTGCAGCCGTGGGGCATACACCCGTACCGCCGCCCGGTCGCCGTTGCCGACGAGCAGGACATCGCCGGGTTCCCACTTCGCGGCCACGAAGCTCAACGCACCGCGGTAGTCGTCGACGCCGTACAGGTAGGTCAGGTCGTGAACGAGCCGCGTCGGCGGCGTCCAGCACACGGCGAGCACGGCCGCCGCGGTCGTGGTCCCGGCGACGGCCGCCACCATCCGGTCACCGACCGCCGGCCAGCCACTCGGTCCCCCCGACCTCGCCGTCCACCCGCGAACCACGCGGACTGCCCGTCCCGCCACGGCGTCGACCAGGATGCCGAGGCAGAGCAGTAGCGAAGGAACGCAGAAGAGCACCAGCCGCCGCCCGAACGGATAGAGCCCCAGCACCCCCACGGTGTACGCCGCCACCAGTGGCAGGACCAGCAGCATCGCGACGGCGGCACCGCGGCGGAACGCGATCAGTGCCCCGACGACGACCAGCGCGGCCCCCCACGGCGTCGGGAAGCCGAGCTCGCGGACGGCGAACTCACCGAACACGAACCCGTGCCAGTCCCACCAGCCGGCCAGACCTCCACCGTGCGTCGTGTGACCGCTCGGTCCGAGAAACGCCGCCCAGTACGTCAGGAAGTCGGGCGCCTGGCTCGTCAGATGCCGCGCGTAGAGTGCCGCCGCCAGGACCGACACTGCCGGCGCGACGAGCCAGCCCGCAGCGCGGCGCAGCGTCAGTTCGCCACGCCACGTCCGCACGAGCGTCACCCAGCCAGCGACCAACGGCGCCGCCAGCATGAAGGCGTGGGACAGCCACGGCAGGACGACGAGCGACGCGTACCACCACAGATCGGTCCGCCGGAAGCCGCTGTGCCGGGCGCTGACACCAACCCCGTCACCGGCCTCCCCGCCCTGAGCGACGGTCGGCTCGGCACTACGCGCCAGCAGCAGTACGCCGAGCAGCACCAGCCACGTCACGGCCAACGCGTCCGTGGCGTACTGCTTCGTCTGCACGGTGTAGAAGACCAGCTCCGAGAGGGTGGCCAGCAGGATCAGCGGCACGACGACGGCCCAGCGGTAGCGGACCAGACGGATGCCGAGCACCGCCACGAGCACCAGCAGGGCACAGCCTGATCCGAGCGTCATCAGCCGGTAGGTGCGTTCGCCGTCGCCGGCGACCGCCGTCACCGCGCGGACCACGAGGAGCCACAGCGGCGGCGCGGACTGCGTGTCAGCCAGCCGCCCGAGCAGTGCCGCAGCCGGGTAGGCGTCGAGGCTCTGGACCAGGCCGAGTTCGTCACGCCAGAACGCGCGGTCCTGCCACCACAACACGAGCCGTACCGCGATGCCCGCGGCCACAGCCAGGGAGACGGCGGCGGTCGCGGGGTGCGGGGACCGCCAGAGTCTTTCCCCTGGACGGAGCCTCAGCGCCGGCCGCCGGAGAGTCGGGTACGCGCCAGGATCCACAACGCCTCGACCCCGTCGCGCCAGGTGAGCTTCTTGCCCTGCGCCCGGGTGCGAGCGCGGTAGGAGATCGGCACTTCGTACGGCCGATAGCCCCGACGCAGCAGCTTGCCGGTGATCTCGGCCTCCATGCCGAAGCCTGCCGAACGGATGTCGAGTTCGCGGTAGAGCGTGAGCGGCATCAGTTTGAAACAGGTCTCGAGGTCGCGGATGTAGCAGTTGAAGAGCACGTTGGCGAATGTCGTGACGGCCCTGTTGCCGAGGACGAACCAGAAGGAGTACGAGGTGTGGCTCGAGAACGTCCTGGTGCCGTAGACCACCTCGGCGTCTTGGGAGATGACAGGAGCAAGCAGCCTCGGGATGTCGGCCGGGTCGTATTCGAGGTCGGCGTCACAGACCACGAAGAAGTCGCCGGTCGCGATGCTGGCGGCCGTACGGATGGCCGCACCCTTGCCGCGGTTGACGGTGTGCCGGTGGACAACGACCCGCTGGTCGTCGATCTGGTCGAGGAGTTCAGGGGTGGCGTCGCGGCTGCCGTCATCGACGATGATGACCTCTACCTCGCACGGGTAGTCGACGTCGAGGACCCGTTTGAGGACACGGCTGAAGGTCGCTTCCTCGTTGTAGACAGGTACGAGGATGGAGAGCTTCACCGGGCATTCCCCCACGAGACGTTGGTGCGAGAAGAGGAGCGAGGACATCAGCTCCGGCGAGTAGCCCCGACTGAGGGCTGACAGGAGGATTGACGTCCCCGTGCCAGCGGGTCGGCGTGACCACCGGAGGTGGATCCGGCCGCGTCGCCCAGCGTCGTCGGCCGCGTGCGAGAGAAGGGAGTCGAACCCTCACGCCCGAAGGCACCGAATCCTAAGTCCGGCGCGTCTGCCATTCCGCCACTCTCGCGCCCGGGCGTGCCTGCGGCAGCCCATCAGCGGCGGCTCAGTCTACGGTCTCGGCCGCCACCCGCCGACGACCTCCTGCCGGGACCCGCCGCCGAGGGCGTCAGACGCCGAGTTCGCGGCGCAGCTTGGCGACGTGGCCGGTGGCCCGGACGCCGTACTGCGCGACCTCGATCCGGCCGTCCTCGCCGACGATGAACGTCGAACGGATCACCCCTGTGACCGTCTTGCCGTACATCTGCTTCTCGCCGTACGCACCCCACGCGGTCAGCATCTGCCGGTCGGGATCGGAGAGCAGCGGAAACGTCAGACCCTCCTTCTCGCGGAACTTCGCGAGGGCCGCCGGCTTGTCCGGCGAGATCCCGAGCACGGCATATCCCGCCGCGGCCAGCGAGTCCAGCGAGTCGCGGAAGTCGCAGGCCTGCTTGGTGCAGCCGGGGGTCATGGCGGCCGGGTAGGCGTAGACGATCACCTTCTGGCCACGGTGGTCGGCGAGGGCGACGCTCTTGCCGTCGGCGTCGTCGAGGGTGAAGTCGGGTGCCGGGTCGCCCGGGCTGAGTCGAGGTGCGGGGGCCACTGGTCCTCCAGGTCGGACGGAATGAGACGGGGGGTCTTGTTGCAAGTTGTTTGCATGTAAGAATGACCGGCGAAATGTGATCAGTCCAGGATTGCCATCATCTCTCAAGGTGGAGCATCTCCCAGACCGGAGACATCCCGCCCAGACCTCCCAGTCCCGAGGAGGACCAGTGCACGTACCCGACGGCTTCCTCGACGCGCCCACGTCGGTCGCGACGGGCGTCGCTGCGGCCGCGGTCGTGGGCGTCGCTCTCCGCGGGGCGCGCCGCGAGCTCGACGACCGGACGGCACCTCTGACCGGACTGGTCGCGGCGTTCGTGTTCGCGGTCCAGATGCTCAACTTCCCGGTCGGCGCCGGCACCAGCGGGCACCTGCTCGGCGGCGCACTCGCCGCGGTCCTCGTCGGCCCTTGGACGGCCGTGCTGTGTCTGACCGTCGTCCTTGCGGTCCAGGCACTCTTCTTCGCCGACGGCGGAATCACGGCGCTGGGCACCAACATCACGCTGATGGGCGTCGTGACGGTCATTGCCGGGTGGGTGATCTTCACGCTCGTCCTCCGGCTGCTGCCGAGGCGGCCCGGGTCGGCGGCGCCGGCGGCGTTCGTGGCCGCGCTGGTCTCGGTGCCGGTCTCCGCACTGTGTTTCGTCGGCCTCTACGCCGTGGGCGGAACGGCCGAGATCTCGCTCGGCGCGCTCATGGCCGCCATGCTCGGCTGGCACGTCCTGATCGGGATCGGCGAGGCCGCCATCACCGCCGCGACCGTGGCCAGCATCGTGGCGGTCCGGCCCGACCTGGTCCACGGCGCCCGAGGCCTGCTTGCCGGGCAGGCCCTCCTCATCCGTACGTCCCGCGCCATGTCGAAGGAGGCCGCCTCATGAGCGAACGCGTCGACGCCGGTACGCAACCGAGCCCGACCCAGCCGAGCCCGACCCAGCCGAGCCCGACCCGCCCGCCCCGGGCACGGACGAAGGTGGTCGTGCTCGTCGGCGTCGTGGTCGCGCTCCTGCTCGCGGGCGGGGTGAGCTACTTCGCCTCCGGCAGCCCGGACGGGCTCAACCGGGTCGCCGAGGACCTTGGGTTCGGCGATCGGGCCCGCGACAGCGCCACCGCCGGTTCACCGCTCGCCGACTACGGCGTCAGGGGTGTGGAGCATCCGGTCCTGTCCGGTGGGCTCGCGGGAGTCGCGGGCGTCCTGGTCGCTCTCGCCCTGGGAAGTGGCCTGGCCTACGCCGTGCGCCGGCGGACCCGGACACCCCAACCCTCGACGCCCTCCACCGACCGTGCCACCGGCGCGTCCACCGTCGGGGCCACCGGCCGCTCCACCGACGGCTGACAGATGGGCGCGGTCCATACGCACCGGCTCTACGTCCACGGCCATTCGGTCGTGCACCGGCTCCCGCCGCACTGCAAGCTCGTCGCGCTCGTCGCCTTCGTCCTCGTGGTCGTCACGACGCCGCGCACCGCGTTCTGGGCGTTCGGGTGCTATGCCGCACTCCTGATCGCCGTCGCCCTGCTCGCCCAGGTGCCGCTGCCGTTCGTCGCCACGCGCATGGTGGTCGAGGCGCCGGTGGTGGTGTTCGCGGTGCTCCTGCCGTTCATCGCGCAGGGGCCGCGCATGGACGTGCTCGGCGTGTCCGTGTCGGAGGCTGGCCTGCTGTCGGGCTGGAACGTCCTGGTCAAGGCCACCCTGGGTGTTGTCACGTCGATCCTGTTCGCGGCGACGACCGACCAGCGCGACCTGCTGGTCGGGATGCAGCGGCTGCGGGTGCCGGGTCAGCTCGTCCAGATCATGGCGTTCATGGTGCGCTACCTCGACGTGGTCACCGACCAGATGGGGCGGATGCGTACGGCGAGGGCTGCCCGGGCGTTCACCCCGCGCGGACCGCGTGCGTGGCCCGTCCTCGCCCAGTCGGCCGGAGCGTTGTTCATCCGGTCCTACGAACGCGGTGAACGTGTCCACCTCGCGATGCTTTCCCGCGGCTACTCCGGTCGGCTGCCGGACCTGCCCGGAGCCCCGGCGTACCCCTCACGCCGGGCATGGCTTCTCGCCCTGGCACTCCCGGCGACCGCGCTGGCAGTGGCGTTCGTCGCCTGGTGGACACCATGACCGCCGCGCCGCCGCAGACCGAGCACACCAGGTCGAGCGCGCCCGTCCTCGAACTCCGTGGCCTGGCATACGCCTATCCCGACGGCCACCAGGCGCTCTACGGCGTCGACCTCACGGTCACCCGCGGCGAGCGGGTCGCCGTCCTCGGCCCCAACGGCGCGGGCAAGACCACGCTCGTTCTGCACCTCAACGGCATCCTCATCCCGGGATTGGGATCAGTACGCATCGACGGTATGCAGGTCGGTGCGGAGACGATCCGGGAGGTACGCCGGCGGGTCGGCGTCGTCTTCCAGGACCCCGACGACCAGCTGTTCATGCCGAGTGTCCGCGACGACGTGGCGTTCGGCCCGGCCAACCTCGGCCTGCGCGGCGGAGAGCTCGACGCCCGGGTCGACGAGGCGCTGCGGCAGGTCGGGATGGGCGACTTCGCCGATCGCCCGCCTCACCACCTGTCCTTCGGCCAGCGGCGTCGGGTCGCGGTGGCGACCGTCCTCGCGATGCGGCCGTCGATCCTCGTCCTCGACGAGCCGTCCAGCAACCTGGACCCGGCCAGCCGCCGGGAGCTGGCGGAGATCCTCCGCCGGTTGGACGTGACCGTGCTCATGGTGACCCACGATCTTCCGTACGCCCTGGAACTCTGCGAACGCTCGGTCATCCTCGACGGCGGCACGATCGTCGCCGACGGACCGACTCCCCTCGTCCTCGGTGACGCCCAACTGATGGCGGCACACCGACTGGAACTTCCGTACGGCTTCGACCCGCGCTTGGCGGATCGCACCCGCTGAGCTGGCTGGGCCCGGGCGCGCTGACTCGCCCGCACGTTTCGCCATGGCTCGGGCTTTTGTGGTCAGAGCGCTCGTTTGGGGTAACCCCGCGAAGATCTGAGGCGCACATGAGCGATCTGCCACACTGAAGTGATCACCGCGATCGTGGGGTTCGGATGCGAGCGAGGTGACGTGATCGTGACGATCGGGCCCGCCTGTGGCGCCGGGAACCATTCATGATCACCAGACGATCGGAGGGCCGAGAGTGAGCGACCGGACGAGGCAGCGCTTACCCGCCCAGAAGGAACAACCGGGCGCGAGCGCGAGCCGGGAGGTTGCCGAGAAGCGAACCGCCGGCGAGAAGGCGTCCCTTGGTGAGCGGCAAGCCGCGGGCAACCGGTCCGCTGCCGAGATCGAGCGGGAGCTCACGGCCACGCGCGAACGCCTGGCCACCACGATCGACACACTGACCGAACGCATGCAGCCGAAGCAGATGGTCTCCCGCGGTGCGGTGAAGGCGAAGCTCGTGGTCATGACCCCCGACGGCCGGTTCCGTACCGGCCGGGTCGTGACGGCCGTGGTCGCCGCGGGTGCCGTGTTCGGTGCGCTCAAGCTGCTCCGCGGCCGGCTGCACGACGGCCCGACCGGTGGCGCCCGTCCGCGTACTCAGCGGCTCGGCCAGCCGCGTGGCCGGCAGCCACGTGGCCCGCGGCACCATCGCCGGCAGGGGAGACGTCGCTGAGCGTCGACCGACCAGACGGGGTCCCGCGGGTGGCTCATCCGTGCAGCTTCAGCCAGCCGACGACCGCCGCGACGACGGCACCGATCGCTCCGAGTCCGACCACGAGAGGGGTGGACACCCCGTCGCGGTTCTCTCCCGACGCGTCCACCGAGCCGGCCGGCATGATCGGCCCGGCGGGTGCCTGCGCGGCCAGCGAACGCTCGACCTCGGCGGTGAGCGGTTGGCTGCCGTCACACAGGCCGGCGGCGTACTGGTCGCGCTGGGGTTCGATGTCAAAGCTGTCGTGGGTGGCATAGATCACGAACGGTCCGGAGCCGTCCAGCTCCAGGCCGCAGGACGCGCCGGACTCCATCGTGACGATCTCCTGCCGCCGCTGTACCTCGCCCTTGTAGATCCTTTCCACCTCGAACGTCCAGACCTCCACACCCGTGCTCTCCCAGGGGAACCGGTCTTTCGAGGCCCGGTCAACGACCCGTCCGACGAAAACGGCGTCGGCGCGCGCGAACGCCTCGGCCGGGTTGGTCGGAACGCACGAACACGCGCACGCGGGTACGGGCGCGAGGACCACACCGCCGAGAGTGAGGAACGCGGCGACCATCCCGACGCCCAGAGTCCGTACGAGCAGAGCCCGTAGGAGCGGGGTCCGTACGAGCAGGGTCCGTACGAGCAGTGTCCGTACGAAGAGAGCCTTCCGGGGCGCGGTGAAGCGGGACATCGGAGCCTCCAGGGTCGGATTGATCTCTGGACGCTCTCTCTGCCCCGGTGGTTGCCCGGCTGGCCCAGGCAACGAAGAGGGCCGCCGTCGGGAGGTGCCCAGGCGGCCGGCGTCCACGCGGAGCCCGGGCCGTTGGCGATCGGTGGGCAAGGCGCCGTAATCTCTCACACCGTGACCGACACGTCGAACGGCCGGCTCCGCGCCGACAAGCTGCCGATCCGGATGCTGCACGACCGCGTCCTCGTCGTCCTGGACGCCGAGAGCGGTGAGCGTCGCTCGTCCGCGGGGATCGTGATTCCGGCGACCGCCAAGATGGGTAAGCGTCTTGCCTGGGCGAAGGTCGTGGCGATCGGACCACACGTCCGGTCGGTCGTCATCGACGACCGGGTCCTGTTCGATCCCGAGGACCGCGCGGAGATCGAGCTGCACGCCGAGGAGTACATCCTGCTGCGCGAACGTGACATCCACGCGGTTGCCTCCGAACGGCTCGAGGACGACCAGACCGGCCTCTACCTGTAGGGGACCGCCGGCCTGGGTACGTACGTCCTGCGAGCGACCGGCGGCCCGGGACAACCAGTGGGTGAGTCGAGGGTGTGATGACGGGCCGACGGCCGGTGGCGGCGCTGGTACGCCGGGGCGAGGCGATCCTCGACGACGTGGCGCAGCGTTCCCGTGAGTCGCTCGGCACCCGCGTCCGACGGCTCGGGCGCACCCTGCTCCCGATCGTCCAGTCGGCCGTGGCGGCCGGTCTCGCGTGGTACGTCGCGACCCGCTTCGTCGGTCATCCGCAACCGTTCTTCGCCCCGATCGCGGCCGTGCTGTCGCTGGGAGTGTCCCTCGGCCAGCGGCTGCGCCGGTCCCTCGAGCTCGTGGTCGGCGTGGCCCTCGGCGTCCTCGTCGCCGAACTCCTCATCGGGGCGATCGGTCGCGGCGCCTGGCAGATCGGGCTGGTGGTGCTGCTCGCGATGGCGGCCGCCGTCCTCACCGGAGGTGGTCCGCTGCTCGTCAACCAGGGCGCCGCGTCGGCGATCCTCGTCGTCGCACTCGTGCCGGCGACCAGCACCGCGATGGCCGCCACGACCCGCTTCGTGGACGCCCTCGTCGGAGGTGCCATCGGCCTGCTGGTCAACGCGATCCTGCTGCCCGTCAACCCTGTCGTCGTGGCACGGCGCGCCGCTGGCCGGATGCTGGAGGAACTGGCCAGCACCCTTGACGACCTGGCATCGGCGCTCAACGCGAAGGACCGGTCCGCCGCCAACGCCGCCCTGGCTCGTGCCCGTCTCATCGAGGGTTCGTTCGGGGACTTTCGCGAGGCGCTCAGCGCCGGGAGGGAGATCGCCCGCATCGCGCCCGTGCGCTGGCGTGCCCGCGGTCATCTCACCTCGTACGTCGATGCCGTGACCGACCTCGACCATGCCGTACGCAACACCCGGGTCCTCGCCCGGCGCGTCATCGTGGTCATCCGGGACGACGAGCCGGTCCCACCCAACCTGGTGGCAGCGGTACGCCGGCTCGCCGAGTCCGTGCGTACGCTCCGCAACGAACTCGCCAGGGGAGTCGAACCGCGGGCGGCGAGGCGCGGCCTGGTCGACGCGGCCGAGTTGGCGACGTCGGCGGTCGACGCGTGCGGGTTCTCCGGCAAGGTCGTGGTCGCACAGGTACGGTCCTGCGTCCACGACCTGTTGCATGCCTCGGGGCTCGACCGCGCCGACGTCGACGAGATCCTCGCCGGTATCGACGACGTGGGATGAGGGCGCCCCGGCTGCGTCAGCGGTCGACGCCGGACGGAGTGCGGTCGTGGCGCTGCTCGGGTACGCCTGAGCCTTCCGCAGGTCCCGCCTCGGAGGAGACGGCCGGCTCGATCCGTACGGGTAGGCCGTGCTGCTGGCACAGGGCGAGGACGTTGTGCCCGTCGTAGAGCCGTAACGGCCGCCGGTGTGCGTAGTCGTACGCCTGCGGGTCGAGCCCGCCGGTCGTCAGGAGCATGCCGCCGTCGGCCCGCTCGCGGCGTACGGCGGAGGCAAGCCCGCGGACCTCCGAGGTCTCCAACCGGCCCTCTCCGCGGCGGACATGCACGACCTTGCGGCAGGCTTCGGCGCCCGAGGAGGACGCGAGGTAGCTGCCGGCCGCTCCGTCGAGCGCGACGACGGAGTAGCCCATGCGTTCCAGGAGCCGTTCGACGAGGCGCCAGAACTCCTCGATCGGTGCCGTCGCGAGGTTGGGTGCGCGGGTGGCCGCCGCCGGAGTCACGGACGGATCGGCGAGGTCGTAGGTGAGAATCGGCGTCACGCCGGCAAGCTCTTCCGGATAAGGGGAAACGTCTGCCCCGCACTGCTTGCGGACGAGCTCCAGCGGGTCGCTGAGGTTGTCGAGATTGAGTCGGCTGAAGCGTCGTCGCGAGGTACTCATGGTGATGAGGCACGCACTCGTGCCGTCCTCCGTGGTCACCATGCCGTTGAAGACGACGGTCTCCACGAGTCCCGCCGGGTCCGCGCCGAATGCGGTGTTGGCCGCGCGGAGCGCCATCTGGGCCAGCAGGTCGTGGTAGACATCGCGGAGTTCGCCGACCGAACGCCACTTGTAGACACCCACCGAGTCGGTGGCCTTGTTGAAGCGGAACTCCTTCTCCCGCGGCACGATGTCGGTGCTCGGAAGCTGCCACTCGATCAGCAGGAGTTTGGATTCGGGAACGTAGGCGAACCGCCGGTCGCGGGGAAAGCTGGACCGGTCCACGATGGTCGCGAACACCCGGGAGAAGTACTCGCTCACCCGGACACGGTCACCGGCAAGCACCGCGTCGCGGAACTCGTCGATGGACGCGTTGTGGGCAAGGGTCTTCTCGAGCACGGTGGCGTGTGTGTCGGCGTGGGAACGCTGCAGCTCCTCGATCCGGCGTTGCCGCTCCGCCTCGTCGGCACGGTAACGCTCCAGTGCGCTGGCGTACGCCGCCTCCGCCTCCGCCTCGGTCGTCCGCCGGGACGCGCGGGTCAGCAGCCGGGTGAGGAAGTTCGCCGGTCGGGGTGCGTACTCCTCCCAGTGCGGGAGGGGGTGGGGATCGGCGTCACTGCCGAGATCGACGGTCGGTACGGACTTCTTCAACTGCTCGAAGTCGACGGGTTCGACCGGACGGGACAACGAGGCGTGCAGCAGGATCTTGAGGCGCTGCACCCGTTGCTCGGACTTCTCCGAGCGTACGACGGCGTCTTCGCTCATCTGCTGGATGTGGAGTTCTTCGCGGTGACGTTCCTGCGCCGTGAGCCGGCGTTTCGACTGGGTTCGCTGCCAACGTTTCACCATCGCGCGGCCCCCTCGTCAGGGAGAGACGGTCTTGTCACTTCGGTCGTGGCAGTGGGTCGCGTCAGCCGAGCGGTGGGCCGGGTACGGCCGGGGAAACGCGTGCGTACGGCACCTGAAAGGGCGGACGGTGCGCGGGCTGGTAAGTGCCCGCGGGCGTCGTCCGTGGTCGCCGTGTCGACGTGCCGGCCACTGTGGTGGCGCTGGCGTCTCATCGGGTCGCCCTCCGGGTTTGCCTCGGCGTCCGATCACGCTGTGTTCGTCTCTTGTAACATGCCGCTCCAACGTAGGCCAAGAGTCCGTATCGCGAGGTGAACGCCGCCCACTTGCGAGGGTTGTGACGAGTTTGCTCCGCCGTTGGTTCCAGAATGTGAGCAGTGGTGTTTGTGTCCCACTATCGACCAGGCTCTGGAGGCAAAAGTTCACCCATCGAGGGCTTGTGGGGAATGCCGCGTCGTGGGCGCATCCGCCGGCCGATGTGCATGCCGGTGCCGAACGCGGTCATCCGCGGCACCCGGGTCTGGTCTCGATGAGGGTGCCCTTCGTCTCATAGGTTCGGAGAAAGGGGTTCCGCATTCCGACCTGGACCCCTCCCATCTCCCGAGGGAGTCGACGTGGCTGACTGGCGAGGGCAACCGGAGTCGCCGAGCGAGTTCGGCGTACTGCTGGCGAGTGACGTGCGGTTGGCGATGCGCGACGGCGTCGGGCTCGCCACGGACCTGTTCTTTCCGGCGGATCCCGCCGCGCCCGACTCCCGGGCAGCCGGGGCCTGTCCGGTTGTCCTCGTACGTACGCCGTACAACAAGCGGAGCCTCGCGATGCGCGAGCTCGGGGAGTACTTCGCCCGCCGTGGCTACGTGACGGCGATCCAGGACTGCCGGGGACGGTACGCCTCGGAGGGCACGTTCGACTTCCTCGTCCAGGAACCCGAGGACGGGTACGACACGATCGAGTGGCTCGGTGTCCAAGCCTGGTCGACCGGCGCGGTAGGCACGATGGGCACGTCGTACTCGGGATGGACCCAGACGGCGGCCGCCGCGCTGAACCCACCCCACCTCGCCGCGATGGTGGTCAACCAGTCCGGGTCGAACGCCTACACCAGTTCCGTACGCCACAACGGCGCAATGGAGTTGCGCTTTCTCAGTTGGGCGTTCATGGAGGCGGCGACGACGCCGGCGAACGCGCGCAACCCCGAGTTGACAGCCGCGCAGACGGCGGTCTCGGCGGCGGAGTGGCTTCGTCGACTGCCGCTGCGTCCAGGCCTGACGCCGCTCGCCCACTCGCCGTCGATCGAGCGCTGGGCGCTGGATCTCTACACCCGCGGGGACTATGAGGAGTTCTGGGAGCAGCCCGGCTTCCACGTCATGAAGCACTGGGACGACTTCGCCGACGTGCCGGTCCTGTTCTGCGGCGCATGGTACGACTCCTACACCCGCGCGACGATCGAGAACTTCACCGGGCTCTCGCAGCGCAAGAACGGTCCCGTCCACCTCGTCATGGGCCCGTGGACGCACGGTTCGACGACGGTGGACACGACGTTCGCCGGTGACGTCGAGTTCGGGGAAGCGGGCTCCCTCGCGGGCAACCTCGCCGACGACTTCCCGCACCTCCACCTCCGGTGGTTCGACCGCTGGCTGAAGGGCCTCGACAACGGCGTGGACCGGGAGGATCCCGTCCGCCTGTTCGTCATGGGCGCGGGTGACGGGTCACGGTCGCGCGAGGGGCGGCTCCGCCGCGGTGGCGAATGGCGTGGCGAGAAACAGTTCCCGCCGGCGGGCGTGGCCGAGGTCACGTACCACCTGCGGGGCGACGGGTCTCTCGGCACCGAACCTCCGGAGCCGACGTCCGGTGGCATCGCGGCCACAGCGGACAGCACGACGTTCTGCTACGACCCGGCCGATCCGGTGCCGACGATCGGCGGGAACATCTCCTCGCTCTCCGACCAGGTGCCGGTGCCGGACGCGCTCGCGGACCGCATCCCGTACGAAGAACGATGGGCGTCCATCGTCAAGGTCGGCGGGCAGGACCAGCGCACCGGGCCGGACGTGCTCGGCGCCCGGCCGCCCTACCTCCCACTGGGCGCGCGCGGGGACGTGGTGGTGTTCCAGACCGAGCCGCTCGCCGCCGACGTGACGGTGATCGGTCCGCTGTCGGCGGTGCTGTACGTCTCCTCGTCCGCGCCTGACACCGACTTCACGGTCAAGCTCGTCGACGTCTTTCCGCCTTCGGCGGACTACCCGCACGGGTACGCCGTGAACATCTCCGACTCGATCTTCCGGTGCCGTTACCGCAACGATCCCGCGCAACCGGAGCCGATGGTCCCCGGGGAGGTCTACCAGTTGCGCATCCCGATGTACGGCACCGGCGCGGTCTTCGGCAAGGGTCACCGGATCCGGGTCGACGTGTCGTCGAGCAACTTCCCGCGGTTCGACCCCAACCCCAACACCGGCGAACCGATCGGACGTCACCACCGGCACCAGGTAGCGGACAACACCGTCCACCACAGCGCCGCTCACCCCTCGCACGTCGTACTCCCCGTCCTGGCAGACTGATCGGCATGGGCGGATCGATCGCGGGGGAGATCCGCGTGCGGCTGGAGGCGCGGCGCCAGGAGCTGGTCGACCTGCTCGCCGAGTGGGTCAGCATCGAGTCCGGTTCGGACGATCCGGCGGGTCTTGCGGAGATGGCCGGCCGGCTCGAGCAGCGGTTCGGCGAGTTCGGAACGCTGACCCGTCACCCGCTCGGGCCGGGCGGGGCGCCGCACCTCTCGCTCACGGTGCCGGGCGCGGAGCCCGACGCCGCACCCGTCGTCGTCCTCGGCCACTACGACACGGTGTGGGCACGCGGCACGCTGTCCCGGATGCCGCTGCGGATCGAGGACGGCATCCTGACCGGTCCGGGAAGTTTCGACATGAAGAGTGGCCTGGTGCTGCTGCTGTACGCGCTCCGCGAGCTCAAGGCACAGGGACGCGCCCCACGGCGTCAGGTGCGGATTCTCCTCAGCTGCGACGAAGAGGTCAGCAGCCGGACGTCACGGGAGTTGATCGAAACCGCCGCGACCGGTGCCGCTGCCGCCTTCGTCCTGGAGTCGCCCCTGCCAGGTGGCGCGCTCAAGACCGCGCGGAAGGGCATCGCGACGTACCGGTTGGCGATCGGCGGTCGCGCCGCCCACGCGGGGATCGAACCCGACAAGGGAGCGAGCGCGATCGTCGAGCTAGCCCACCAGGTGCAGGCGCTCCACCGGCTGAACGATCGCGAGCGCGGCACCACCGTCAACGTCGGCGTGGTCCGCGGCGGCAGCCGTCCCAACGTCGTCGCGGCTCACGCAGAGGCCGAGATCGACGTCCGGGTCGCCACCGCGGCCGAGGCCAGCCGCGTCGAACAGGCGATCACCGGGCTGATCCCGGCAGTGACCGGTACGACACTGACGGTGCGGGTCGAGGCATCCCGCCCGCCGATGGAGTCGACTCCCGCCAGCCGACAGCTCTTCGCCCACGCCCGCGCGATCGCGGCCGGCATGGGAGTCGGCGACCTCGGGGAGGGCTCGACCGGTGGAGCCAGTGACGCCAACCTCGTCGCCGCCATGGGCGTACCCACCCTCGACGGCCTCGGCCCGGAGGGCGGCGGCGCGCACGCCGACCATGAGCACGTCCTGATCGAGAGCATGCCGCGCCGCGCCGCGCTTATCGCCGGTCTGCTGGCCGAGGTGTGAGCGGCGCTCGGCATCGGAGCGGTGGGAGCGGCGCTCAGCGTACGAGCATCACCATCACCCAGACGACGCCGAGTGCCGCGAACAGCACGAATTCGATCGCCTTCCAGCCGGCTTGCCGCACGATGGTCCCCCGAATCTTCCGCGTCAGTGTCCCGCTGGTGGGCCGGAGCCCCCTCGTCTCGGTGTGTCTGGCCGGCTGGGACGAGGTGAGCCCGTGGGACGGATCGGCCTCGTGACCTGCGTCGGCCGTGCGGCGGTCGTCGACAGGGAGTCCAGGATGACGGTGGGATCGCCCGTGCCGTCGACGACCTGCTGGGCGAGTTCGGCCAGTCGGAGCCGGTTGCTGCGGGCGTGGTGCCGGAGCGCGTTGAACGCCTGGTCGACGCTCAGACCGCTGCGCTGCGCCAGCATTCCCTTGGCCTGCTCGATGATGACGCGGCTGTCGAGGGCCCCCTGCAGTTGGCCGGCGACCTTGTGTGCCCGTCCCGCGGAGCTCTGGTGGAGTACGCCGATCGTCGCCAGGTCGGCCAGCGCCGTGGCGAGCCGTTGGTCGTCGTCGGAGAGGGGCTTCGGTTCGGCGCTGACGAACCCGAGCGCGCCGACCGTCAGCGTGCCCACCTTGAGCGGGAACGCATGAACCGCACGGGCGCCGGCCTCCCGCGCGCACAGTGCGTACTGCGGCCAGCGGGTAGGCGCCGCATCGAGATCGGTCTCGCTGACCGGCTCCTGAGTCTGGTAACTCTCCGTACAGGGTCCGCCTTCTGACTCCAGCTCGAAGAGGCGGGTCAGGGCATCGGACGTGGCACTGGTGGCCGCCGTCTGGAGTCGGCCGTACCGGTCGGCGAGCATCACACCGCTGGCGGCGATGTCCATCAGCGACATGCAGTGGTGGATCACGGCTCCGAGCGGGTCGAGTGAGCTCACATCGATTCCGGCGGAGTCGGCAAGCTCGATGGCCGCCTCGGCCACGGGTTGCTCTCCGGTCATGCTCTCGTCCCTTTCGCCTGCGCCAGCGCAGTCGCACCTGGCAACGCGAAGGGGCAGGCGACCGGCGCGCGGAGGGCCGGGCGACGCCGTGCGTGATCACTGCCGCTCATGCGTACCGGCCAAAGGCACGAGGTCCGGGCGCTCTGGTGCTGGTGGACGTGGTGGCGTTTTCGTCGCTGAGGTCGTGTCTCGCGACTCGATCTACCCGGTTTGACGACGGATAGTCATCCATGTGTTCAAGACCTGGAAGGACACTCGTTCCTGGTGACGCTCTCATGGACGCGGCACTCGAAGGTCGTCGACCAGGCCCGCGGTCACGGAGACGTCGATGCCGTGCCGCTCGGCGGCCCGCAGCACGGCACCGCCGATCGCGTCCAGCTCGATCGCGCGGCCGGCTTCGGCGTCGCGCAACATCGACGATTTCAGGGTCTCCGGCATCCGGTCCAGGCCTACGACGACCGTCTCCGCGTCGACGGTGCCACCCGACGCTTGGGCGACCTCGCTGATCTCGTCGATGACCGCCAGCATGGTGGACCGCCGGTCGTTGCGTACGACCCCGATCGGTGCGCGGGCGTGGGTGGTCAGCAACGCCATCGGGGCGAGGAACGACGCCTTGTTCCACAGGATCGCCGTCTCGTCGGCGCGCACCGACGCGTCGAGGCCGACCTCGGCGAACAGACCGGCAAGCTGGTCGAGCCGTTGCCGCTCCACCGTGGCGCTCGCCAGCTCGATCCGCGCGAACGGGCTGGCGTGCTCGATGCGTCCCGGCGCGACGCGGGTCGACTCCACGACGATGGTGCCGGCGACCGTCGACGCCGTCGGGTAGCGCTCGCGCAGGAGCGACATGTGGTCGACGCCGTTGAGGAACGGCACGAGCAGACCCGCGCCGGACGCGTCGGCGGGCAGGCGGGTGAGGGCATCGCCGAGTGCGGTGGCCTTGACGGTGATGAGGCAGGCGGCGACAGGTTCGCGGAGCTGGGTGTCGGCCTCGACCGGCACGGTGAAGTCGCCGAATGCCGTACTGGTGACGGTGAGGCCGGTCTCCCGCAGGGCCGCCGCCGTCGCGGGCCGGGCAAGGAACACCACCCGGTGCCCGGCACGGGCGAGCAACCCGCCGAGCAGTCCGCCGACACCGCCAGGACCAAGGACAGCCACCGTGTCGTTCGCCATGGCGACCATCCTGGCCTACGTGGCGGGGGTGATCCCGGGCGCGTGCGGACACGTCCTCCCTACACTTTTCCGATGGCCACCGCGCATCTGATCTACGGCTACATCGGAGCCGGCAAGACGACCTACGCCCAGAGCCTGGCCGAGCGCCTCGGGGGCGTCCGGTTCAGTACGGATGAGTGGGTCGCCACGCTCTACGACGAGGACGAGAGCCGGATCCCGGACATGGCGCCGCTGATCCGCCGGGTCGAGACGGTGATGGAACCGCTCTGGTGTCGGTGCCTGTCGCTCGGCGTCGACGTCGTACTCGACCTGGGGTTCTGGGCACGGAGCAAGCGGGACACCGCCCGTCGCCTCGCCGAGCGGTGTGGCGCCTCGTCCCGGCTGCACCATGTGCGCTGTCGCGACCGGGAGGTGGCGTGGGCGCGCGTCGAGCGACGCAACCACGATCCGCGGGGCAGCATCCGGATGTCGCGCCACACCTTCGACGTTCTCGAGGCCAAGGTCGAACCGCCGGGCGAGGACGAGGACCATGTCCTGATCGAAACCTGACGGGGTGGCCACCAGCGCTCGTGGCTACCGACGGACGTACGCCCCGGCTCGGGCCGCCGCGGCGGTGGCTTCGGCGGCGCGATCCGCGGCGGTGGTGTCGAGGGGATCGCCGCCTGTCAGCAGGCGGTAGTAGAGCGGAGCGGACACGGCCCGGATCACCTCGTGGGCGTCGGTGCGCGCAGGTACCTCGCCCCGGTCGATGGCCTGGTCGACGCACGGCGCCCATTCCGCGACCCGCGTGTCGTAGAAGCGCCGCAGGGCTCCGGCCGTCCGGTCGTCACACGTCGCCGCGGCGATGATCGCCTTGAACAGCGCTCCCTGGCGGCGGTCGCTCAGGGTCCGCTGGACGAGGCGCGCGTTGGCTTTGAGGTCGCCGATCAGCGTGCCCGTCTCGGTGCGGGGCGAGGACTGCTCGGCCATGTCCACGAGCAGATCGGCGACGAGGCTGGCCGCGGTTCCCCAGCGGCGGTAGACGGTCGTCTTGCCCACGTTCGCCCGATGCGCGACGTCGGCGAGGTCCAGGTGGGCCAGTCCGTTCTCGGCGAGGGCGTCCCCCGCTGCCTGGAGCACGACCGCCCGCACTCTGGCCGTCCGTCCTCCAGGGCGGATGGTGCCGGGGCCGGCCTGCTCAGCGTCCATAACGGGTCTCCAGTTTCGTTAACGGCGGAGGCGTGCTAGGTTGACTGCACCCAGCTTAACGGAACTACGGGACCGTTAGTGGCTGGCTTTCTGTCATGTCGCGGGAAGGAACGTGGTCATGGAATTCAGACGGTTGGGCCGCTCCGGACTCATGGTCCCCGCGCTCAGCTTCGGCGCCGGCACGTTCGCCGGCCAGGGCCCGCTGTTCGGGGCCTGGGGCCAGACGGATGCCGACGAGGCTCGCCGTCTCGTGGACATCTGCCTGGACGCCGGCGTCACGATGTTCGACACGGCCGACGTCTATTCGAACGGCGCGTCCGAGGAGGTCCTCGGCCAGGCTGTCGCGGGCCGGCGGGACCGCGTGATCCTCTCCACCAAGACCAGCCTGCCGATGGGCGACGGGCCCGACGAGGCCGGTTCGTCGCGGTCGCGCCTGATCAGGGCGTGCGAGGAGGCACTGCGGCGCCTCGGCACCGACTACATCGACCTCTTCCAGCTCCACGCGTTCGACGCCGGTACGCCGATCGAGGAGGTGCTGTCCACCCTCGACGACCTCGTACGCACCGGAAAGGTCCGCTACGTCGGCGTCTCCAACTTCTCCGGCTGGCAGGTGATGAAGTCGCTGTCCGTCGCGGAGAAGTACGGCTACCCCCGCTATGTCGCGCATCAGGTCTACTACTCGCTCGTCGGCCGCGACTACGAGTGGGAGCTCATGCCCCTCGGGCTCGACCAGGGCGTCGGCGCCCTCGTGTGGAGCCCGCTCGGCTGGGGGAGGCTCACCGGCAAGATCCGTCGTGGCCAACCGCTGCCGGCCGGCAGTCGGCTGCACGAGACCGCGGACTTCGGTCCACCCGTCGACGACGAGCGCCTCTTCGGTGTGGTGGACGTTCTCGACGAGCTTGCCAAGGAGACCGGCAAGGCGATTCCGCAGATCGCCCTCAACTGGCTGTTGCGGCGACCGACGGTCGCCTCGGTCATCGTCGGTGCCCGCAACGAAGCCCAGTTGCGTCAGAACCTTGGCGCCGTCGGCTGGACGCTCACCTCGGACCAGCTGGCGAGGCTCGACGCGGCCAGCGCGCTGACCGCGCCCTATCCGTACTTTCCCTACCAGCGGCAGGAAGGCTTCGCCCGACTCAGCCCTCCGGCGACGGGCGCGTCGTCCTAGGCCCGGACAGGTGGGTCAGGTCTGTCGCCGGACGCGGCGGAAGAAGGTTCGTACGTCGTCGATGAGCAGGTCGGGCGCCTCCATGGCGGCGAAGTGCCCCCCGCGGTCGAACTCTGACCAGTGCACCAGGGTGTGCTCGCGTTCGGCGATCCGCCGGATCGCGGGGTCGGACGGGAAGATGGCGAGTCCCGTCGGCACCGGTGACCTTCTGTCCGAAGCGTCCTGCTGGCCCTCCATCTCCCTCTCCGCCCGCGTCTCGTAGTAGAGGTGTGCCGAGGATGCGCCCGTTCCCGTCAGCCAGTACAACGTGACGTTGGTGAGCAGTTGGTCCAACTCGACGGCAGACTCGGGTAGGTCCTTGGCCGGGTCGGTCCACTCCCGGAACTTCTCCACGATCCAGGCGAGCTGGGCGACCGGTGAGTCGCTCAGTCCGTACGCCACGGTCAGCGGCCGCGTGGACTGGATGTCGGCGTATCCCGTTCCGTCGCGTCTGATGCATTCGGCCGCGGCGATCCGCGCCCGTTCGACATCGGTGAAGTCGTCGACGTCGAACGAGCCCAGGTCCGGAAACGCCAACCCGCCGTTGATGTGGACGCCGACCACCCGGTGGGGTGCCACCCTGCCCAGCTCGGGTGACACGACCGAACCGGTGTCGCCGCCCTGAGCGCCGAATCGGGGGTATCCGAGCCGACTCATCAGCTCGACCCACGCGAGGGCGATCCGGCGGTGGTTCCAGCCCGGTTCGGCAAGGGGGATGGAGAACCCGAATCCGGGAACGGACGGCGCCACGACGTGGAACGCATCCGCCGGGTCACCGCCGTGGGCGCGGGGATCGGCGAGCGGGCGGATGACCTTCATCAGCTCGACGACGGACCCCGGCCATCCGTGCGTGACGATGAGCGGAAGGGCGTCTGGCTCGGGGGAGCGTACGTGCAGGAAGTGCACCAGCTGCCCGTCGATCCGGGTGGTGAACTGTGGGAACTCGTTGAGCTCCGCCTCCCATGTGCGCCAGTCGTAGGAATGCCGCCAGTGGTCCGCCAGTGGTTTCAGGTAGTCGCCGGGAACGCCGCGGTCCCACCCGACGCCCGGTGGCTGCGTGGGCCACCGTGCATGGTCGAGGCGGGCATGCAGATCGTCGAGTGCCGCCTGCGGAACCTCGATGCGGAACTCTCGAATCTCCGTCACAGTGTCCTTTTCTCAGCGGTCGACGCTGGCTGCGTGGGTCGCGCGGGTCGCGCGGGTCGCGTGGGTCGCGTGGGTCAGCCGGTCAGCAGGCCGATGCCGAGGCTGACCACGCCCGCGGCGAGGGAGAGCGCACCGATCCACAGTATCCAGATCAACCGGTTGGGCCCGGTGGCATTCCTCCCGGCGGAGGCGGCGAAGAACCCGGCGGACATGAGGACCGCGGCGACGGGAATACCCAGCCGGGCGGTCCACAACGCCAGCCCGGTGAGGCCGGTGGCGTCCGCGTAGAGCAGGCCGACCAGGCTCAGGATCACGAGGACGCCCGCATGGCCGTGCCCGGCGCGAGCGAACGACTTCTGGAAGTCGGTCATCGGCACCTGGCCGCGGGCGATCCGGGTCATGAACCAGCCGCCGACCTGGATGGTGACGATGGTGAGGAGAACGGCCCCGGCGACCAGCCGGGACTCGGCACTGAGAGCCACGGTTTCCACGGCGTACTCCTTCTGCGAAATCAGGATGGGATGACGGTCAGCGGGATGCCACGGCTGGCGGTGCGGACTCGGAGCGGCGCAGGTGCCGGCGCAGCAAGCGCCGGATCGCTGTGCTGTCCGCCGACCGGGCGACCCAGACGACGAGGGCGATGTAGAGGATCTGCTCAGGAATCCGCAGCCACAACGGCGTGGGCTCCTCTCCGTTGAACGGCACGCCGGCGACGGCGGCGTAGATGTTCGCGGGAAGCAGGAGGACGAAGAGGGTGGCGAGGCTGAGTCCGGCCGCCCAGCGGGTCGCGGTCGGCACCAGGCCGAGAGCACCGAGCAGTTCGAGTACGCCGGTCAGGTACACCATCGCGTCGGGGAACGGGACCAGCGGCGGCACCATGCGTACGAGATCGGCGTGGTTGGGCATCACAGTGACGCCCGCCGGGACGAAATGCGCACTCGCGGTGACGACGAGCATGACGGCCATCGCGGGTGCGGCGCTGGTCGGCCAGGTGGCGAATCGGCGGACTCCGAACGTGCCGAGGAGGCGGAAGCCCAGGAGGGCGACCGCCAGGACGAGTAAGACCATGATCTTTCCGTTCGTGATGGATAGTGGTGCTATCCGCATATGGATACTGCCACTATCCATGATGGGTACGGAGAAGGCAAACCCTTTATCCCGGAGCGCCCCTCACCCACGCGCCGCGTCAGCGGGCTCATCGCCGGCCCCGGGGTCCGTGTGGGGGAACGAGTGATGTTCGTGTGTGACAACCCATCGGCCGTTCTCCTTGCACAGGCCCAGGGTCAGCCGCAGCCGGTTCTCGGGATTGTCGGCGAACTCCTGCGGTGTCCCACACCGCAGCAGGGCGTACGCGAATGCGATGTCCTCGCCCGCGGTGATGTGCAGAGACTCGATCTCGAACGGGGCGCCTTGACGCTGCCATTCGAAGAATCCCGGCCAGGTCTCGCGGTAGGCGTCGATGCCACATACGCCTGCGTACGGTGGCGGCACGTCGAACATCACGATGTCGTCGGTGTGGTCGACCAGGACGCCACCCAGGTCACCGGTGTGGACCGCGTCCGCCCAGCTTTCGATCAGCGTGCGGATCTGTTCCTCGTTGGTAGGCATGGTCGTCGATCCTTCCCAGCCGATGCTGTGTTGGGGTTCGGTCGCTACTACAACCCGCGCCGGGACGAGAAATCATCGCGGCGGCCCGAAAACCGAGCTCGATCGCATCGAGGAACGATCATGGTTGCCGTCTCGAGTCCCCGGTCACCTCCTGATCGGAGGAAAGGCGGACCTGCGGTGACCCCTGCCCTGTCGGCTGACGCTCCGTGGTATCCACGGTGTGGGCACGTGGCATGACGCCCGTGCCGCAACGCCCGTGCCGCAACGCCCGTGCCGCAGCGCCCGTGCCGCAACGCCCGGCGGCACACGTCTTGAGGAGTGCACTCTCGTGTCTGCGTTCGTTCCCGGCCTGGAACTGAGCCGGCGGTTCTACCAGGAAGCCGTCCGGCCGATCCTGGACGCGGAGTTCCCCGGTCTTCCCCACAGCGCGGCGCTCCTCGGCCGCGGCTCGGAGGTCCTGGGCTTCGACGACGAGATGTCGGGGGACCATAACTGGGAGCCGCGCGTCCTGGTCTTTCTGCGGGAAGAAGACCACGCTCGCCACAGTGAGGCCATCGACGAAATCCTGCGTCAAGGAGTACCGCCTCGGTTCCAGGGCCATCCGACCGACTACGGAATCCACACGCTGCGCGGCTACTTTCGCGAACGCCTGGACGTCGATATCGACGGCGAGATCGGTGCGCGCGACTGGCTGACCTTCTCTGAGCAGGGCCTCCGTATGGTCACCGCCGGAGCGGTCTATCACGATGAGGTCGGCCTGCAAAACGTCCGCGACCGCTTCGCCTACTATCCGCGGGACGTGTGGTTCTACCTGCTGGTGGCGGGTTGGTGGCGTATTCACCCCGAAGCCAACCTGGTCGGCAGGGCCGGTTCCGTGGGAGACGAGCTCGGATCGGCGCTCATCGGATCCCGGCTGGTGCTCGATCTGATGCGGCTGTGCTTCCTGATGGAACGGCAGTACGCGCCCTATTCGAAGTGGTTCGGGACGGCCTTCTCCCGGCTGGCCTGCGCCGCCGAGCTGTCGCCGATTCTGTGGCAGGCGCTTCAGGCAGAGACGTGGCCGGAACGCGAGAACGCGCTGATGGCTGCCTACGAACAGGTCGCAGCGATGCACAACGCACTGAACATCACCCCACCCGTGCCCACCGAGGTGCACCACCTGTGGGACCGTCCTTTCAAGGTGATCTGGGGCGACTTTCCCGGCGCGCTCGGCGCCCAGATCCAGGACCCTGCCGTGAAGCGCATCGCCGAACGATGGCCCGCCGGCGGCGTCGACCAGTTCAGGGACCTTCTGCTGGCTCCCGGTAGCCGCAGCCTGCTGCTCCGCCTGTTTGAGTAGGTTCGCGGCACGAGGCTTGCGCAAGCAGGGTTTGCTCTCCGCGGGGACCTCGGCGTCCTCAGTGGTGGAACAACCGGAGGCCGGTACGGGCGAGAGCGATCTGATGCTCGCGGCAGGCGTCCTCCACTTCGTTGGAACGGATCGATCCGCCTGGCTCGGCGATGTAGCCGACGCCGTGCCGGTGTGCATGGTCGACGTTGTCGCGGAACGGCAAGGCGCCGTCCGAGACGAGCGCGACGCCACTCAAGCCAGTCAGCCACTGCCTGCGTTGGGCGTCTGTCAGCGCGGGTGCGGGCTTGGAGAGTGCGCTCGCCATTCGCGTACTCTCGTCCGGTGTGAGGTCGCCCTCGACGAAGCGGATCTGCCAGTTGATCCGGTCCTGACGCCGGATGTACGGCTGGAACGCGAGCGCGCGGACCGCCGGGTGGCGTCGAAGCCACCAGGTGTCGGTCTTCGCGCCGGCCAGGCGGGTGCAGTCCACGCGGGACTGCTGGCCGGCACCGATCCCCAGAGTCGCCCCACCACGCAGGTAACACACCGAGTTGGACTGCGTGTAGCGCAGGACCGCCAAGCCCAGCAGGAGATCCGCCGATGCCGTCGCGGGCAGCGCACCGCACACGACGTTGTCCAGCAGCGTCGTGGAGAGCGTCACCTCGTCGCGTTGCTGGAACAGCCGCAGGCCGAAAACGTCCCGTGCCTCGCACGCAGGGGGTCTGTAGGTTTCGTCTGCTTCCATGACCAGGAAGCGGCCATTCTTTTTCTTGCTGAGCGTCGCGACGGTGCCGGGGGCATAGCCGGGAGCGACGATGCCGTCGCAGACCACGTTGGTCAGCAGCGTGGCGAGTTCGGTGTCGACCGGGTGTGAGACGGCGGCGAAATCACCGTAGGAGGATTTCGGGTCGGCGTCGCGGGCACGCAGGTACGCGCTGGTGAGCGCGCCGACCTGCTCGCGGTCGATGGTGTAGAGCTCGGCGGTGACGTCATCGACGGGTCCGGCCACGGCCGCGCCGGCCGGCGAGACGTGCTTGAAGGAAGCAGCCGCTGGTCGGTGCAGGGCTCGGCTGGCGTCCAGCACCAGTTGCCAGCTGTTCAGCGCGTCCAGCATGTTGATGAACGACGGGTTGCCCTGCAGCACCCGGACCGGCCACTGGCCGGGGCGCACTGGCGCGGCGTTGGCCGCCTGCTGCGGGTTGATTCCGTAACGCAGATCCACGTCGTAGCCTCCTGGGTGTCAGCCGGACATCACTGACGGAGGCGCCCAGGCGGTCGACGCTCACGCGGGAAACGGCCGCTCCCTGGTGGTTGTCCACCTTCGCCAGTTGCGGCCAGGCCGAATCCTACCCGGCGAGGATCTCCTCGAGAACGAACGACGCGTCCGCCGGCAGGCCGTCGCCGTCGCGAACCGCCCAGGCGCAGACGACCAGGGCCTTCCAGAGCGCCCAGCCTTGTCCACGCTGCCAGGTCGCCTCGTCCACCTCCAGCCGATCGCGGAACGCGGCCCGGCTCTTGCCGGTCAGCATCGTCCAGGCGATCGCCAGGTCGCAGGCCGGGTCTCCGACCCCGCAGGTGCCGAAGTCGATGACGGCCGCGAGTGCACCGTCCTTCACCAGAAGGTTTCCCGAGGCGATGTCACCGTGGAACCAGACCGGCCGGTTGTCCCACGAGGCTCGCAACGCCCGTTCCCAGATCTCCTCGGCGGTCTCGGTCCGGATCAGGCCGTCCAAGGTCTCCAGAGAGGCCCGGGCCCACCCGTCATAGGTCGTCAGTGGTCCGCCACGGAACCAGTTGTGCAGTCCCGGGCCCGGTCCGCCTGTCGGGTCGATCCGCTGCAGGGACACCAGGAACTCCGCTAGGTCGATGGCGAACGCCGTCATGTCCTCGACGACGGCACGGTCCGCGGGTTCGGCACCGAGCCACCGATAGACCGACCAGTCGTGCGGAAAGCCCTCATCGGGTACGCCTCTGGCCAGCGGAACCGGGATCTCCAACGGCAACGTGGGGGCGAGAACCGGCAGCCACCGGTGTTCCTTCTCCACCGCCAGCGCGTACTCCTCGGCAGTCGGCAGCCGCACCAGCATCTCGTCACCGAGGCGGAAGGTGCAGTTGTCCCAACCCTGCGCATCGACCGGCCGGACCTCGAGGTCGGCCCACTGCGGGAACTGCGCGGCGATCAACCTGGACGCCACTGCGGCGTCGACCGGTTTCCTGTCCGGCAATGGCAGGACCTCGGGCGTCTCGTTCATCGAGGGCCGACCGTACGACGCCCCATCGGATCACCGCAAGCCGATTTCCGATCGCCCCGAACTCGGCTCGGTAGTCCCATGGGCTTCACGTGGGCGGCGTACCGAGAAAGATGATCGTCATCGGTCTCCCATCGGTCGTGGCTCCTTGGTGCAAGAGGGCGTGGCTGCCGTTAGCCATGACCAGGGGGTGGGTCCGAGGTCGTCGGCGTCGGCGCTGGTGGCGTGCTTGACGTTGGTGACGAGTGCCCAGCTTCGTCTGAGGGGCGTGAGCCGGAGGGCGTGGCTGAGGATGTCTCTTAGTTCCTGGAGGCTGGCGTAATCAGTCCACGCCTGAAGATATGAGTCGATGATCATCTGCAGCGACGGATGGTTGAGACTGTCGCTGAAAGGGCCTGGCAGTGACCATCGACGGTGACATTCGAAGAGGGGCGCCATGAGGGATAGGAACGGATGGGTCCAAGCAGCGTCGCCAAAGTCGATGAAGCGGTGGTGGCCGCCGGGGGTACGGGCGGCCAGGACGTTGCCTGGCCAGAGATCGCCGTGGTCGACGCAGGACGGGATGGGCGAGTTGACGAGGACAGTCCCGGACTCAGTGAGCGCGTCGAGGTTCGTGAGCAGCAGATCCTTTTGCAGGGCGGTGATGCGTCGTGGGTCCGATCTGGGCAGCGCATGCAGGATGCCGGCGAGTTGCTCGGCCTCATGGGCTGCACCGGCCGGATCCCAAGCCGGTAGGCCGGCTGCCTCGGCTTGGCGTTGACGGCCGATAGTGGCGTGCTGCAGGTGGGCGTAGTCGGTAACCATCGAGGCGACGGCTTCGGGACTAGGACCTTCTGGCGACTGACTCGCCTCTCCCATCGTGGGCCCACCGTCAGTGAACAGGATGCGCGCTGTCGCAGGATCGTAAGCGAGCGGCCGGTCCACGTACTCGGGCGCGGCGTCGGCACAGAGTGTGTGAACGGATCCTTCGACGTTCATGGCACTCGTCGTTTGCTTGAGCAGCACGTCGCCCCGGTTCGTCGGAATGCGCCAAACCCACGACCAGCGCTGGTCTGACAGGTCGGACATCGCGCCGGCTGGACGGAAACCAAGCCGGTCGAGCTGCAGATGAGCCCAGTTCTCGGCAGCGTCGCGCCAGAGCCTCGATCCCCACTCGTGCCCCGTACCCTCCTCAGGGCTCACGGATCGGCTCCGTGTCGATCTTCTGCCGCATCTCCACCCTCCCCGCCACGTGACGGGCAGCCTATTTCGTGCCCGCGCCATCGCTAAGGGCCCGGTGAGGCGGCGGCCTCAGGATGGTCTTGGGCAGCCAATGCCGCCGACAGGCCGGCGTACGCGACGCCGCTATCCCTCTGGTACGCGGCTGGCAGTTCGCGGACGGCGTCGCATCCTGATGCCGCCCTGCGGTCAGCCGTTCTCGCTCACGCAAGTCCAAGAATTCCGCTTCCAATGGCCACTGCGTCGAGGTCGCCCCCGGTGTCCACGGCGCCCTACCCTCACCGCCGTTGCGGCGTTCCCCAGCGGATGTCGACAAGCTCGCTTAGCCGGTCCTTGAGGGCAAGAGCAACGTCCTCGTGAGTCTTACTGAGAGTGACCTCGTACCGACATGCCGCGGGGTCAAGGCCGAAAGCCATACCAACCGTTGAGGCATCCGGATGCCAATCTCGTGCACGCAATACCTCCTCCGCGGCGAGCAAGTCGGCGACGCTGACCTTCGTTGCCCCGACTCGAACGGCCACACCGCCGGGCCCGGACGCCGCAGTCAGCCTGCTGGCGAGCCGCTCCATATCGACCATCGCTGGATCGACGACAATCAAAAGACTCCTTGCCGCATCGTCGAGCGCGGTGCCGACGTAGCCTCGCGAAAGCGGGCCACCGGGTGCCTCTTCGCAGACTCGCCGAACTCGTCGGCCACCGCCTCTCCCACAGCCTGGATGCTGTCTTGTGCGTGCCGCCCGTTCCGCCAGGACATGTCCCGTGCACCTTCCAGATCCGTGGTAGCTGGCAGCCGCCGATCAGAACGAAAACCAGTGCCGTCCCGATCAGCCACTTGGTCGCCACGCACGCATCCTAGGCCCGCCTCGAAGCATTCGAAGGTTGACTTGGGGAGCTGGGGCGCCTTCCTCGGACGGGCCGGCGCGGTCGCAGACGGTACGCATGACTGGCTGAGCCGTCTCAGGTCGAGGTCTTCTCCGGGGCCGCTGCCCCCTGGACTCCGCCCCACTCCGTCAACCCGTCAGCATTGAGCGATAGCAGCGGCTCATCATGACTGCCTGACCGAAAACCGTTGGCTGCCCGTGCTCTACGAAGGGGAGACTCTCCGTGGTGGTGCTTCACGAAAACGAGGTCGCGGTCGACGACACTGTTGTCCGGACGCTCCTGAGGGAACAACGCCCTGAGTGGGCTGATCTGCCATTGTCCGCAGCGGGCGCGGGCAAGGAGAACGTCATGTACCGGCTCGGCGATGAGCTGGTCGTGCGGCTTCCACGAACCGCCGACAACGCCCGCTCGGTGCAGAAGGAGCAGGAGTGGCTCCCTCGCCTGGCACCCCTGCTTGCTTACTCGGTCCCTGAGCCGGTCTACGCCGGAACCCCTACCAGCACGTTCCCGCTCGTCTGGTCGGTCTACCGCTGGATAGACGGTGAGCTAGTCGGCGCAGGCAGCGTGCGAGACTGGGCAAGGTTGGGCGCGGACCTGGCAGGGTTCGTTCGGGAGTTGCACAGCATCGACCTGATGGGATCAACTCGCACTGGCGACCTCAGCTGGTACCGCGGTGGCTACTTGCAGGAACTCGAGTGGGTTAGCAGCTGCTTTGACGAGTGCCGAACCACTCTGGGATCCCAGCTGGACGTTGAGACGTTGGAGCAGTTGTGGCGAGCCGCTCTGGCCCTTCCCGAGCCATGCGGACATACGTGTGGCTCCACGGTGACCTCAGACCCAGCAACCTGTTAGCGCGGGACGGCATGCTGCATGCTGTCATTGACTTTGGAAGCCTCACGGTCGGTCATCCCGACGCCGAGCACGCCACCGTCTGGGGCCTGCCGCCGGAGGCACGACAGGCCTACTGGAACACCCTGAACCTCGACGATCTGACCTGGACCCGCGCTCGTGCCTGGGCGATCGCCATCATCTTGTACTACGGGCGCACCTGGCCACGACACCGGTTGGTGTCACAACCGGTGTCACGCGCTTGCGGGCGGCGGGCACGTCGGTAAGCAGAGCAACGCTGACACCTGACAACCCGGCACGCCGATGGCGGGCTGGTGGGACGTGGCTGCGGAGGATGGGCGGTTCACAGCCGCACGCAGCCGGTACACAGCGTTCTGGCGGCCCCGCCGATGGTCAGGATGCCAGAGGGGCAGCGCTCGCTCGACAACGGCTGCCACGTCATAGAAGCGGGAGAAGACCCGGTTAGCAGGCGTTGGTCGCCCGGGCCACATGGCGACTAGATCGCAACGGCGTCAGTGTCGGCGGTGCCGAGGTGTACAGCTCCCTCGCGCCATCCTCTGCATATTCCGCCACGTAGCGACGCTGGATCTGATGGCCCGCAGATGCCTATTATCTACTATCCCGATCGAGTAAGTAGGATAGCTTGCAGTCGCGACCCCGGCGAAGGGACGAAATGAGCCTCGAGTTCCTGTGGTACATCCCGAACACTGTCGAACCGGGGCACCGGGGCGACGACACAAAGGACGGGTGGGGAACCCTTGACTTCTCCACCAAGCTTGCTCGCGCAGCCGAGGAGCACGGCTGGGGAGGCGCTCTGATCGGCACCGGCTGGGGCCGCCCCGACACCTTCACCGTCGCCACCTCCCTGGCCGCCCGCACCAGAACGTTCAAGCCGCTCGTGGCGATCCGGCCCGGCTACTGGCAGCCTGCACATTTCGCCAGCGCTGCGGCCACGCTCGACCTGCTCAGCGGCGGACGCCTCCTTGTCAACATCGTCAGCGGCCGCGACAACCTCGCCGCCTACGGCGACACCGAGGGCGACCAGAGCCACCGCTACGCACGGACCAAGGAGTTTCTTCAGCTCGTCCGGCTCCTGTGGACCGAGGAGAACGTCACGTTCAAGGGCGACTACTTCACCGTTGACGGGTCCACAGTTGCCCCGCGCCCGTTTGGCATCGGGCAACGCAAACATCCGCGCCTCTATTTCGGCGGCGCCTCCGCCGCGGCCGAGCGGGTGTCGGCCGCTGAGGCGGACGTCCAGCTCTTCTGGGGCGAACCGCTCGCCGGAATTGCCGAGCGGATCGACCGGCTCAGGGCGCTGAGCCAGTCGCTCGGGCGTACGCACGCCCCCCTCGAGTACGGGCTACGGATCACCACGTTGGTGCGTGACACCACTGAGGAAGCGTGGCGCGATGCTGAGGCGAAGGTCGCCAAGATGTCCGACGAACAGCGCGTGTCCCGTACCGACAGCCTGCGGCGCCAGGCGATTGGCCAGCAACGCCTCATCGCCCTCGCCGCGCGGGGCGAGGTGCTCGACTCCTGCCTCTACACGGCGCCAGGCAAGTTCGGAGGCGGTGGAGCTGGTACCACCTGGCTGGTCGGCTCACCCACCGACGTCGCAGACGCACTGCGCAAGTACCAGGAGCTGGGCCTCACCCACTTCATCCTCTCGGACACTCCCTACAAGCAGGAGGTCGTCAGAATCGGCGATCTGTTGCTGAGCCGATTGAACGACCGTGCAGTCGCCTGACGGCGGCAGGCAGGAGGGGTGCCACGCCATGCGCCGCCAGCGGCGGCCGCAGGCGAGCTGGAATGGCCTGACTGGCACCGCGCCGACTGCCCCGCCCGGATACCTGTGCTGTTCGTCACGTGCAGCCTGGCCGCCGTGGATCGACACAGCCACATGGACACAACCAAGGGGTATACATGACACTTTCGGCAGCGGCGACAAGCAGTTCGTCTGCGCACGCCGGCCCTGGATCGTCGGGCGATCCCACCCCGAGTCCCGCCGCAGATAACGCTCTGTCGACAGGCGTCAAGGTGACGGTCGTCATTCCGGTCTACAATCCGGGGCCCTACCTGCAGGATTGCATCGACTCGCTGCTGCGCCAGAGCCTCCCGCCGGAGGAGTTCGAGGCGATCTTCGTCGACGACGGCTCGACCGATGACAGCCCGGCCCGGCTTGACGCTCTCGCCGCCGAGCACCCGCACATCCGGGTGATCCACCAGGAGAACTCCGGGTGGTCGGGCAAGCCTCGCAACGTCGGCGTTGCCCACGCGTGTGGGGAGTACGTCTTCTTTGTCGACAACGACGACTATCTCGGCGACGAAGCCCTGGAGCGCATGTATAAGTACGCCAAGGAGCACGGCTCCGACGTCGTCGTCGGCAAGATGGCTGGCAAGGGCAGAGGCGTCCCACGCGAGCTGTTCCGCAAGAACCACCCCGACGCGACTCTCGGCAAGACGCCGCTGATCGACAGCCTCACCCCGCACAAGATGTTCCGCAAGGCGTTCCTCGACGCGCACGGGTTGAGGTTTCCCGAAGGCCGGCGCCGCCTGGAAGACCACGTCTTCGTCACGGCGGCATATTTCGCGGCGCAGAAAGTCTCGGTGCTCAGCAACTACATCTGCTACTACCACGTACGCCGCGACGACTCCAGCAACGCCGCCTACCAGCAGATCGACTGGAGAAAGTACTTCGCCAACCTCAGCGAAGCGCTCGACATCGTCGAGGCCAACACCGAGCCTGGCCCGCTGCGCGACAAGCTTCACCGCCGGTGGTACCGCGTGGAGATGATCGAGCGTCTGCGCGGTAGCCGGCTGCTACGGATGCCGGAGGTCGACCGGCGCGCGCTGTTCGATGAGGTCTACCGCCTCTCCGCCGAACGCTTCGCCCCTGGCGTGGCCGCGGGCATGGCACCCGCGCAACGTATCGTCAGCCGCCTCGTCCAGGCGGGCCGCCTCGACGACCTGATCCGGTTGGCGGAGTGGGAGGAGGACATCCACAATCACGTCCGCCTCGACGATCTGGTCTGGCACGACGGGGGTCTCCAACTCGCCGTCACCGCTGAGCTGCGCACCACCGGTGAGCCGATGACCTTCACCCATCGGGGCGGTCGCGACCTCCTGACGCCACCGCTCACCGCCGAGGCGCTCGCGGCCCTGTCCTCGGACGACCTCGACAGCACGATGCGGCTGGCCCAGGCGAAGGTCGATGTGGTTCTCCGGGCGAAGTCCACCTCAGCCGAGCACTTCGTGCCGGCGACCTCCGCCATCGCGCGATACCCGGTCGGCGCGTCCGATGTTCGGGCCTACGCAGCGACCATGACCGACTGCACTGGCACCGAACCCGTGAGCGGAGAAACGTTCCGTACGGTCGTGACGTGCGAGGCCCACATCGACATCCGTTCGGTCGTCGCCTCCACGCCTCTATCCAGCGGCATCTGGGATGTCGTCGCTCGGATCTCCTGCTGCGGCTGGACAAAGGACGCGAGGGTCGGTGCCATGAAGACCGTCAAGGCGGCCGAGCATTGCATACCCGCGATCGTCGGCGAACCAGCACAGATGGTGACACCACACTGGACCGACCGCGGGCATCTCTCGATCGAGGTCGGCGAGCAGTGCACCGTGAAACGGGACATGCTCGTGCCCGCCGAGCCTGCACTGGTAGGCCCGCACGCGGGCTTCGTGGTCACACTCCCGTTGCGCGTACTCACCACACAGGCACGGTCTGATGCGGTCATGAGACTGCTGCACGAGGGCACGGACAGGACCATCGACCTGCCCGCGGAGCTCTCGCCGGCCGTCGCGGGGGGCACGAGCAACTCCACGCTGACGGTGAAGGTCAGTGATCGGCTTGACCCCGGCCGCTACTCGGTGGCGATCCGGCTCGCCGGTACGACCATGAAGCCGGCGACACCGGCGATACCGGCGCATGCGGGCGAGGGTACGGCGAGCCTGTCCGCTGCGACGATTGATGCCGGTTTCATCGACCTCACTGCCACGCTGACTGTTCCCGAAGGTGCCGGCATGCCGGTGATCGACGTGCTCGCCCCGCCTGGCGACCCCGACGGTTTCCTCACCGGCCATGCCGAGCTGATGGCGCGCTTCCTGCGGACCAGGCGCCGGCTGGCGCGCCGAGTTCGCAAAACGTTGGGCCTCCCGCCCGTGTCTCGTAGCGGTCGCACATAAAGCTGCCAGGGCTTCGCCGCCGGGATACATCAGTCGTGAGCCGACATCCTGCCCAAGCAGGCGGCCCTCGTGCAGAGCTTTCCGGTGGCGCACGGGTGAATGCTCGGCAGCGGCCAGTCGCGACGTCGGCCGATACCCGATTTCACGCCATCGAGCCCGCGGCTGTGGCGAGGAGGCCGAGGAGGGCGCAGGTGCCGAGGGTGCGTAGAACTGACCAGCGCAGTCGGAAGATGAGGACGAGTGCGACGACTGTGAGGGCGGCGGGTATCGGATTCAGGCTGGCAAGGTCAGGTAGCTCGAGGTGGACGGGCCCCCAGGACGCGTTGTCGGTCGCGGTGAACAGGGTGTGGATCGCGAAGTAGAGGGCGAGGTTGGCGATGACGCCGACGACTGCGGCGGTGATGCCGGAGAGTGCGGCGGAGATGGTGTGGTTGTTCCGGAGCCGTTCGACATACGGCGCGCCGAGGAAGATGAACAGGAAGCAGGGAACGAAGGTCACCCAGGTGGTGAGCAGGGCGCCGCTCAGGCCGGCGATCCAGGGGTTGAGGGTGCCGGGGTCGCGGTAGGCGCCGAGGAACGCGACGAACTGGACGACCATGATCAGCGGGCCCGGGGTGGTTTCGGCGAGCGCGAGGCCGCGGACCATCTCGCCAGGGCCGAGCCAGCCGTAGACCTCAACGGCGCGCTGGGCGACGTAGGCGAGGACGGCGTAGGCGCCACCGAAGGTCACGAGTGCGGTGCCGGAGAAGAAGAGTCCCTGCGTGGTGAAGACGCTCTGAGTGCCGGTGAGGAGGACCACCAGCAGCATCGGCAGCCCCCATGCCACCACACCGATGGCGAGGACCCGCGCGGCCCGGCCGGCTGTGGGGGCTTCGGTGTGCAACGCGTCGTCGGGGATCAGCGGTGGTTCACCGTTGGCGGCACCGTTGTCTGAACTGGCGGTGAACACGGCTGGGTTGAACTTGTGGAGGAGCCAGCCAGCGGCAGCGGCTGCCGCGATGACGATGGGGAACGGGACACCGAACACGGCCAGGGCGAGGAAGGCGGCGATGGCGATCGCCACCAGGGCGGGGTGTCCGAGTGATCGCCGGCCGACCCGCCAGACCGCCTGGGCGACGATGGCGAGGACCGCGGGCGCGAGGCCGGCGAAGATCGCGGTGACTGCGGCCGTGTCGCCGTAGGCGACGTAGATGCCGGAGAGGACGAGCAGGGCGACGACACCTGGGAGGACGAAGAGGGTGCCGGCGACCAGTCCGCCCCTGATGCCGTTGAGTAGCCAGCCGATGTAGATGGCCAGCTGCTGGGCTTCGGGGCCCGGGAGCAGCATGCAGTAGTTGAGCGCATGCAGGAACCGGCGCTGGCCGATCCATCGCTTCTCGTCGACGAGGGTGCGCTGCATGACAGCGATCTGCCCGGCCGGCCCGCCGAAGGTCTGGAGGGAGATCGCGAACCAGGTGCGGACGGCCGAGGGGAACGGCACAACGTCTCGGACGGTCTGCGGCGCGTCCACGTGTTCGCCGGTGTCCGATCGGTGGCTGGGTGACTCGGCCGCGGACTTATCGGCTGCAGGGTTCACGAGGGTTCCCTTCCGAGCAGGGTGGCTCGCCGGTAGTACTCGTAAAGGCCGTCGAACATCGGGCGGGTGAGCTCGACCACCCGGTGGTCGTCACAGGTCATCGACAGGCCGCGCAGGACGACGTCGAGTCCGGGAGCTTCGGGGGCGTCGTAGGTGTCGTCGTCGAGGTCGGCTTCGTGGACGATGGCCGCGATGCGCCACAGCACCGGGTCGGTGAGGTCGTAGTGGCGAAGGATTGTCTCGAAGCTGCAGTCGACGCCGCTTCCGTCTGGGCGAGTGTGGTGTGACAGGTCCACCGACCGCATGTCGAAGCCCGTGGCACCCGGTGGTACCTCAGCTGGGTCGGTGACGAAGGCGAACTCGGCGGCGGGATCGATGAACCGGCTGATCAGCCAGGCGCAGGCGGCACGGTCGATGTGCACGCCAGCGCGTGTCGCCCACCTCATCGCGCCGTTCGCCCGGCTGCGGCTCGCGGTGAGGCGAGGGTGGGCACGTGCTCCAGGAGGGTGCGGACTGCGCGGTGCGCGGTTTCTCGTTCTGGGGGTGGGTAATAGTCGCGCCGGCTGATTCGACGCAGCTCGGCCTGGAGTTTCTTCGCGGTGCGGCGCCGTGCCGCCTCACCGAGGTCAGAGGCGCGTTGGGCTTCAGCAGCGATGGCGGCATACTCCGCCGCCCTTGCCCCGGCCAAACCGGTGGCGAGGGCTCGCTCCTGCCCTGCGGTGGCCGGATGCGCCAGCCAGATGCCCGCATCACCACCGGCCTCGACGATCTCCTCTGCGATCCATTCGAGCTGCTCCCGGGTCCGCGCATCCGCGGGCAGCGCGACCAGGCCATCACCGAGCTGGGCGACCCCGAGGCGCTTCAGCTTGCGCCACACGGTGATCCGCGGGGTCGACGGCTCCCGCGGCAGGTGGTAACAGAGCAGCACCCATTGCCCGACATCCATCGAAGTAGTGTAACCATGGTTGCACAGGTTGGCGAGTGGCCGCCAGCGGCGGCGAGCAAGGCTGTACGACGTGCGGTGCCAGCGCCCTACGCGCGCACTGCGGCGAGACCCGGGAGTACGTCGCGTATGAGCGGTGCCTCCGACGCGATCCACGACTCGACGGCGTCGTGGATCGCCGCCAGCTGGCTCTCCTCGATCGCGAGAGCCCTGGTGGGCACGCTCGCGCCGAGTTCTATCAGCAAGGGTCGTAGATGGACGTCGGCGGCGAGGCGGTGGATAGGGGAAGCTGACACGGTCAGCGGTATGGCGATGATCCCCGTGAGCGCGCCGCCGCCGAACCGGTCGAGGAACGCCTTGAGCAGCCCTGTGTAGCTGGCTTTGTAGATCGGTGTCGCCACCACGAGCACCCGCGCCGATCTGGCGGTCGCGAGTGCCTCGTCCACGTCCGGACTGCCGTCGATCACCGCGCCACCCAACGTGGCCAGGTCGATGGTTGCCGATCCGGCAAGGTCCGCTTCGTCGGTAAGTCGTTCGGCGAGCAGTCCGGGGAGTCGTTCGGACAGTCGTCCGGCGAGTCGTTGGGCGACCGTGAGAGTCCGCGACTGTGACTTCGGGTTGCCGCACACGACGACGATCCCGGGGTTCGAGCCGTCGAATGCGGCACTGGGCTGGTGGGTCATCACGGCCTCCCGACCGTCTCGGCGAGCCGGTCGTGCTCGCGTTCGGCATCGCGCTTGGCGACCTCTTCACGGACGATCGGAATCACGTACCGGCCGAAGTCGATGGCGTCACCCAAGATGTCGTATCCCCGGGCCGAGATGATCTCGACGCCGAGGTCGTAGTAGTCGAGCAGGGCCTGGGTGACCACCTCGGGCGTACCGAGCAGGGCATTGGAGTTCCCCGCGCCGCCGGTGACGGCCGCCGTCCGGGTCCACAGTGCCCGGTCGAACCGCTCGCCCTGTTCGGCGACCGCGAGCAGCCGCTGTGACCCGGAGTTCTCGGGACCGGTCAACCGGTGCCGGCGAGTGAGTGGTCGGGTTCCTCCGGCGGTACGGGACGTGATCGCGTCGACGATCCGGCACGCCTTGTCCCAGGCGAGTTCCTCGATCGGCGCGATGATCGGGCGGAACGCGACCTGGAACTTCGGTACGTCGCTGCGTCCCGCAGCCCGGGCGGCCGCCTTGACCAACTCGATCTGCTCCGCGGTCTGCAGCAACGGCTCGCCCCACAAGCAGTAGATGTCGGCCTCGGAAGCACCCGCCGCGTAGGCCGCTGGTGACGAACCGCCGAACGAGACGCGCGGCCTGGGTTGCTGGACGGGGAAAACGTCGCTCACGAAGTCGGCGAACCGACAGTGGGTGCCGTCGTGGTCGAACGGCTCGCGGCTCGTCCAGGCCTGCTTGACGATCTGGAAGCTCGGGCCGGAGCGGGCTGCGGTCTCCGACCCGTCGTTGGTACCGGCGATGCCGAGGACCTCGACGGGCATCTTCGCCTCTTTCTCGGTCGTACGCATGTTCTCGGTCGCGGTCGTCCTGGCTCGGTCGTAGGCATGGGGCCGATGGCGAGGCCACGCTATGGACACAAATCACATAGGGCAACTAGAGAACCTGGACCAGCATTCCCGGCGGTGGCCGCCAATGGACTTTTCGGCCAGGCGTGTCCAATGCATGGGACGACCCTGGTCGGCGCCATCTCCTACAGCGATAGTAGGGATTATGTGTCGGGGATTCATTCTCACAACCCGCCGCGTCATCGACCAGATGCGCGTGGCCAGTGGCCGGTGTTGCTGACACCGGCTGACTACGACGTCTGCCAGTGCTTCCGCGGTTGACGCCACGTGACACGGCAATCCGGTCCGCCGGATGCGGGTTGCCCGCTTGCGTTCACGCGGGGGTCAGCGTCGATCTTCCGCGTACCCATCCGTCTCGCCCTTCGCGATCTCCGCGGCACGAGAGGTGCCCATCCGTCTCGTGCCGCGGAGCTGGCGGACGCCCAGGAGGTGTCGTCTTGACCAGCTCTGTGGAAGTTCCTACGGGCATCACCACGGATCTCTACCGCGCGGTCTTCCGCCGCTACGCCGCCGGTGTGGTCGTCGTCACGGCGGATGCAGGCTTCGGCCCGGTCGGCTTCACGGCCACGTCGCTCGCCTCCATCTCGCTGCGACCGCCGCTGGTGTCGTTCGCGTTGTCGACCGCGGCATCCAGCTGGCCGGCCATCGCCGTCGCCGACGGCATCGTTGTCAACTTCCTCGATGCCGAGCAGCGCACACTGGCGGACCGGTTCGCGACCAGTGGCATCGACCGGTTCGCCGCCCCGACGAGGTGGTCCCGGCTCCCAACTGGTGAACCCATGCTGGACGAGGCCGCGGGGTACCTGCGTGGCCGGGTCGAAGCGCGCTTCCCGGTCGGCGACCACCACCTGGTGGTCGCCGAAATCACCGACATTGCAACCCGTCCGCACACACCCCTCGTCTACCACGCGGGCGCCTACAGCACGGTCACCAAGCTGGGTTCCGGCTGACACCCCCTGAGAGGAATCATGATGGATGCTGCGCACGTGCTGATGGGAGCGCGCGGGTGAGTGGCGCCCTCCCACTGCTGGAGATCCGTGACCTCGACGTGTCGTATCGCCTGCGTGGGCAGGAGATTCCTGCAGTACGCAACCTCAGCTTGACAGTCGCTCCCGCGGAGATCGTCGCCGTCGTGGGGGAGTCCGGCTCGGGCAAGTCGACCATGGCACACGCCGTCGTCGGCCTGCTGCCGTACGGCGGTGTCCTTGATCGAGGGCAGATCCGGTTCGCTGGCAGCGACATCGCCGGCTGGTCGGACCGGAGGATGCGGACCATCCGTGGCGCCCGGATCGGACTGATCCCACAGGATCCAGCAGTGTCCCTCAATCCGGTACGCCGGATCGGCGACCAGGTGGCCAAGGTGCTCCGGCGGCACGGGCAGGCCACGAGGCGGGACGCGGCCGCGCGGGCCGTCGAGGTCATCGCCCAGGCAGGGCTTTCCGATCCAGGCGTACGCGCACGGCAGTATCCGCACGAAGTCTCTGGCGGCATGCGCCAGCGGGTCCTGATCGGCATCGCCCTGGCCTGCCGGCCACAGCTTGTCATCGCCGACGAACCCACCAGTGCGCTCGACGTGACGGTCCAGCGCAGGATGCTCGACCAACTGGACGAGCTGTGCCGAGCGCTCGGGACGGCGGCGCTGTTCATCACCCATGACCTTGGGGTAGCGGCGGACCGGGCGCAGCGGATCGTGGTCATGCGGGGTGGGCGGGTGGTCGAGACGGGCACCACGGCGCAGATCCTGGACTCACGGCGGCATCCGTACACCCGGGGGCTCATCGAGGCGGCGCCCAGCCTCACGAGAGCCCGGATGGTGCCGATCACCCGCGCGGTCCCGCTCGACCGCCGCGACCACGCGCGGTGCAGCGCTGGCTTCGCCCTCAACGTCGCGCCCGATTCCGTGGCGCGAGACGGCGACCTCGTGCAGGTCACCGCGCTCAGCAAGGAGTTCCCCCTGCCCGGGCGCGCGCGAACTGTCCGTGCGGTTGACGGCGTGAGCTTCCAGGTCAGGAAGAGGGAGACGTTCGGCCTGGTAGGGGAGTCCGGCTCGGGGAAGACCGCTACCGCTCGGCTTCTACTCCGACCCGAGGGCGCGACCTCCGGGCAGGTGCTATTCGACGGCGAGGACATTCTGCGCCTGCAGGGCACCGAGCTGCGCCGGCTCCTGCGACGGATGCAGCTCGTCTACCAGGACCCGTACGCCTCGCTCGACGCTGGGAAGCGGATCGGGCAGATCGTCGCGGAGCCGCTGCGGGCGTACGGGACCGGCGACCGGCAGGCCCGACGTCAGCGGGTCGGCGAGCTGCTCGACCAGGTGGCCCTGCCGGCCACAGTGCTCGACCGCCGTCCCGCCGAGCTCTCCGGCGGGCAGCGGCAACGGGTGGCGATCGCCCGGGCGCTCGCTCTCGAACCCGAACTGGTCGTCCTGGACGAACCCGTTTCGGCGCTCGACATCTCAGAGCAGAGGCAGATTCTGGAACTCCTTGTCCGACTGCAGGACGAGCTCTGCCTGTCGTACCTCTTCATCTCTCATGATCTGGCCGTCGCACGCCAGATCTGCGACCGCGTGGGTGTGATGCGCCACGGAAAGCTCGTGGAGATCGGCACCGTCGACGAGATCTTCACCCAGCCGCAGGACCCATACACGCGTGAGCAGCTCGACGCGATTTCCGGCAGACGCACGGAGGATGCCCGTGAACAGGACGCCCCTGTCGGTCCTCGACCTCTCACCCGTGCCCTCGAACGGTACGGCAGCTGACGCGCTTGCCAACTCCCTCGATCTCGCGCGCCAGGCGGAGGCTTTCGGCTACCGCCGTTACTGGGTCGCAGAGCACCACCTGGCCCCTGGAGTCGCGGCGGCAGCGCCGGCCGTGCTGGTCGCCCTCATCGCCGCGCGGACGAACCGGATCCGCGTCGGCTCCGGCGCGGTCCTGCTGGGCGCGACCACACCGCTTCAGGCCGTCGAACAGTTCGGGACGATCGCACATCTTCACCCTGGCCGGATCGGCCCGGGTCTGGGCAGGTCGAGCGCGCGCCGGCTGAAGCAACGCCTCGCACGGGCCCGGTCGAACCCATTGCCGGGCAGCGCCATCGGGCCCGCTGCGTACTCCGTCGTCGACGGACTGCTGCTGCCACCGCCACCGCATGTCAGGCTCGATCCCGGCCGGTTGCAGATCGAAGCAAGCCTGCTGGGCATCCGCGACGCCGATGGCGATGACTATGTCGTCCAACTGTGCGACATCGCGGCGTTCCTCCGCGGTGACTACCGCTCGGTCGACGGCACCGAGCTCCATGCACCAACGGCCGAAGGCGCCGACCTCGCCCTGTGGGTCCTCGGCTCGAGCGCGGGACCGAGTGCACGGGCGGCCGGTGAGCTAGGACTGCCCTATACCGCCAACTACCACGCCGATCCGGCCGCCGTCCTCGAGTCCGTCGCGGCCTACCGCGAGGCGTTCCGGCCCTCGTCCACGCTGGCGACTCCGTACGTCATGGTCTCCGCCGACATCGTGGTGGCCGACGACGACACCGTGGCCGCAGAGCTCGCCAGTCCCTACGTCCGCTGGGTGCTGTCGATCCGCAGCGGCTACGGCGCGATGGCGTTCCCGTCGCCAGCCGAGGCCGCGCCGAGGATTCCGTCTCACCTATCGGATTATCTAGTAATCATATGGGATAAGTAGGTAATCTCGGCACCATGTCTACGCTGCTCCTGCTGACGGAGAGGCGCGAGGTCGACCAGATGCGGGTCGCCAGCGCCGTGTGTCACGGCTGACGCACGCCGGCGTCTCCTGCACGCGTACCAACCCCCGCTTCTCTCCCGGAATCTCCGCCTCTCTCGCGGAAGCTCAGCTCTGCCTGCGTTTCTCGTTGCCAGCATCTGATGCGACGAGCTCTGCGTGAGGCGACGAGCACCACGGTCCAGCAGCCAGAGATCCGGTTTCAAAGGAGTGACACCACATGTTCGTACGACATTCTTCGCCCAGTGCGCGACGTGCTGCCGTCGTTGCCGCTCTGCTTGCTGGCCTGGCGTTCCTCGGCGCCTGCGGTCCAGGCGCAGCCGCACCGAAAGCCGAGAACGCGGCACTCACCAAACCGATTGCCGCATCCGTTCCCGAGGGCACGAAGCTGATCGTCGGAGACCCGGCCACGAAAGTGGCGCTGGAGCTCTCGGGTGAGAGTGAGCGAGTCTCGTTCGACATCGAATGGGCCAACATCTCCGGCGGTCCGCAGACCACCGAGGCGTTCCGCGCAGGTGCACTTGACATCGGCGCCGTGGCAGACATCCCGCCGATCCACGCGACATGGACCGGACTCGACGTCCGGATCGTGGCGGCACAGTTCCGCAAGGACCCGGTGCACCATCCGATCTACCAGCTCGGTGTGGCACCTGGTGTCATGGTCGACAGCATTGACGACCTGCGTGGCAAGAAGATCGCTTACAGCCCGGGTCAGGCTCAGGGCGCGCTGATCCTTCGGGTCCTCGCGAAGGCTGGGCTGGCCAAGACTGATGTCGAACCGATCGAGCTGCCGAGCACCGGGGACGTCTATCCGAACGCCCTTGCCAACGGCCAGGTCGACGTAGCACCCATCGGGGGTGTCAACGTCAAGCGGTACCTCGCGAAATACGGCAAGGACGGGGCCACGGCGATCCCGCACGGCTTGCGCGACGACCCCAGCCATCTCTACACCCTGACATCGAGCCTTGCCGATTCCGCCAAGGCGGCCGCGATCCAGGAGTACGTCCAGCACTGGGCCCGAGCGCAGGTCTGGATCCACGAGCACCCTCAGGAATGGATCGAGGGCTACTACGTCAAGGACCAAGGCCTGTCCGCGGAGGACGGGGAGTACCTCATCGATGCCGCCGGAGAGCTCGACATCCCCGGCGACTGGACCGACGTCGCCGCGCGGCACCAGAACACCATCGACCTGCTTGCCAAGGAAACCGGCAACGACGTCATCGACGCCAAGGATCTCTACGACTGGCGGTTCGAGTCCGTGGCCGCCGACGTGATCGCGGACGATGCGTCAGGAGGAGGTGAAGCACCGTGACTACGACACTGACCAGGCCGGCGCGGGCCGCGGAGGTCGGATCCGGTCCGGCCTCGCGGCTACGCGGACGGCACAAGCTCGGTCCTGGACGGCCGATCCGGTTCGGTCCGGTGGTCGGCCCGGCGCTCCTGCTGGCGATGTGGTCGGCGGGTTCGGTTGCCGGCCTGATCGATCCACGGATCCTCTCCGCACCCTGGACCGTCGTGACGACGGCGGGAGAGCTGATGGCCGATGGCCGGCTCCAGTCCAACCTTGCCGTCTCCACCCAGCGGGCGTTCCTCGGCCTCGCCATCGGCATCGCCGCCGGCACCGTGCTCGCCCTGATCTCCGGGCTCAGCCGGTGGGGCGAGGCGGTGCTGGACGGCCCGATCCAGATCAAACGCGCGATCCCCTCGCTCGCGCTGCTGCCATTGCTCATCCTGTGGTTCGGCATCGGCGAGACGATGAAGGTCACGACGATCACACTGGGTGTGTTCGTTCCGGTCTACATCCACACCCACAACGGCCTGCGCAGCATCGACAGCCGCTACGTCGAGCTTGCAGAGACCGTCGGCCTGGGCTACGTCGCGTTCATCCGCCGCGTCGTACTGCCAGGTGCACTGCCCGGATTCCTGCTCGGCCTGCGTTTTGCCGTCGTCGGGGCGTGGCTGTCGCTGGTAGTTGTCGAGCAGATCAACGCCACCAGCGGAATCGGCTACATGATGGAACTCGCTCGTACGTACGGCCAGACCGAGATCATCATCGTCGGCCTTGTCTTGTACGGCGTCCTCGGGCTGCTGTCCGACGGCGCTGTCCGGCTCGTGCAGAGGAGGGCGTTGTCATGGCGACGCACGCTCGCGGACTGACAGAGCGCGCCGGGACGCAGACCGCCCGCGGCGCCGAGTCGGTCGTACGCGTACACGACCTCGTACGCCGGTTCGGCGACAGACAGATCCTCGCCGGACTCGACCTCTCCATCGGCCACGGTGAGTTCGTCGCCCTGCTCGGTCGCAGTGGCTCCGGCAAGAGCACCTTGCTCAGGGCACTCGCCGGACTCGACGACGACGTCGCGGGCTCCGGTGAGATCGACGCCCCTAGCAGGCTCTCCGTCGTCTTCCAGGACTCCCGGCTGCTGCCGTGGCAACGCGTTCTCGACAACGTGGTTCTCGGTCTGGGTGGACCCGACGCCCTCCCACATGGGCGGGAGAGCCTCGCCGAGGTGGGACTCGCCGGCAGGGAGCGGGCCTGGCCGAACCAGCTGTCCGGCGGGGAGCAGCAGCGCGTCGCACTGGCCCGGTCGCTCGTCCGAGAACCCGAACTACTCCTTGCCGACGAGCCCTTCGGCAGCTTGGACGCCCTCACCCGGATCCGGATGCACGGGTTGCTCCGGCAGCTGTGCGACCGGCACAAGCCCGCTGTCCTGCTGGTGACCCACGACGTGGACGAGGCGATCGTGCTGGCCGATCGCATCCTCATCATCGATGCCGGCCGGATCGGTGTCGAGGTCGAGGTCGATCTCGACTCACCCCGGGACCCCACGGACCCGCGGTTCGCCGAACTGCGGCGCTACCTGCTTTCCCGGCTCGGCATCGACCCAAGCGTCGACTTTCGGACGGTCGAGCAGAGCGTGGGGGCCAGCCGATGAGTACGCCGAAACCCCTTCATCTGAACGCGTTTCTCATGAGCACCGGGCACCACGAGGCGTCGTGGCGACTGCCGGAGAGCGATCCGTACGCCAACACCAACGTCACCCACTACCAGAATCTCGCTCGAATAGCCGAGCGTGGAAGGTTCGACTCGGTGTTCTTCGCTGACAGTCCCGCGCTCTTTTCCGACGTGGGACGCCGGCCGTCGGGCTCGCTCGAACCGACCGTGCTGTTGACCTCGATCGCCGCGGTCACCACCCGGATCGGGCTGATCGCGACGGCGTCGACGACCTACAACGATCCGTTCAATCTGGCGCGGCGGTTCGCGTCGGTCGACCACGTGAGCGGTGGGCGGGCCGGGTGGAACATCGTCACCACCGCGTCGGTCGACGCGGCCCGCAACTTCGGCCTCGACGAGATGCCGAGTCACCGGGACCGCTACGAGCGTGCGGCGGAGTTCGTCGACGCAGCGCAGAAGCTGTGGGACAGCTGGGACGACGACGCCATCCTCGCCGACAAGGACCGCGGAGTCTGGGGCGACTCCACCCGCGTGCGGCGGATCGACCACGCCGGTGCATCGTTCCGGGTGCAAGGACCGCTGAACATCCCGCGGTCGCCGCAGGCGTACCCCGTGCTCGTCCAGGCGGGTTCGTCCGAGGACGGCAAGGAGTTCGCCGCGACGTACGCCGAGGCGATCTTCACCGCGCAGCAGACCCTGGCCGACGCCCAGGCGTTCTACGCCGACATCAAGCATCGGGTCGCCCAGGCAGGGCGGGATCCCGATGGCGTGAGGGTCCTTCCGGGGATCGTCCCCATCCTGGGGTCTACCGAGGCCGAGGCGCTGGCCCGGGAGGAGGAGCTGGACCGGCTGATCGTGCCGGCGTACGCCCGGGCTCAGCTCGCCCGAACCCTCCGCGTCGCCCCCGAGGACCTGCCGCTCGACCGCGAGCTGCCGGCCGACCTACCTGCAGAGGATGAGATCGAGGGGGCCAAGAGCCGGTACACGCTGATCGTCACGCTGGCCCGGCGGGAACGTCTGACCGTGCGGCAGTTGATCGGGCGGCTCGGCGGTGGACGGGGACACCGGACGTTCAGCGGTACGCCCGAGCAGGTCGCCGACGCCCTGCAGGACTGGGCGGCTGGCGGTGCGGCCGACGGCTTCAACGTCATGCCCGCGGTGTTGCCGTCAGGCCTGGAGGAGTTCGTCGACCACGTGGTGCCGATCCTGCGCAAGCGCGGGCTCTTCCGTCACGAGTACATCGGGAGGACACTGCGCGACCACTACGGCCTGCCCCGGCCCGCCAACCTCCTGTCCAGGCAGGCCCACCCGCTGCCGGCGACGACCTGAACCGCTCCCACTCTCTGGCGTATGAACGACAACGAAGCGATGCCCACCAGTCGAGCCCGGAAAGGCAGCACTGGGGAGCACGTCGATGGCCCCGGGCTGCCGCTTTTCGGGGTCTGGTCGACCTAGCCCTGACACGAAAGATGGCAGGTGGTGTCACGATCAGCTGAACAAAGGAAACGACCTGGGCATTTGCCCAGGTCAGTACGGGTGCGCCGCCAGGGACTCGAACCCCGAACCCGCGGATTAAGAGGCTGGCCCAACCACTCCAGGGACGTCCGAAGCCGTCCGATCGTCCTGCTCGCTAATGGCTGATCGGGCGTGGGAGTCCGGATGAGTCCGCAGGAGTTCGTCGGCGTTGCTGCTCGCGTTGCTGCTCCTGCAGCGCGCAGGGCACCTAGCACAATGGACTGCCGAACTTCCCTCTGCATGTCAAGGCGCCGCTGACGCGGCGCACTGCCCCGGCCGCCCTTGCGGGCGGCCGTCCTCGGGCTCGCCGACGGGAGTGGAGCCCATAGGGTGGATGCCGTGTCGGAACGCACACTGAGGCTGGACGACGGCAGAGCGCTCGCACTGGGGGAGCGGACATCTGCCGGCTCGAAGAACGAGACAAGGTATGGCGCGTTGTCCGACGGACAAGGCGTGGTTGTGAAGATCGAGGGCGTGCATGGCCGACTCTCGAGGGAGCGGATCGCCCTGAGCTTTGCACGTGAGCATGGTGTGCCTGTGCCGAGTCTGGTCGGAGAGGGGAGGACGTCCGAGGGCCAGCTGTTTCTCGTGCTCAGCCAGGAGGACGGGATCCGTGCGACGGTGCCTAGCGGCTGGTATCGGCTCGGGCGTGATCTTGCGACCTTGGCGGGTGTGCCGATCGATGGATGCCCGTTACCTCGGGTGTCTCCATGCGAGTTTGCCCAGGACCACCGCAATCGCCTCGGCGTGGTCGAATCGACGCTGGACGCGCCCGTCGTGCGTAGGATCCATGTGGCAATCGAGCGGATCGGCCACGTGGAGCCTCTCACGCTCACGCACGGGGATCCCGGTAGTGGGAACTACCTCGACAACGGTGAGGGTGGCGTGATTCTTGACTGGGAGAACGCGACGATCGCACCCTTCGGCGTCGACATCGGGCGGGCAGCGTTCATCGCGCTGATGGACCTCGGCCACACCGGTGTGGCGGCCGACCTTCACGCCGCAGTCGTGCGGGGCTATCGCGACGGGCTTCGAGGCCATAGCAAGCTGAGCGAGGAGCTCCTGGCTGCGTCGATTGTCGTCGCCGGCCTGCAGTTCATCCATGGCCGCTTCGTACGGCCCTTGCGATCGGAGCGCACCCCCCGAGCCGCAGCCGCGGTACTCGACTCCTATCTCGCGATGGACGCCACGTACCCCTGACATGCCGCGCGGCACGGGCGAGCCTGTGGCGGATTTCCTGGCCGACGTCTTTGACCCGCTCGGCTCCGACCTGCGAGCTGGCTGGTTGCGACGACTACGGCGCAGAGTGAAGACTCGCCAATATGACCGAAGACGGCTGCCACTTCTGCGATCAACAGGCACGATTCCGCAAGGCCGACGTGTACATCGAGAACGATTTCTGCATCTTCTTCGCGGCGATGCGCGACCATGAGCTCCGAGCAGAAGCCGGCCTGCCTCCGGATGTCCTTCCAGGATCCGGAGCAATCATTCCCATCGCCCACCGGACATCCCCGTTCAACCTCACCGCAGAGGAGTGGACAGCGACACATGACCTCCTGGTCAAGGCCAGGGAGGCCCTACATGAGCTTCTGGCACCCGACGGGTACACCCTCAGGTGGAGCGACATGACGGGGCTCCATGCGCACCTGCATGTCATTCCTCGGTTCCACGACGAACCCATGTGGCATCAGGGAGTTCGATCCTCGATCAACGTCCCCGAGAACAGACGTCCCGACCCGTGGCACCCTGGAATCGGCCGGCATTCCCGGAAGCTTTGACGAGCTTGCGGCCGACCCGGCTTACGCCGTTGCTAACAACGGGGTGGGACGACCATGGACAGTGCTCGAGCTCGACCAGCGGACCACGATACGGACCGGCCGAGACCAGCATTCTGGTGTTGACATGGACGATCGTGGACGCACGTACCCAGTCCTTGGCGACCTACGGACAAGAAGGTCGCCGTGCCGCTTGCGTGCCAGACGAGGCGGACGATCATGGGCCGTCACGATGAACAGCGGTCACTACCACGCTGGTCGGCGGCGAGCCGATCGACGCTCAACCGAGCGCGAGCACCGAATATGCCTTTGCAAGGAAGGGGTGCGCGGATCCTGGCAGCGACCAGTCCGCAAGGCGGCGTCCCAGTAAAAGGCCGACCTCGCGACATGGGTCACGGTCACCGGTTCAGATCGATCCAGTAGCGCCTCACGGGACCATGCTCGCCGTCGCGGATGCCTTCCAGGACGCCGCCATTGCGTTCGATTGTGCGAGCCGAGGCGACGTTATCCGCGAGGCAGGGGATAAGAACGCGGTCCAGGCCCAGGGCAGCGCGTGCCTCGCCGAGCATCTCGCCCAGCCCCCAGCTCGCCAGACCGCGGCGGCGGGCGGACGGGCGTACGCCGTAGCCGATGTGGCCGATGTCGTCGTCGAACCAGTGCCGTAGGGAGACTCCTCCGAGTACCTGGCCGTCCTCGACGATCCACCTGGGTGAGCCGTGCCGTTCGTCCGGGCAGGGATCGCCGGCCGGGTGGGTCAGTCGGATCCGCTTGTGTACCCAAGTAGCGAAGCCGTCGGGTGAGTCCACGGTGTCGTCTGCGCCCAGGCCGAAGCCGTCCTCGTGGAGGCCAGGCCCCAGTCCTCGCGGCACTCCAGGAAGGCGGCGTGCAGGCGGGTGGTCGGCAGTCCCCGCGTGCAATTACGGGCGGTCAATGAGGGTCAATGATGGGCACCGACGGGCAGTCACGCTCCGCTATGGCCTGGTCAGTGTGGTGGGCAGGGACGGGATCGAATCGTCGATCTTCCGCTTTTCAGGCTGAGTCTGGTGTCACCGTCGGCCCAGGCGCTCGCTGTCCGAGATCCGCCAGCGCCCGGGCAAGCACACCTGCTGGGTCGTGGAGTACTCGGCATCCATCGCCCAGCACTCGGGCAGAAGCGCGATGAACCCACGCCGGCTCGGCTACACCGAGCTCAACTTGGAGGCCACTACGGAGACGTACGCGGCGTTCGGTCAGCCACGGGCACCAGTCTTTGGTCCGGATGAGTTTGGCGCGCGGGTCGAACGCTGCGATCCAGTCGAGGCCCTGAATGCGCCGCGGTCGGTCGGTCGTGATCAGCATGATGTCCACGTCGCTGGCCATCCGGGGATGGTCGTAGGCATATGACCCCACGACGGCGACGGCCAGGACGTCTGGCTGCTTGGTCGCCCACTCGGTCACGGAGGCTATGACCCGAGCCGCCTGACGTCGCCGGCCCTTCAGCCTGCACCCAGTGACCTGGTGACGAAGCCTCTTCGCGCTCATGCACGCCCAGTCTGGCAAGTCGGCACCACGTATTGAACCAGCCGGGCGTGCCATCACGTGCCAATACGACCATCGGGCGAGAGAAGAGGCGCCGAGGAGGCACCTCCCTGCACGATCGGCACGGTGATTGGCGGATCGTGCAGGGTGGGGGAGTACTGCGTCACGGACGTGCCAGGGTTCAGTCGGTCGTCCTCGTTGTACCGCTTGCGCAGTAGTGCCTCCGTGGGACGCCTGTCCGCAGTCGGAGGGGCGGACTCGACCGCGATCAGTTGGTCGGCGATGTCGTCGATGAGGGCGAGTGTGGCTTCATCTGGCGGGTAGTCCGGTCCGGGGAGTCCGGGCGGCGAGCACATGGCGCCCCAGCCGTCCCACAGCAACAGTTCGGCGGCGTAGCGGTGTGCAAGTTGCATCATGACGTAGTTGTGGATGAACCACATTCCGCCGAGATTGGATCCCGGACGACCGCCGAACAGGTTCGGGTCTAGATTTCCGGCGCGACAGCCCTTCCAGACCTCGGCGGCAGTACGGAAGGGAGCGTCCGCGCCAGCTGGAATGTCGTGTGGTGTCGGGAGCGCCTTGGTTGGCTCGGTGACCTTCTTCGGATCGAACCGGACCCAGCGCTGCGCCTGTTTGTCGTAGGCCTGCACGATCACATGGTCATGGTTGTAGCCCGGCCTGAGGTAACTCGCGAAGCCCACCAGCGAGCGAGCTGGGATGCCATGCTGGCGCAGGACTGCGACGCAGAACAGGCTGAGATCGCGGCAGCAGCCCTGGAGGCGCTCGGTCGGCTCGCGAAACTCGGCGAGTGGTTTCGCGTGTCGCTCCTGGTCTCTGTCCAGCATGACTGCGAGCCAGCGACTGTTGATGTCGTTTCGGGTGGATGGGGGAAGGTTCAGCCCCGAATACCGGTAGTGCACGACCAAGTTGCAGGCCACCGTTGACAGACTCGGTATGACGGTGGGCACCGCGTCCAGGAGCGGCGCGTGCATGCCGGGATCCGAGTACGGCGAGTGCGTACTCCAGTCGTCTGGATCGACCATGCGCTCGACCCTAGGACGCGTGATCGCATCCACGCCAGGCGAGGAGTGCGCCCCGGTGTCGGACCGACACGTCCCACACGCCCCGGATCTGTACAGCAGTAGGTCCAGCAGCCGACGGCCGCTACCCCCCCGCAGGGGTCAGGCAGGCCGCACGCTCCCCGCCGTCGGTTCCTTGCCCTCTGTGTGCCCGCAAGCAAGGGGCACACATGGCCCGGGAGTGGTGCGCGCTGCTGCTTGCGTTGCTGCTCGGGAGGGCTGGCCATGACCGACCGAAGCGGCGAAACCTCGCTTTACCAGCCGGTTTACGGGTGCGCCGCCAGGGACTCGAACCCCGAACCCGCGGATTAAGAGGGGCCTACTTCGGATGCATCACACGCTCTACCTGGGCATTCGCGTGAAGTAGGTGGTGACTGGTTGTACTGAGCGTGCTTTACGCGACCCCGTTTGGTGTCATGACCGGTGTCACGCGCCGACGAACTACATTTGCCTGCCAGGTGTGCCGACGGCTGACTAGATGTCCCGCTTCCGTGACGAGGCGGCAATGGCAGGCGAAACTTCCGATCCAGCCAGGCCATGGGGCCTTCTCCGTCCTCGTCAAGGTCTGTCCTCCGCGCGGCAGACCATCCTTGGGCGTGGAGGTGTGGCTCATGACTGGGGCATCCCGTAGTCATCAGCGAGCGGTTCGATGCGATCGTGATCGGAATGGGGCCAGGCGGGGAGACCGCCGCCAACAGGCTGATCGCGGCCTGCAAACGCGTCGCCGTGGCGAACAGCGGCTGATCCCGGCACTGCTGTTCGCGTGCGGCGGAGACTAGGGACGCGGCCAATTGCCGAGGTCGGCGTAGATGAGCAGTTCGCGGGCGTCTGCCTCGTGCTCGTCCGGCACCAGGATCCTGATCTGGATCGCGCTGATCGAGCCCTCGAGGACACTCATATTGCGGTCGGTGACCTCGTACGGGATGTCGGCCCCGCCAAGCAGCCCGTCGATGACCCGGATCACGCCAGGGTCGTCTGTCCGGACCAACTCAGCCATGCGCGACACCTTCGGTGAACGCGGAGTGAGCACCTCCGGTACCAGGCATGGGTCTGCTGGAGGAGCTCTCCGGAGTGGACCGACCAACTCGGCTCTCCTGGGGCCCCAGTTCCTCCTGAACTTCGTTCACAATGTCACCTCCCTCCCCCGACCCGGGCCAACATTCGCGACGACACGCAGGCCCACCACCCAGCGCCGGCGGCGGCTGCGGAACGCCGAGGACCCACGGCCCCCCGGGCATATTTGCACAACGCTCAAATGGGTCATTCTCCATCGGTCCGGTCACACTGTGCGGGGTGATCCGGCTCCACAGATGTACGTTCCCAAACTGACGGTTTTTGGATGGCCGATGCCCCGGACCTTGACTAAGAGGGAGGCCCTTTATGCCATTTCGGGGAGGCCTTCGCCCGAGGTGCGACGGAGACTCATGGGACGGCAAATGAAAAGGACAGACCCAAGGAAGCGCCAAATCGGGGGCTACCTGACGATCGTAACAAAGCTGGAGATCTTATGCGTTCGACAATCAGATGGCTCGCAGTCATCGCGACAATTGCAGTTGTGGCATTCCAGCTGAGCACCGGATTTGCCTACGGCGAACCGATCAGCCTCACCCGAACATCGGCTCCATCTGGAATCAATCCCGCTGATCCTGGGCCAGATCCTGCACCGCCGGATCAGCCAGCACCTGAGCCGGATCAGCCGGCGCCACCACCGGAGCCGGATGAGCCAGCACCTGAGCCGGATCAGCCGGCGCCACCACCGGAGCCGGATGAGCCAGCACCTGAGCCGGATCAGCCGGCGCCACCACCGGAGCCGGATCAGCCAGCACCGGAGCCGGATCAGCCGGCGCCACCACCGGAGCCGGATCAGCCAGCACCGGAGCCGGATCAGCCGGCGCCACCACCGGAGCCGGATCAGCCAGCACCGGAGCCGGATCAGCCAGCACCTGAGCCGGATGAGCCAGCACCTGAGCCGGATCAGCCAGCACCACCACCGGAGCCGGATCAGCCAGCACCGGAGCCGCCGGTTGATCAGCCGCCGACGGACCAGTGACCCGCCTCGACGCCAGCGTTCGCAGCTACGACCGACCAGCTGTATGCCGACGCGATGTGCCAAGGCGTGCGCCGGGGGCATCTGGAACCGCTACGCCCCCGGCGACCACAGCCAGTGACATCTACAGCCTCGGGCGCTGGAATACGACTACTCGATCAACGGGCCTGCGAGTCGACGGCCCGGGGCGTCGAACCGCCGAGGGGTCAACGCCCGCATCGCCCCGACGACGTTGACCAGTGGCTGCCGGCTGACGCGAGATAGGAGAAAGCGATGTCGCAGGACCCTTATGAGAAGGTACGGAACACACTGACCGAGCTTCAGAGCATCGCCCCGCCCTTTCTGGCTGCGGACGGGCAAGTGATGACCGTGCGGGTCGAGTATCCCCCCGGCGATCCCGGCGTCCCGCCGCATCGCCACCCCGGTGGGCCTTGTTTCGGCTACATACTGGAGGGCGAAATGGTCTTCGAGGTGCAGGGCGAACCGCCGCGGGTGGTGAAGGCCGACGAGGCATTCTGGGAACCGGGCGTGGACGTCATCCACTATCAGGACGCCAACAACCGCACCGACATCCCGCTGCGCTTCGTCGTGACGATGATCATGGCTCCCGGTCAGCCGATGCTCGTCTTCTTAGACGACGAAGAGCTCAAGCAGAGCGGTTGGGTTCGGCGGTCACCCGCCTGAGCCCTAGCCGAGGTCCTCGCAGCGAGGTTGTGGATGTGGACCTCCAACGTCAGCGTCTTATGAACGGGCAACGTTCCGCGATGTGCGTCAACCAGCCTTCCGTCCGAAGGCATATCGCGTCTTGAACAAGATGACGACGGCTGGCTCAGATCGAGGTCGTCGAACTCGAACGCATTCCTAGCTCGACCAGTCCAGCACGGTGCCGCGCTGGGAGTAGAGGTGGACCGCACTGCCATCAGTGACGATCCCGAGCGCTCGGCTAGTTGACTGAACCCGTCGAGTTTCGGCCCGAACGCGGCCGTGCCGGCCCGCGGTGAGGGAAGCTGACTGACAGCCTTGGCCAGCATTGGTTCCACCGGCCCAACAAGGAGCACACCTCACTGTCTGTCACCGCAGGTCGGTCTGTCGTCTCCGGTTTGACGGCGTTTGCCCAGGTCAAGCGGCGGCCTTCGGTCCATTCGTCGGGTTCGGCGAGGTCGGCGCCGACGAGGCGGATGAGCGTCTTCCGGTCGGGGAAGATGCTGACGACGTCGGTGCGGCGGCGGACCTCGCGGTTGAGTCGTTCTTGGGGGTTGTTGGACCAGATCAGGCGCCATCCCCGGCAGATCCGCACCCCGATGCCGGGCGGTCGCCACGTGCGACGTCGGTTCCCGACCGGCGAAGCCCTCGGCTGACCGGACGCGCAGGTCTTAGCTTCCTCGTCGAGCCGGCCGTTCAGGTCGTTGTCGCCGTGGACGCCGCTGTCGTCGGGGCTGGCGTCACTGGGGCTGGCGTCCCCGGGGTGTGACGTTGCAGGTCGGCACGGCGACTCCCACGCGTTGCGTTGCGTGGCGTCGGTGTCCAGCCCGGAGGTGCGCATTTGCTTCGGCCGGGATGACATCACGTTGAGAAGATGCTGGCCGGTTTACGACTGACGATTCCCGGTGAGGCTCCTTGTGGCCGGGCTCGCGTCTGGCCACGGGCGGGCCCCGAGGCGTCACCAGCTGCCACTGCATTGCTTCGGGCCGCCCGCCCTCCTTCCCGGACCAGCGAGTCTCACTTGGCGTTCGGCTACCGAGACCGATGCGCGGGTTCGGCCGAGGCGATGTCATGAGGCCTGGAGTCGGTGGGTGAGAGCGGTGTGACGGCGGTCGGCGCCGGGGGTGCGGACGGCGACAGCCAGGGCCTTATGGGAGCCGACGAGGATGACGAGTTTCTTGGCGCGGGTGATGGTGGCCCACCCAAGGCCGCGACAACGCCGAATGCAGGCATGTCGCAAGATCAGGATCGTGTCGCAAGCCAGATCCTGGGAGTGCCCCGACCCACAGCAGACCAGACCCAGGCCCGCCACAGCGGGTACTCGTGGTTGTGCAGGGCTTCCCAGCTTTCCGGCGACGGGACAGGGAGAACTCAACGAGGCCAGCACAGGAACTCCATTTCGCGGTCGGCGTGCTGAAAGCACACCGACCCCGATGCCGAAGAAGATGCTCACCGAATCCTCCAGCTCCCGATTGCATCGGCGACAACGAGGATTGCCGGGCGGCCAGCACAAAGAGCACGTAACCTCGTCGATCTCGTGGATGCATGGCGGCAGTAACAGCCCCCCGTTCGGAGATGCGTGATGGAGTCGACTGGCGTGCCGGCGCTACCACTCGTCCGGCCTGTCAACGGACCCCGAAAGTTGAGCCCTCACGGTTCCTCTGTTCTGCCGCAGGGGGTCAGCATTCAAAGTCCGGCGACACGGCCAGCCGCGGGGTCGGATCGGGAACTTGTCTGCCGGGATTTCGAGCTTGGCGAGAGCTGTTCCTCGTGCGGAGATGAGCCGCCGCAGGTAGTCGATGACCTCGGTCGCGCACGTCCAGTGCTGCCCGGTCTCGGTGTTCTTGCAATGCAGGAGGCCGTATCTGTTCGGCGTTGCGGGTTGCCCGAGGTGCTGGAGATCTCTCGGTACGGCCCCTCCCCGCCCAACTTCTCCGGCGTGAAGAAGGAGTACTCGACGGGTGTGAGCATCACCAGGGCTCCCGGGTCGTTTCCTGAGCCCGTGCATCCGGACCAGCTCGCGTTGCTGCCGGACGGTGTCGACATCGGCCGCCGCGGCAGCCGGCTCCGCTGTGATTATCACCGTGGCACGCTACGTCTGCGGAGGTGCTCGCCGGGTTCGTCCGTTCCGAGCGGGCGTCACCTTGCCTGCACGGGGGTGACCGTGCTCCCGCTGGTCCGGGACTCCGGCCGGGACCGGGCCGGCTGGGGCAGCGGCAGGCTGACGGTAGCGTATGAGGTAGTCCTGCCAGTTCCAGTGGCGTAGGAACGTCTTGGCAGCCTTGCGTCCATTGTCGTACAGGCGCTGTAGCTGTCTGCCGTCGAGGTCGAACTCGACGATGCCGGCGGGGGTGGTGTCGACGCGGATGGTTCGCGCATCTACCCAGGGCAGGTTGAGGCGGGTCTGGTCGTGGCCGGCGATGGTGGTGGCGACCAGGGAGGTCAGCAGGCGTATCGGCGGTAGCTGCGGAATGCCGAGGACCCACGGCCTTGGGAAAGTCATGACTTTGCGGAAGCCTTGGCCGAGGACCGGAAGCAGCTGCGTGTTGTCTTTGGGCAGCGTGGGCAACAGCTTGATTCCGAACGTGGGCCACCGTGGGGGCTGTCCGTCGGTACGGTCGAAGGCGTCGATGGGGAAGTTGGACAGTACCCCGCCGTCGACCAGGGTCGAGGCCATCCCGGTTTTGGGGTTGGTGAGGGTGAACGGTTCGAAGAAGAATGGGATCGACATGGAGGCACGGACCGCGTCGACGACCGGCTGTGTCCGTGGATCCAGTCCGTAGATCCGGCGGTAGTCCCACGGCAGGCGGACCAGCTGGCCCAAGGTGAGGTCGGTGGCCATCACCACCAAGCTGAACCGCTGGTCTTCTGCAAGGGTGGCGTCTGGGTCGTCGATCTGCAAATCCGCGAACGTCTTCACGCCCTGTTTTTCCAGTTGTCGGCCCAGCCATTCCTGGAGGTAATCGCCTTCGTAGATGCCGCGTTGGACGAGCATTGAAAGGCTTTTGCCGACGACGGGAATGCGGTCCAGGGGCGACTTGTCACAGAACTTGCGGTAGTCCACCTCGAGCATGATCTTCTGCAGCTCGTCCATCGGCATGCCGGCGGCCACCAAGGCTCCGGCCACCGCGCCTGCGGAGGTGCCGGCCACCCGCGGAAACTCATACCCTGCCCGGTCCAGCTCGTGGAGCGCTCCGACCAGGCCAATACCTTTGACGCCCCCACCTTCCAGCACAAGGTCGGCCTTCCTGGCTTCGGCCATCTTCTTCCCCCGTCCGCCTCGGCCGCGGCTCAATCAGCACCGTGGCGGCGTAGGGCCGTTCAGCAGCTCCTACTAGGAGACTCGCCCCAGTCCCGCCCGACGCCCCTCGCACATCTACCCCGTTCTCAGATACCCAGTCCGACCAGGATCGCGACATCCCGAAAACGGCGGCCTACAGCGGCGTAAGGCCTGAGCAGCTGTCGCAGAACCGATCTCAAGACGGCACGGCCGGTGGTGGCCCCGCAACCGTGAGGGAAACCGGAACGACGACCTGATCGCGGAGCCACCACAGCTCTCCACCCATGCCTTGTGCACCGGAGGAGTACTCCGACAAGACGTCGGAGACTGGCGCGGCAGCCAGTGGGTTCATGCCCAAACCGCACGACCCAAAACCGGTATCGATACCCTTCCCACCAGAGTTCGCCCAGGCCGAGCGCAGCCGCCGTCTACTCCTCGTCGGATAGGTGCCAACCGCCCGACGCGGCGGAAGCGGCGCGCACCACAGCACGGTGGGAACCGTACTGATGTAATCATGCTCGGCGTGGTTGGGCTGCCGCCCGAGATCGATGATCTGGATCTGGTAGCGCGAGCGCGACGAGCGCCTCGCGCTGCGCGGTGAGGTCTTGATCGACGGTCGAGACCGGGCGTAGCCGATCCTGGGATCCGGGGAAGACCGGAACAGGATTGACACGCTAAGCCTCGATCCGTGGACCCGGTGGCTGATGGTGTTGGTTCCGCGGCGGGTCGTGCAAAGGGAGTGCCTTCTGGGCTAGGAGAATCGGGAGTGCTGACGTCCTGAGCTCTGCCGAGCCGAGAAGGCAC
>NZ_JBEFTW010000010.1:0-197384 GCF_040196095.1 Actinopolymorpha sp. B17G11
CCACGTCGTGTGGCAGGAGACGGCCGGGGTAGTGCCTGACGACTACCCATCACTCAGAGACGTCCAGGCTATGCCGGCCTGGGAGCGGTTGCGCTGCGAGGCCGAAACCGCCATGGGAGTCTTCACTAGCCGCGGCAAGTTGCCGGAGGACCGCGAATCGCCGTGATGGCGGGCTTCCGACGGTCATGGTATCGGGCTCGCGATCATCCGATCATCGGCATGACCACGCGGAACGCGGCATAGAAAGACGTTCTGCGTGTCGATCCGGGGCGTAGGAACGTCCTCCTGATGCGCTTGTCGGGCTTGGTGTCCCATCGCAAACAGGAGGACGTTCATGACCAACGCTAACGGCGTGTCCAGGGGTGATCGGAACCGCAACGCGCGGCTGGCTCGACTACGCGAGCTGGTGCCACTGGAGAACGCGATCGTCGGCATCGACCTGGCCGACAAGAAGCAGATGGTGGTGGTCACCGACCACGACTCGAAAGTGCTGGCCCGGAGGACCTTTCGCTGCCGGGCCTGGGATCTGGGGGTGGCGTTGGACTGGGCGGCCGAGCGCGCTGAGGCGAAGGGGTTCGCCGGGGTCACGGTCTCGTGTGAGCCGACCGGTCACCGGTGGCGGGTGCTGGGCCAGTTGGCCGCGGACCGGTCGATGCCGTTCGTATGCGTGCAGCCGATGCAGACCTCGTGGGCCCGTCGTAGCGAGGACCTGACCTTCGACAAGACCGACGACAAGGACGCGATCCTGATCGCCCGGCTCACCGCCCAGCTGCGCTGCTACGTGCCCGAGCCGGTCGAGGAGACCTGGGGCCGGCTGCGGCACCTGGGTTCCCGCCGGGAGCGGTTGATCGTCGAGGCGGTGGCCCAGGTCCAGCAGATGCGCGACCTTCTCGAATGCGTCTGGCCGGCCGCCCTGCAAGACCGCCCGGCAGCCGTTCCGATCGCGCACCTGGGCCGCCACGATGTCGGTGATCCTGGACCGTGCCGGCGGCGACTTCGCCCGCACCCGCAGGCTCGGCCTGGCCCGGCTGGAGGCCGCGGTGCGTCGGGAAATCATCAAGCGGGGCGGGCAGAAACCCTGCCTGCGGATCGTGCGCAAGCTCTTCGCCGCACTCGCCGATCCGACCGGCGTGCTCGCCCACCGCCGCGGCGCCCTGGAGCGGACCCAGCTGCTGTTGGAGGACTGGGCGGACAACCAGCGAAGGCTGGCCGACACCGAGGCCCGGATGGTCGCGGTCCTCGACGAGCTCGAGCTGACCGAGCTGGCCACCTCGATCGCCGGGATCTCCGCGGTCGGCGCGACCGCGATCCTGGCCGAGACCGGCGACCCGAACCGCTTCCTCACCGCCCGGGCGATGGTCAAGCACGCCGGCCTGGCCCCGCGGGAGAAGCTGTCCGGCACCTACACCGGCCGCACCAAGCTCACCGGCCAGGGCCGACCACGGCTCCGGGTTGCGGCCTGGCGGGCGGTCTGGGGAGCGTTGCAGACCAACACCGTCTACGCCGCGCGCTACCGCCACCTGACCACTCGGGAGACCAACAGGCTCACCCCGACCCAGGCCCAGACCGTGATCGCGGCCGCGATCCTGCGGCACCTGCACGCGGTCATCACCACCGGCGTCGCCTGGGACCCGCTGATCGCGACCCACGGCACACGACACCCCAAGACCACCGACCTCGCCGCCTGAACCTTCCCCGCGGCGGATCAAGCGGACGGTCGGGGCGAGCCCTTCGCGGCATTGAGGCACATCGATGACCTCGACGCTCATCATGGGCAGCCCCGTCCGTCGTCTCCTCAACCCGATTACACGCTGCCGGGCACACCCCCGTCACCGCTATGCAGGGACAGACGACGGACGAGGCGCCGACCAAGCGCTTGACACAAAGCGCCTTACCAGTGTAGGCGAAGCCGACGGTTTTACAGACAACCACCAACCCTCATACCACCAGCGCATTCATGTCTGGCGGCCGGATGTCGCCGCGTATACGCCGCGACATCGAGACTGCGCCGCTTCCGACGGAATCGCCGAGCGCAGGCATGAGTGACCGCGCCGGCCAGGCGACCACCGCGCCGCCCGCATCGGGCTACGTCGACGTGGGCGAGCTCGAATGCCTACGGGCGCTGTTCCTACACCGCGATCCGAATGCCCGCGCATTGAGGGGGCACGCCCACGGGTGAATAGCAGCACAAACGACTGCCGCTGGGTCGAGGCTGCAATCCTCTTACCAAGTCTCAAGACCGATACCCACACGTTCCTCGCCGGCACGGCGTACGACGTAGCGGGCAGCCGTCAGGTCGAGCAGCGCCAGTCCTTGTGACTCGAAGACCGTGATGTCGTTGTCGACTCCACGCCCGGCCGCGTTGCCCACCAGCACCGCGCCGAGCTCGACAACGCCGGACCAGTCGGACAGGCCGGCCAGCAGGTCGCCGCATTCGGCGCGGGCGACATCGAGGCTGTCCACCGCTACCACATCGGCGGTGATGACCGCCTCCGCGTCGAGCTCCTGCTTGTCGGCGTAGTTCGACCCGACCGCGTTGACGTGCGTGCCCGCGCGTAGCCAGGTCCCGTCGAAGACCGGCGTGCGCGCCCCGGTGGCGGTGATCACGACGTCAGCCGCTCGAATGGCGACTTCCGGCTCGCTCGGCGCGACCTCGAGCCCGGTCTCGAGAGCCATCTCAGTACAGAACGTGGCCGTCCGCTCTGGCGAACGCCCGACTACCAGCACACGCTCCAACGACGGGAGTACGCGGGTCGTCGCCAGCACCTGGCCGTGCGCCACCCACCCCGTGCCGAACACCGCGAGCGTACGACTGTCAGGGCGCGCAAGCTGGCGTGTGGCCACCGCGGTCGCGGCGGCGGTACGAATATTGCCGAGCACGTTGGCCCGCAGCAGGGCCGCGAGCTGTCCGGTCGAAAGGTCGAAGAGCTGGAAGGTGAACGCCGATCCCTGCGTGACATCGGTGCGTACGACCGGATAGGTCTTGACGCCCATCACCCCAAGCGTCGGAGCGATCGCACCCATCAGGTTGAGCACCGCTGCGTCGCGGGAAACCCGCTGTCGTACGCCATTCTCGGCAGCGCCGGTACCAAGAAGCCGGAACGCCTCCTCGCTGGTGGCGACTGCAGCGTCGAGACTGAGTAAGTTCCCGACGTCCTCGTCGGTGAGCAGCAGGACCACCGGGCTACCCCTCGGTGTCGTCGGCGCCGGCCGGTCCGGCATCCGCCGACAGGGCGGAGTCCGTTGCCGTACCGGTGCGCGGGACCGCCCGCTGGGCGACGAGACGGCCTGACGTCGGCTGGAGCTGATCGCCGAACCCCCCGCTCCGCCGGCTCATCTCAAGCACCCTGCCGATTCGCCCGGCCGCCTCGACCACGTGTTCGGCCAGGGAAGGGATCAGGTCCTCGGTGACGCGATACGTCGGCCCACCGATCCAGATGGCGTACGGCACCGCGTTGCCGACGTGCACCGGTGCCGCGACGGCGGCCGCACCTTCCTCCAACTCGTTGTAGGCATAGGCGTAGCCCCGTTCGCGAATCCCGGCCAGCTCAGCGAGGAATGCGTCGAAGTCGCGGAATCTCGGCGACGGCTGGCGTTCGAGGTCGGCGGTGAACTCCTCCCGGACGCTCTCTGGATCCTGCCAGGCGAGTAACGCCTTTCCCGTCGACGTACGCCACGCGGGAAGCATCCGCGGGACCGGGCTCATGCCGTGGCTGATCAGGAACGGCCCCTGCACCTGTGCGACCACCATCACCGACGGAGGCATCAACTGGTCGAGCCCGGCCGTCTCCTGCGTCTTCTCGGCGAGGTCGCGGAGAACGCTCTGGGCATGTCCGTACGCCGACTCCTGGTCGAGCAGGCCCCCGAGCAGGAACAGCAGGCCGAGTGAGACCCGGAACCGCCGACTGTCGGGATCAGAGGTCAGCCACCCTTCGCGTTCGAGGATGGTCAGGATGCGGTGACTGGTCGCCTTGGGTATACCCGACGCCCGCGCCACGTCGGACAGGCCGATGCCTTCTGGGCGCGCGGCGACCGCCCGCAGGATCCAGATGGTCTTCTGTACCAGCCCGATGTCACTCATGCCGTGGTCTCCATGGCAGTCATGCTAGGCGCCTGAGTGGGTTGTTCTGACCGCGCCGTGTCGACAAGGTGCCGGTAGATGCGCGCGATCGACCGGCGCTGCAGGCTTTCCACGATGTCGTCCGGATAGCCGACGTACGACGGTGTGGTCACGTGGATCCGGTCCTCGAACCGGATCGTGTCGGCTGCCTCCTCCTCCGTCACCCCCGACTCCACTGCCGCGCGCACCTGGCCGACCAGATCGTGCGCCTTCGCCTCGAACCCCGTCACCGTGTCCTTGTCGCAGACCTCGCCATGGCCGGGTACGAGCACGTCGAAGTCGAGCTCGGCGATGCGCCGGATGCTGGCCAGCCACTCATCGACGTACGCCTCCTGGAACGACGGGAGGCTCGCCTCGCACACGTTGTCACCGGAGAAGAAGATCCGCTGTTCGGGGAGCAGGATCCCGATCGTGTTGGGTGTGTGCCCACTCAGCCGGATGAGCCGTAGGTGGACCTCGCCCACATAGAGATCCATCTCGTCGGAGAATGTGATCTCCGGCAGCCGGAGCGCATGACTCTTCAGCAGAGGAAGGCCGCCCGGGTCGATGAGCGCGATGAGATCACGGACGTACGCAGGATCCGGGAAGTCGTGCTGCATCCCATGCCGGGTGAGCTCGTGTGCGACGACCGTGCCTGGCAGGAAGTATCCGCCCATCGTGTGGTCGATGTGATGGTCGGTGTGGAGGAGGTACCTGGTCGGGCCAAGTTCGTCCACGAAGGCGCGCCACCGCATCGCGTCGGTTGGCTTGTGCGGCGCATCGATGAGGACGTTGCCCTCAGCCGTCGTGATCACGGCGTTGTTCGACCCGAGGTTCCCGAGCTCGACGTGGATGTTCTCGGCGATCTTCTGCATCAATGGCTCCCTCAGAGATAGAGCTCGGGTCGGCGGTCCCGCAGGAAGGGGCGTTCCATCGCACGCTTGCTGGCCAACGCGCCCGGGTCGATGACGGCCTGGACGAGCTCACCGTCGCCGCTGTCGCTGCTCTCGGCGAGTGTCTCGCCGTCGGGGCCGTAGATCGCGCTGCCGCCGAAGTATTCCTTCGGGCCTTCCGGGCCGATCCGGTTGGCGGAGACGACGTACATGCAGTTGAAGACCGCGTGGGCGCGGAGTTCGATCTCGAAGATCGACCGTGAGTACGCGGTCGCCGAGGCGATCGGCACGCAGAGCAGGCTGGCGCCATCCAGCGCGACCCGCCGCGCCATCTCGGGAAAGTGACGTTCGTAGCAGATGATGGTGCCGATCCTCATCCCATCGACTTCGACGGCGGACGGCGGTTCATCGCCCGGGCGGAAGTAGAACTTCTCCGGAAACGCATCGGAAAACGGTAGGTGTGACTTGCGGTAGACCGAGACCAGCCCGCCGGCGACGAAGGTGCAGGCCGTGTTGTGGTAGACGCCCGAAGTCTTGCTGGTTTCGAAAATCGACGACACGATCGTCATGCCGTGCTCGCGGGACTTCGCGGCCACATGGGTGTTGCTCGGGCCTTCGAGCCGTTCGGCGTAGGAAAAGAACTCGGGATCGGCCGGCACACCCTGCACGAATGGCACGGCGAACAGTTCCGGAAGCACGGCGACATTGACACCCGCAGCTGCCGCCTCGTCGAGCAGGTCGCCGACCCGCTCGAGATTGGCCTGCCGATCATCGGACGGGTGGTACTGCACGGCCGCCACACGCATATCTTTACTCCTCACGCGAATGTCTTGGCGAGGGCCTGCACGGTCTCGAGCTTCTTGCCAAGGGGGTTGAGCACCGGAACCCTGATGCCCGCGGCGTGGAATGCCTCGATCGTCTCCGCAGCCTGGCTGGTGGTGCCACAGGCACTGACCCGGCGAACCAGTTCGTCGGGGACGAGCACCATGGCCCGCTTGATGTCCTCCGGTTCCGCCGGCCACCCGGCGATCTCCTGGATACGCTGGACGAGCCCCGGCTCCACACCACAGTGTTTGGCGATATGCGGCTGCTGCATGAGATAGAGCGTCAAGAACGCCTTGCAGTGGTCGAGAGCCTCCTGCGGATCCGCATCGTCGACACTGCACGCGATGATCTGGGTCAGGTCGAAGTCGTCCCTCGGCTTCGGCCGTTTCGCCAGCCCGCGGTTGATTGCCGGGATCGCCTCGTCAAGGTAGGAAACCGGCAGCAGGAAGTCCAGGTAGACGCCGTCGGCGATCTCGCCGGACAGCTCCAGCATTTTCATGCCGACCGGCCCGGTGTAGACCGGCACCGGCACCGGCTTGTTCTCGGCGTACATCCGGTCAAAACGCACGCCGTCCATCTGCACGAACTCACCATCGAACGTGACGACCTCGTTCGCGAAGAACGTTTTCACCACGGTGATGTACTCGCGCATCGTCTTGAGTGGTTTCCGCAACGGAAGCCCGACTTTGCTGGCCAGCGGCTCCCACCACGCTCCGATGCCGAGGACGATCCTGCCGGGTGCGAATTCGTCCAGAGTCTTGAACGTCACCGCCATCAATGCGGCGTTCCGGCTCTTGTTGTTTACCACGCCGGAGCCGATCCGAATCCGCTTCGTGCGGTTGGTTAGCAGGGTCATGAGGGTGACGGCGTCGCGGGTGATCCGGCCTTCTGCGACCCAGAGCGAGTCCAGTCCCGCATCGTCGGCGAAGTCCGCGACCGCCCATGTCTCGTCGAGGGTGAAGCGCTCACCGAGATGAACGCCGAGAGGAATACGCATCGGTCCTCCTGTGCAACCTAATGAACCGTGATATCCGGGGCAGAGCGGGCGAGGTAACGGCCGCGCCCGGGCTTGGCGTGGAGTTCTCCGTCGGAGACGACGATGTCACCGCGGGACAGGACATGAACGGGTCGCCCGGAGACCACCATGCCTTCGTAGAGGTTGTAGTCGGCCCGCGTGTGGTGCGTGGCCGCGGAGATGACGTGCGCCGCCGCGGGGTCCCAGACGACGATGTCCGCGTCGGAACCGGGCGTCAAGCTCCCTTTGCGGGGATACAGCCCGAACAGCTTGGCCGGCCGGGTGGCGGTCAGGTCGACAAAGCGGTGCGCGTCGAACCGCCCACCCACCACCCCCGCCTCCCACATGACCATCAGCCGGTCCTCGAGCCCGGGCACCCCGTTGGGCACCTTGGGGAAGAAGCCGCGTCCCTGCGGCTTCTGTGGCGGCAGATCGTCGGGCTGGCTGAGGGTGAAAGCCGCGTGGTCCGTCCCGATCGTGGAGATCGCGCCGGTCTGCACAGCGTGCCAGAGGTATTGCTGGTTAGCGCGTTCACGGATCGGTGGCGAGCAGACGTACGCCGCCGCCTCGAATCCGAGCTCAGCATAATCCTCGAGACTGGTCAGCAGATACTGCGGGCAGGTTTCAGCGAAGACCGGGACGTCGCGGGACTGGTGGTGGGCGATCTCACCAGCCGCAAGCCGCGACGAAACATGGACGACGAACAGCGGACTTCCTACGGCCTCGGCGAACGTCACCGCGCGATGCACGGCCTCTCGCTCCGCGACGTGCGGATGGGCAGCATGGTGAAAGTGCTCGGCGGTCTGGCTGTCGCCAAGCAGCCGATGGGTAGCATCCGCGATGAGCGCGCCGTTTTCCGCATGGACCAAGGGGAGTACGCCTTCCTCGGCACACCGGCGAAAGCCCTCGATCAGCCCGCCGTCGTCGACCATCGTGCCCGGGTAGGCCATGAAGAACTTCCAGCTCGTCGCGCCTTCGCGCGCGAGCCGCGCCAACTCGTCGAAGACCTTGTCACCGACCGTGGGCGGGACAATGGGGTGAAACCCGAAGTCCACCACGCATTGCGCGGACGCCGACTCGAGCCGGCGCTGGTAGGACTCGTAGATCCCCAAGCCCTGTTGGCAGCGCACGAAGTCGACAATGGTCGTCGTACCACCGAACGCCGCCGACACGGTGCCGGAGTAGAAGTCGTCGGCCGTACGCGTGAGACCGTTGGCGCTCATGTGTTCGAGGTGGGTGTGGGTGTCGACACCGCCGGGGAACACCAGGCATCCGGCGGCGTCGACGATCCGGTTGACCGCCCAGCTGGTGCCGTCGCCGATCGCACTGATCCGCTCGCCGGACACGAGAATGTCGGCGCGGAAGCGATCGCTCGCGGTCACGATCTCGCCGCCCTGGATCAGCGTCCTGCGGGGGCTCCTGGTCATGGAACGGTTGCCTTGTCTGCAAGGCTGAGAGCGTCGTCGAGCACCTGAATACCCTCGTCGATCTCGGCCGCAGAGATGATCAGCGGCGGCGCCAGCCGGACCACGTTGTCGTGAGCGCCGAAGTGCACGCCCTTGGCTTTTGCCGCGGCGACGACCTGCGCTACCGGTGCGGCCGCGGTGCCCTTTGCGTGGAAGGGCGCGAGCGGCTCCCGTGTCTCGCGGTTGCGGACGAGCTCGATCCCCCACATCAGACCCATGCCACGGATGTCACCGATACTGCGGTGGCGGGCGGCGAGCTCGTGCAGCCGCCGCTCGAGCAGAAGCCCCTGCGCGGCGGCGTTCTCGACGACCTTCTCGTCGCGCATGATCTCGATGGACGCGACTCCACTCGCGCACGCGAGCGGATGACCGCTGTAAGTGAGGCCGCCGGAGAACGTGTGATCGCGCAGCCAGTCGCGGATCGGCTCTGACACGATCATCGCGCCCAAGGGAACGTAACCAGAGTTGAGTCCCTTGGCAACGCTCACAATGTCGGGCACGACATCCCAATGCTCACAGGCGAACCAGCGGCCGAGCCGGCCGAAACCGACCATCACCTCGTCGAGGATGAGTAGGATGCCGTGCCGGTCGCAGACCTCGCGGATCGAACGCAAATAGCCGTCCGGGGGGACGATCGGTCCGTTCGTACCGGTGACAGTCTCGAGCAACACGGCCGCCACCGTCTCCGGACCTTCGTACTGGAGGATCTCCTCCAGGTGCGGCCCACCCGCACACACCGGGCAGGGATTGGGATGACCCGCCGGACAACGGTAGGTGTAGGGGTCGAGCATCCGGACCACTCCGGGCATGCCCGGCTCGGCCGGCCACCGCCTGGGTTCACCGGACAGCGTGATCGCACCCGCGCTCGCTCCGTGGTACGACCGGTAGCGGGTGATGATCTTGTGCTTGCCCGTGTAGTGCCGGGCGAGTTTGATGGCGTTCTCGTTGGCAGCGGCCCCACCGGTCGTGAAGAACGACGCGGTGAGGTTGCCGGGCGCGAGCTCGGCGAGCTGCAGGGCGAGCCGGCTGCGGGCTTCGTTGGCGAGGTTCGGGCCGATGTAGCAGAGCTGATCCGCCTGCTGCTTGATCGCGTCGACCAGTCGGGGGTGCTGGTAGCCGAGGTTGAGGTTGACCAGCTGGGACATGAAGTCGAGGTGCCGCCGCCCAGACGCGTCGACGAAGTGGCACCCTTCGCCCCCGACTACGACGAGCGGATCGGGCCCGGACTGCTTCGACCACGATGTGAGCACGTGGTTGCGTTGGGCCTTCGCCACCCAGGCAAGAGAGTCCGAGGCGTCGGCCATGCCCGGCACTGCGCGCAGGGTCACTGCTTGACCTCGGCGCCGAACGCCGCCAGCCGGGCCAGCGGTCGGCCGCCGTTGGCGGCGGCGCACAGGACGAGAATCTCCCGCGGCAGCGGCGCGTCCTCGATCCGGAATGTCACCGTCTGGTGGTGCGATCGGGTCTTGGCGTCGAGCTTGTGCTTGAGCGGTACGTCGATGGGGGCGCCGGGCAGGCCGACCTTTTCCGCGGCGGGCAGCAGCTCCGTGCCCTGGGCCGCGGTGCGGAAGACGTTGCCGAACCTCAGGTTGTGGATCAGGGCCGAGCCGTGTTCGAGCTCACCCTCCATCCCGACGAGGGCGGCCTTCCCGTACGCCTCGACGATCGACCCGTCACCGCCCAGCAGGTCGACACAGGCCGGACCGACCAGCCCGCCGAGCTCGGCTCCGACGGCATCGGCTGTCGACACGACGTCCTCGACATAACCCGCTGGGAACGGATTAGCGATCACCACGCCAACGATGGCGATGCGACGCGCCTTCTGCAGCGGTCGTCCGTACTCCCGACGGACGTCCACAATTTGGGACACGATCTTGCGTACTTCGAGTGACACAGCCGAACAACCCCTCTTGGTCCACTCAGTAAGCCACTGGTCTAGGAAGTTACCGAGCGATTATTGCGCCTGTGTTTCGCTGAGTCGACCCTTGGCCCACTGACTGACCCGAAGAAGTCACATGGAGTCCTTGCGTCGAGTCCGGGTGGGGCCTTACCGTCATTCGTCATTCGTATCCTGAATCCGGCGTCGGACGACCTCCGGTCCGGACAGGGGAGAGCTAGATGAGCCGGTCGAGAAGTGAGGCGTGGATGTCCCTGAGGGAGCTCGTGGTCGGAGAGCTTGAGCGGCGAATCGTCGACGGAACGTATCCGCTCGACGCCAAGCTGCCGACCGAACCCGAGCTCGCCGAGGAGTTCTCGACCAGCCGCACCACCATCCGTGCGGCGGTCGGCAACCTCGAGGCGAGGGGACTCGTCAGCCGCGAACAGGGGCGCGGCACCTTCGTCCGCAGTACCGGCCAGGTGAGCATCAACATGCTCCTCGAAGCGAACCTCTCCGTGACGACCGTGATCCGGTCGGCGGGGATGGAGCCGGGCACAACCGACCTCGCCGCCGCCACGATCCCCGCGCCACCTGCGGTTGCATCCGCCCTACGGATCGCGCCTCGTACGCCCGTGATCGTCATCCACCGCACCAGGACCGCGAACGACCTACCGGTTGCCCACAGTGCGGACTACCTCGTCAAGGCCGCAGGCCTCACCGATGAGCCGTCGCAGTACCAGACATCGGTGTACGACCTCCTCGAACGGGTCCATCGGGAGCCGGTCGCGAGCGGTCTGGCCCGCATCGAGCCTGCGCAGGCCGACAACCACCTGGCCGGCAAGCTCGAGGTCAAAGAGGGCGCGTTGCTCCTGGTACTCAGCCAGGTGCACGAACTCTCCGGCGGCGCCCCCGTCATGTACTCCGTCGTCTCGCTGCGCAGCGACGCGCTTCACCTCTACGTCCATCGCGGGCCCGCGCTCACCGAGCTACGCGACCTCCCCGCAACTCCCTTCGAGCCCGCATAGGCCTGCGGCGATCGAGCGGCGCCGCTCGACGCGTGTCCCCGTTCCTCCCCGGTCCGCACGAACATCCGGACCGCACGAACTCACGGTCGGTACGAACACCCGGTCCGTACGACCACTCCTTGTCCCTGGAGGTCACGTCATGGTTTCCCAACCCGTTGCCCGGACGTCGCGTCCGGCGAGCGGGCCGACCCTGCCGATGACGTACGTCATCACGCTCGTGCCGGTCTGCGCCGCCCTCAACATCGTCGGGTCCTACATCCACAAAGCCCTCAACCTGCCGGTCTACCTCGACATGATCGGCACCGCGATCGCCGCGATGGTGCTCGGTCCGTGGTGGGGCGCGCTCGTCGGCGTCATCACCAACACCGGCTCGTCGTTGCTGAGCGGGCCGACCGTCCTTCCGTTCGCGTTGGTCAACGTCGTCGGCGCGCTGTTGTGGGGGTACGGAGTGCGCTCGTGGAAGCTGGGATCGACCTTCCCGCGCTTCTTCCTGCTCAACATCATCGTTGCGCTCGCCTGCACCTTGGTCGCCGCGCCCATCATCGTCCTGGTCTTCGGCGGTGCCACAGGTGTCGCCTCCGACGCGCTGACGGCGACCTTCGTCGCGATGGGAAGCAACCTGTTCACGTCGGTCTTCTCCAGCAACATCCTCACGTCCCTTGCCGACAAGATCATCGGTGGTTTCGTCGCCCTCGCGGTCATCGAGGCACTGCCCGCGAACCTCACCTCCCGCGTCAACCTGATCAAGGCGACGGGAATGCAGACGATCCTGTACGCAACCACCGGCATCGTCGTCGGCGTCGCGTTCGTCATCTTCTTCCTGCTCCTCAACTAAGGACCATCACCGACGTCGCGGGGCCGGTGTGGCCCGGCCACCGGCCCCGCGACCACCACGGACCAGGCAGCACACGACCGAACGAAGTGAGGTCATGAATCCACACAGAACCGAGCCGATCATCTCCTTCGCCGGCGTTTCCTTTACGTACGCCGGAAGCGAGACGCCAGCCCTGCGCGATGTCGATCTCGAGATCGCCGAAGGTGAGTACGTCGCTCTGCTCGGTCGTGGCGGCGCGGGCAAGACCACGCTCGGCCTGTGCATCAACGGCGTGGTCCCGCACATGCTCGGAGGTGACCTGACCGGCGAGGTCCGGGTCGCCGGTCTCGAGGTCGCGGACTACGCCGTTCGGGAAATGTCCAAGATCGTCGGGATCGTTTTCGACAACCCGGAGTTCCAGATGAGCCAGCTCACCGCGGCCGAGGAGGTTGCTCTGGGCCTGGAGAACACTGGTACTCCGCACGACGAGATGATGCGGGCAATTCCCGAGGAGCTTCGGCTGGTCGGACTGGAGGGCATGGAGGATCGGCCGCCACTCGGCCTGTCCGGAGGGCAACAGCAGCGCCTGGCGATCGCCGCCGTCCTGGCGATGAAGCCGCGCGTGCTCGTGCTCGACGAGCCGACGTCCAACCTCGACCCGGTAGGCAAGGAGGACGTGTTCGACATCGCGGGCCGGCTCAATCGTGACCAGGGCATGACGGTGGTGATCGCCGAGCACGAGGTCGAGGTGATGGCGGAATATGCCGACCGGATCGTCGTCCTCGACCAGGGACGGGTGGTTCTCAACGGCTCGCCGCATGAGATTCTGCCGCAGGTGGAACTGTTGGACGGCCTCGACCTGCGACCTCCCCAGGTGACGAGAGCAGCGCAGGTTCTCCGCGACGAGCATCACCTGTGGAACGGTTCCCTTCCGGTGCTGACCGAGGAGGCCGTCGGCGGAATCGAGAGGGTCCTGGGAGGTTCCACGTGACCGATCACCCGGACCAGGCGGCCGTCCTCGTCGACAATGTGTCGTACGTCTACCCGACAGGCGGAGTGGTCGCACTCACCGGCATCAACCTCCGCATCGGCCCTGGCGAGATCGTCGGCCTGGTGGGCCAGAACGGCTCAGGCAAGACGACGTTGACGAAGCTCTTCAACGGCCTCCTCAAGCCCACCAGCGGTCGGGTCGTCGTCCACGGCATCGACACCGCGCGGAAGTCGGTCCAGGAGATGGCAACGCACGTCGGCTATGTGTTCCAGAACCCCAACCATCAGCTGTTCGCCCGAACTGTCCAGCAGGAGCTGGAGTTCGGGCCGCGCAACCTCGGGTTGACGGTCGACGAGATCGCCGGCCGGGTGGCTCAGGCCGTGGAGTTCTTCGGCCTTTCCGAGGTCCTTGACGTCCATCCGTATCGGCTGAGCTTCCCGCTCCGCAAGCTCGTTGGCATCGCGTCCATCTCAGCGATGCGCCCACCCATGCTGGTGCTTGACGAACCGTCGACAGGTCAGGACCACCGGACGACCCGGATGATCAACACCCTGCTTCGCCGGCTCGGTGAGCAGGGGACGACACTCGTGTGCGTCTCCCACGACATGCCGTTGCTCGCGGATGTCGTCGAGCGCGTGGTCGTCATGCGCGACACAGAGATCATCGCGGATGCGAGCCCGCGGGAGATCTTCGCCGACAATGCGTTGATGGCGCGTACCAACCTGCATGCACCGCAGGCCACGCGGGTCGGACTTAGGACGGTGGCGCGAGACGGTGGTCCGGTCCCTCTCACGCCGGAGGAACTGGCGGCCGCGGTCGCCGAACGGCACCGCGCTACCGTCTCCGCGGCGGGTCCCGGGCCCGCACCCTCCGTCGCGCCGCCGTACGACACAAATGGAAGGAGGTCACATGTCCACCTCGGCCGCACTGCCGATCTCGATGGTGCCGGGTGAGTCGTTCCTGCACCGGCTCAACCCGCTGGCCAAGATCGTGTGGGTGGTGGGCTACCTCGCGATCGCGTTCTCGGCCCGCAACCCGCTCCTGCTGTTTGCCATGGCGGCGTTCGGGCTGCTCCTCGTGTTGTCGGCGGGGCTGATCCGCCGGGTCGGCAAGGCATTGCTCGTGCTCCTGCCGGTCGGCTCGTCGCTGATCTGCCTGCAGGCGATCGCTCCCACTGCGACCGGCGGTCTGTCGGTGATCGGTGCGTTCGGTCCCTTCACTCTCTACCAGGAAGGGATATACAACGGTCTGGTCCTGCTCGGTCGGGTAGTGAGTGTGTTGATCGTCTCGCTGGCCATGGTGATGACGACCCATCCGAGCGACCTTTTCACCGTGCTTGCAAGGCTCCGTGTTCCCTATGCGTTCAACTTCATGGTGTCGATGACGCTGCAACTGATTCCGGTGCTCCAGCGCGAGTTCGGCATCATCATGAGCGCGCAGCGGTCCCGCGGTATGCGAGCCCGTGGATTCGGTGCCGTACTGCCGAGCTTCGTGCCGGTCTTCGTTGGCGCGATCGAACGCGTCCAACAGCTGTCGATCTCGTTGGAGTCGAGGGGGTTCGGCGCCGTCGGCCAGCGCACCAGCTATCGCCAGGTGAGTACCGGTCCGCGCGACTGGGCGGTCGGGGCGTTGGGAGCGGCGGCCACCGTCGGCGGCCTGGTCGCGATCCTGCTGAACGGACGGCTGGACGCGAGCCATGACCTGGTATTCCCCGCAGCCTTCGCTGTGACGCTTGTGGGCGTAGCGGCGGTGGTCTTCCTGAGCCTCATCACGTTCACGCTGGTTCTGTCGTTCCGTCGTTGAAAGGACACCATGCCGGCACAGCCGCCCTCGGCGCTCCAACATCACCTGCAGGTGGGTCCGGGTGATGTCGGCCGTTACGTCTTCCTCCCCGGTGACCCCGGGCGCTGTGAACGCATCGCTTCCCGGTTCGACAATCCCCGGCATGTGGCGACCAACCGTGAGTACGTCACGTGGACCGGTGAGCTCGACGGCGTCCCGGTATCGGTGACGTCCACCGGCATCGGGTGTCCGTCCACCGCGATCGCGGTCGAGGAGCTCGTACGAGTCGGCGCCGACACGTTCGTCCGCGTGGGCACCGGTGGCGGCATGCAGCGCGACACTTCACCTGGTGACCTCGCCGTGGTGACCGCGGCGATCCGCGACGAAGGTACGACTAGCCATTACCTGCCGATCGAGTTTCCTGCCGTCGCCGACCTGGACGTCACTTCGGCCCTCGCCGAGGGTGCCCGCGCGAGTGGCGCGACCATGCGACTGGGTGTCGCGCAGACCAAGGACTCCTTCTTCGGCCAGCACGAGCCCGAACGGATGCCGGTGGCGCCACGGCTGCTGACCCGATGGCAAGCCTGGGTTGACGGCGGAGCGGTCTGCTCGGAGATGGAGGCCGCTGGGCTCTTCGTCGTGGCGGGCGTGCTCCGGGCGCGGGCCGGCGCGATCGTGCTCATCGCCGGACATCACGACCGTAGGCCACTCACCGATGACGAGCGCGAGGCCTGCGACCTAGACCATGTCATCGACGCGGCGATCGCGGGAATGCGCAAACTGATCTCGGCCGATCTCGCCCGGGACCATGCTGAAGACGCGCGCGGCCCCGCGTCGCCGGCAGACGGCGGGCCGCAGCCATGAGGGGCGCAGCTCCGCGGGTTCTTGTGGTCGGCAGCTACGGCGTCGGCTTCACCTGGCGGATGCCTCGCCCACCCGGACCCGGAGAGACCGTGGTAGCCGACGACTTCGTCGTCGAGCACGGCGGGAAGGGCTCCAACCAAGCTGTGGCCGCGCGCCGGCTCGGCGCGACCGTCCACCTGATCACAGCAGTGGGAGACGATGACTTCGGCCGGTCCGCCCAGCAGTTGTGGCACTCCGAAGGTGTCAACGTCACCTTGCTGCCGTCTGGGGGACGGCCGACGATGACCGGGGCCATCCTGGTCGAGTCCGGTGGCGAGAATCGGATTGCCATCGCTCCAGGTGCCCTCGACACCCTCGGCCCGGATAGCTTCCACGGACTCGACCAGTGCTTCGCCGACGCCGACGTCAGCGTACTCCAGATGGAGATTCCGGCCGATGCGTCGATCGCAGCGCTGCGGATGGCGAAGGTGTACGAGGTTCCGACGGTGCTCGCTCCGGCTCCCGCTCCGCCCGCTGCGTACGTCCCGCAACTTCGCGGGCTGGTCGACCACCTGGTGCCCAACGAACACGAGGCGGTCGAGGTCTGTGCCGCTCTGACGCCGGGTGAGGTGCCGGGCGACCGGGCGGCCGGTCTTGCCTCTGCGCTCAGTTCCGCTCTCGGGTGTACGTCGGTCGTCACCGTGGGCAAGGACGGCGCATGGGTGAGTGCGGACGGCCAGCCCACGCGCGTTACAGGGTTGGCCGCACCGGTCGTCGATACGACCGGAGCTGGCGATGCATTCACCGCCGCGTACGCCGTGTCGATCGCGGAGGGAGCGGGCCCGATCGATGCGGCGGCGTTCGGCTGCATGGTCGCCGCCTGGTCCGTCCAGCGTCGGGGCGTCATCGAGTCGCTGCCCACCCGGCAAGAGGTATCCCACCAAATGAGGAGAGCATGACTCGCCGCATCATCATCGACACCGATACCGCCGCCGACGACTGCTTCGCCCTGCTCGTAGGCATGTGCCATCCTGACGCGCACCTCGAGGCTGTCACCATCGTCGCCGGCAACGTGGAGTTCGACCAGCAGATCGAGAACGCACTCCTGACGATCGACATGGCCGGTCGAGCGGGAAAGGTTCCGGTCCATCCCGGTTGTCGCCGGCCGATGCTGCGTCCATGGCACCGTGCCAACGCACACGGGGACGGCAAGGGCAACTGGGACTTCCCGCGCCCAGCGGGCCGGCCCGAGACCGAGCACGCCGTCGAAGCGTTGCTCCGGATGGTGAACGAATCACCCGGTGAGATCGACATCGTAGCCATCGGCCCGCTCACCAACATCGCGGCGGCGGTCGTTCAGGATCCGGAGTTTCCGCAGAAGGTGCGGTCACTTTTCGTCATGGGCGGGTGCGACAATTCGGTCGGCAACGTCACCGCGGCCGCGGAGTACAACTTTTACGTCGATCCAGAGGCGGCGCGAATCGTACTCCGGTCGGGATTCCAACCAACGATCGTGACGTGGACGTTGACGCTTGCCCAGGCGGTGTGGAGTCGCGAACGCCTGAGAGCGATCGACGCGTTGGACACACCGCGGGCGGAGTTCTTCTCCATCGTCAACCGCCCGACGCTCGAGGTCAACGAGACCCGCGGCATCAGGGGCAGCACGCACCCCGACTCGCTCACGGCGATGTTGCTGGTTCGTCCCGACCTGGTGACCCGTGCCAGCCGGTGCTACGTCGACGTCGAAACACAGGGTGAACTCACCCGCGGCTACTCCCTCGTCGACCGGCGCAGCGAACGCCATGCACCCAACGCCACCGTCGTCGACGAGATCGATGCCGAGGGCTTCTTCGCCGCGATGGTCGAGCTTCTCAGCAAGGGCCGAAACGCATGAGCACGGACTCGTCACGACCTTCGCTCGCTCCGTACATCCAACATACGTTGATCGACGCCGGAGTTGACGCCGCCAGCATCGACCGGCACTGCGACGAGTGCAGGAGATATGGATTCGACGCCGCAATGGTCCCCGCCTGCTGGGTTCCGCGCGTCAAGCAACGCTTGACAGGGACGCGGATCAAGGTGGCCTCAGCTGTCGACTTTCCGTTTGGAGCTATGACTACCCGCGGAAAGGTCGCGGAGATACAGGCACTAGTCGACCTCGGCGTCGACGAGATCGATGTCGGCGTCCAGATCAGTGCGCTCAGGTCCGGTGACAAGAGTGCCTACGCCGACGACCTGTCCGCGATCGTGGCTGCCGCGGGAGCCGTACCCCTCAAGGTGATGCTCGAGCTGCCGCTCCTGGACTCTGACCAACGAGAACAGGCTGTGGAGATCGCGGTGTCGGCCGGAGTCGCCTACCTAAAGAACGCCAGCAGCGGAAAGGTCGGCCGGGCCACCCCCGAGGAGATCCGCTTCCTGCGCGACCGGGCACCAGCCGGTGTCGGCGTCAAGGGGTCCGGTGGGATCAACACCGCTGAGCACGCTCGCCGCCTCCTTGACGCGGGCGCCGACCTGGTCGGCACGAGTAACGGCGTGGCCCTGGTGACTCGTTCGCCGACTTCGCCGAAAGCCACGGCATCGGACTACTGAAGGCAGCATCCATGGATCCATCACCAAGGAATTCGGCGCGATTGTTTACCTGGCCGTCACAGAAGGTCATTCTCACGAATTTCCAGCGCCTCTAGCCTTTGACCCGTCCAACTGATCCGCCGGTTCACACAATGAACCGCCCCGCAGAGGATGGGTGGCTGACTTGCCCGAGACGCCTGCGACCCGATGGCCGCGGCCCGCGATACGCAACACGGTCTCGTTCGTCGCCGTGTTTCTCGGGGTGTTCGGGATGTGGGAGGGATACAAGGCCACCGGCCTGACCTGGCCGATCGCCACCGACGACCTCTCGCTGCCCCATGTCTGGCGCATCGTCGGCGGTCTACTCGAGCCGGCCCGGCGTGGGGCCAACGAGTCGCTCGGCCTCTACCTGCTGGGCGAGGCGTCAGTGACCCTGCGCGAAGCGCTGTACGGCCTTGCTCTCGGCGCGACGATCGGGCTCGTGCTGGCGGTCCTGCTCGCCGAAGTAGGCCTGGTTCGTCGCGGGCTGCTGCCGTGGTTGGTGGTTTCACAGACGGTGCCGCTGGTCGCCATCGCTCCCATGGTGGTCATCTGGGGCGGGAAGGTGGGCCTGCCGGCGTGGACGGCGGTCACCGGCATATCCGCCTACCTTTCGTTCCTTCCGGTAACGATCAACGCGCTTCGCGGGCTCGAGTCGACGCCGATCATCCAGCTCGAACTCATGCGGACATGCGGTGCGCGCAGGCTCCAAACCCTGTGGTGGTTGCGGTTTCCCGCCGCGCTGCCACATCTGCTGTCCGGACTCAAGCTGGCCGCGACGGCGAGCGTGGTCGGCGCCATAGTCGGGGAGATCTCTGCCGGCAGCGGACGAGGTATCGGCCGATCCATCCTCACCTTCACCTACTACTACGCGAACGGGCCGGAGAAGTTATACGGCGCAGTGGCGATCGCCGCCGTTGCCGGAGTCCTCTTCGTCCAGACGCTGAACCTCGTCGAGGCCCTCACCCTGCGACACCGCGACAGGAGTTCGAGATGAACGAACGCACGGTCATCGCCCTCGATGGCGTCGGCAAGACGTTTGCCGGCGGCCGCGGAGGCGACGTCCAGGCACTCGACGACATCGCACTGTCCGTACCTGAAGGTTCGTTCGTGTCGTTGCTCGGTCCGAGTGGGTGTGGAAAGAGCACGCTGCTCCGGATCCTCGCCGACATCATCCCGCCAACGACCGGCACGGTCGAGATCAACGGCAAGACGCCCCGTGCCGCACGGCTGGCCCGGGACTACGGCATCGTGTTCCAGCAGCCCGCCCTACTGGAGTGGCGAAGCGTGCTGCGCAATGTGGAGTTGCCGCTGCAGATCATGGGCATCGGCAAGGCCGCGCGTCGGGAAAAGGCGCGGCACATGCTGGAACTCGTGCGCCTCGGCGACTTCGCTCGGCACTTCCCATGGCAGCTGTCCGGGGGAATGCAGCAGCGTGTCGCCGTGGCCCGCGCGTTGACCTTCGACCCGCGCATCCTGCTCATGGACGAGCCACTCGGTGCCCTGGACGAGATGAATCGCGAGTACTTGCAGGCGGAACTGCTCCGGATCTGGCGGGACACCCACACGACGGTCGTCTTCGTCACGCACAGCGTGGCCGAGGCGGTGTTCCTTTCCACCGAGGTCGTGATCATGTCGCCGCGTCCCGGCCGCGTGGCGAAGGTCATCCCGATCGACCTGCCGCAGCCGAGGACGGCGGAAACCCGCACCAGCAAGGAGTTCTACGCCGCGGCCACGGACGTACGAAACGCGTTACACGCGGTGCTCGCCGATGAGGTGCCGGCATGAAGCAACTCGCCGGGAAGCTCGGGCCGATGCTGGCGTTTGCGGTGGCTGGGCTCGGCCTGTGGCAGCTCTTCGTCGTGATGTCGGGTGTGGGGCGTTTCCTCCTGCCGGCACCGAGCGATGTCGCCGGCGCGTTCGCGCGTGGATTTCCGACCATTCTCGACGCGACTCGGGTCACCGCGAGCGCCGTGGTGCTCGGGATGCTCGGCGGCGTGGTGGCCGGACTGCTGGTCGCGCTGCTCATCGCGCGGTTCTCGTCCGTCGCACCTCCGGTGCTGGCGACGGTGGTGGTCGTCAACTGCGCACCGATCATCGCTCTCGCGCCGATCTTCAACAACTGGTTCGGCTCGGCCAGCTTGATGTCCAAGGCGGCGGTCGCCGGCGTCATGGTCTTCTTTCCCGTACTCCTCAACACCGCCCGCGGGCTCCTCGAAGCCCGGCCCCTGCACGTGGAGCTGATGACCTCGCTGGCAGCGCGGCCGCGCCAGGTCTCGCTGCTACTTCGCCTCCCTGGCGCCCTGCCCTATCTGTTCAGCGCGCTGCGACTTGCGACGACCCTGAGCGTGATCGGCGTGATCATTGCAGAGTTCTTCGGCGGGCCGACGAACGCGCTCGGCGTCTACATCGCCTATCAGGCGGCGGTTCCACGGTTCGCCGTCGCCTGGGCCGGCATCATCATGGCGAGTGCTCTCGGCCTCGGCCTCTTCGGCGTGGTCGTCCTGCTGGAACGAATCGTCATGCCCTGGCACACGTCCTCCCGTTCTCCCATGTCCTGGTCGTAAGAGTCACCACGAAAGGTTACGACGATGTCCCGAGCGCAGCCCCGGCCCATGCTCAGTTCCTTTCGCTTCTTCGGCATCCTGGCCGCCGGCGCGCTCGCGTTGGCCGCCTGCGGAGGGATGGAAGCGGAGTCCAGCCCGTCGGCGGGCGGCGACACGGACTGCGAGTCCACCACCAAGGTGCGGGTGGTGCTGCAGTGGGTGGCGCAGGCTCAGTTCGCGGGCTACTACCAGGCGAAGGACAAGGGGTACTACGCCGACGAGTGCCTGGATGTGACGATCCAGGAAGGCGGCGTCGACGTCGTTCCCCAGCAGGTTCTTGCGTCCGGCAACGCCGAGTTCGCGGTCAGTCATGTCACCAAGACCCTCGCCACTCGTGAGGAGGGAGCCGATCTGGTCAACATCGGCCAGGTCTTCCAGCGTGGCGCCTACCTCGAGGTCGCGTGGGCCGACTCGGAGATCAAGACCATCGAGGACTTCCGCGGTAAGAAGCTCGGCAGCTGGGGCAAGGGCAATGAGCTCGTGCAGTACGCCGCGTTGCGCGCGAACGGCATCGAACCCGAGAAGGACGCCCGGATCATCCAGCAGTCGTTCGACATGTCGCAACTGCTCAAGCGCGAGGTCGATGTCGCCGTTGCCAAGACCTACAACGAGTACGCCCAGGTGCTGGAACAGGTGAACCCGAAGACGGGCAAGCTCTACCAACCCGAGGACTTCGTGACGATCGACCTGCAGGAGATCGGGTTCGCCAGCCTCGAGGACGGCATCTATGCCAACGGCGACTGGCTTGCTAAAAACGGCAACGAGGACGTCGCGGTGCGGTTCCTGAAGGCCACGTACCAGGGTTGGGCGTCCTGCCGGGATGAGTTCGACTCATGCGTCGACACCGTGCTGGACAACGGCAGTGCACTCGGCGCGGGGCACCAGACCTGGCAGCTCAACGAGATCAACAAGCTGATCTGGCCCTCACCGGACGGCATCGGCGCGATGGACACGGCCGCCTGGGACCAGACGGTCGAGATCGCGATCGACGGCAACGTGCTCAAGGGTGAACCGTCCGGCGACGCCTACCGGACGGATCTCAGCGAGAAGGCGGTCGCCGAACTCGAGGACGCAGGAGTCGACGCCACCGGTGCGGACTTCAGGGCGAAGACCGTGAAGCTCACCGAGGGTGGGGAATAGGAGATGGACGACGGCGAAACCGCGGCCGTACTGCGGGTGCGTAGCACGTTGGCGGGTAGCGGAGTTTCCGTGGACGAAGAGGAAGCCCGCGCGGTGCTCACCTTCCGGCGGAAGGCCGATGTGGCCGACTTGTATCGACGCCTTCCGGTCGGTGATGTCGAGCCGAGGACTTCGTTCGACCCTCGGTGGCCCGCATGACGACGTCGCGAAGGGCCGCGGCGCCAACGGGCCAAGGGTTGGCCAGCCAGGTGTCCGTCAGCGGACTTCCCACAGTGGTGGAAGCCGTCGCGGCATTCGGGTCCAGGACGCTCTCACCCGTAGAGCTCACCGACCTCGTACTCGAACGCATCGAACGGTTGGACCCGCTGGTCGAGGCCTACGTGGACGTGTACGCAGAACACGCCCGCACCCAGGCGCGGCAGGCCGAGGCCGCGATTGGTCGCGGAGAGGCACTCGGCCCCTTGCACGGCGTACCGGTGACTCTCAAGGACCTGTTCGACGTGGCCGGCCGCCCAACGATGGCTGGCTCGGCGATACGTGAAGGACACCGCGCCGCCACCGACTCGGAGGTCACCCGGCGGTTGCGGGCCGCTGGTGCGATCATTCTGGGCAAGGTCGTCACGCATGAGTTCGCCTTCAGCGTCCTGTCCCTGCCGACCCGCAACCCGTGGAATCTGGCCGCCGCTCCGGGCGGATCAAGCGGCGGCTCGGCCGCTGCGGTCTCAGCCGAGCTGTGTCTCGCCTCGATCGGCAGCGATACAGGTGGCTCAATCCGCATGCCCGCCGGCCTGACCGGCTTGGTCGGGCTGAAGCCCACCTATGGACGGGTCAGCAAGCGTGGTGTGGTCCCGTTGTCCTGGTCCCTGGACCACACCGGCCCGATCACGCGGACGGTCGCCGATGCGGCAGTTGTCTTCTCGAGCATCGCTGGTCATGACCCGGCGGATCCTTGCTCCATCAACGAGCCGCTGTCGGACTGTCTTGGCCACCTTGACGGCGGTGTCGAGGGACTTCGGATCGGCGTACCCAGGAACTTCTTCTTCGACCTGGTGGATCCAGAGGTTGGCGACGCCGTACACGCCGCGTTGGACGTCCTGGTAGACGCGGGCGCATCACTCGTCGAGATCGAGGTGCCCGACGTCGAATTGGCTGCTGATTGTGTGAGCACTGTCGTCGGGGTCGAGGCGGCCGCCGTTCACCAGCACGACGTTCGCACCACGCCTCAGCTCTACACCGCGAGTACCCGGCAGGAAATCCTCGCCGGTGAACTCATCGCCGGCACGACATACGTCAACGCACAGCGGGTACGGCAGCTTGTCGCCGAGGGATTCCGGAGCGCTCTGTCAGTCGTCGACGTGCTCGCGACGCCGACCCTCCCCGTGACCGCACCGGCGTACGGCGCCGAGACGACCCTGCTGGGCGGCCAGGAGGTCGGGGTGCTGACGGCACTCAGCCGAGCGACGGCGCCTGCCAATGCGGTCGGACTTCCAGCCCTCGCGTTGCCCTGCGGCTTTGCCAGCAACGGACTGCCGATTAGCCTGCAGTTCGTCGGACGGCCGTTCGACGAGGCGACCATCCTTCGGGCTGGCCAGGCCTATCAGCGCCATACCCACTGGCACACTTTCCGCCCGCCTCTCGCTGACTGCGTTTCACCGCCGACTTGATCACATCGCCGGCACTGACTCGCAGCACCTCCGCTATGAGAGCGACGCCCTCGGCGTCATCAACAACAGACCACCGACGCCCTCCACCGGCACGGTCATCAGCCAAACGCCAGCCCAAGCGTCCAGCCCAAGCAGGAGGAGTAACCGCTGGTCGTGGGCCTACGGGTGGTCGTGCGGGTCCGTCCCGTACCCCTGGATCAGTCGAGGTTGCAGCACGTCCTGAATCGGGTCGCCGGCAGGGCCACCCATCGAGAACGTGACGACGTTGTAGAGCGGACCGCCAATGACCGCTGCTGCCCCGGTCGAGAAATGCCGGCCACGTGACAAGACCTCAAGCTGGACTTCGACAACCCTGACTTGACGACTGTGGGCGCGGAGTTCCTGGGCACATCCCACCACGCCAGGCGATAACGCTGCGGCGATGGACCACCGCGGGGAAGAGTGGCTGGCCGCGAACCCGAACACGAACTATTACCACGGCCTGCGCGACCACGTCCGCTGCTCTCACCGCCGACCAACTGCGCACCGACTACCTGCTCCTACCGTCCGTCACCACGCCCTGTGCACCGATCCACAGATCGAGCCCGGCATCGTCGACGAGCTGCGCACGTTCCGCAATCCGGTCGTGTGGCCACAGTGTGGCGCGTCGGCTGACCAGGCCGTTGGCGATGTGCGGCGACGATCCGGCGACCTGAATTGGTCAGCGACGTCGACCTCCCCCTGACCCGATCCACATCCTCCAGCACCACCGCCAACTCCTCGGCGAGCCTGCTGCGTTCCTCCTCCGACAAACTCATACCCCGACCTCTACTCGCCCGTGCCCGTGCCGGGAGTCCTTGAGTAGCAGCCGGCTAGCTACGGGAATCCTCCGCGACACCAGTAGCCTCCGGCAGACACAACCGAAGATCCAATAACCGCTGGTAATGGCCGACCGTCTGCACTGTCAGTCAGTGGTGGTGTCCTCGCCTCGCACTTACTCGCTGCCGAGGCACCAAGTGGCGGCGTTGTACAGCAGGTGCCGTACAGCGGGGACATCGAAGTCGTCCCTGTGGCCGAGGCTGGTGTAGAAGACGCGACCACCACCGCGGTGGGACGTCGTCCATGCAACGGGGCCAGGTTCTGGATCTGTTTCGGGTTCGATGGGGTCACCATGAAGCAGGACCTGCGCCTGCTTCTCACCCGGAATTCGTACCCGGTAGAGCCACGAGCGAGCCTCGAACGGTGACTCGATGCCTTCGAGGATCGGATGGGTCAAGACCCCATCAGATGCCTGTACGAAGGTGCGTGAGCTGTGCCCGTGGTGGGAGACCCATGGCGTGCCGAGGACTTCCCGACCGAATCCGTCGTTCCACGTCGACCATGGCGAGTCGGTCGGGAAGTGGAAGGCGTGGCTGCTCGTCCGCAGCCCGAGCACGGGCCGACCGGCATCCAGGTAGTCCTCCAGGAGGCTCATTTGCTGGTCGGGAAGGACCCGGAACCGGGTGTAGATGACGAGGAGGTCGGCGGCTGGCAATGCCTCGAGGCCGGTGAATTCGGACGTCGGGAAGTCTGGCTCGTCGTCGATGACGGTGGGAGTGCACAGATCGACGTCGTGACCAGCAATTCGCCAGTCGCGCGCGAACGACGACATGGTCTCGTGCGATTCGTACTCCGGCTCGCCCGCGGCGATGAGGATCCGGCTCATCGGTCTGAGTCCTCTGCCGCCGCTGGTGCGGCCGGTGTCTCCCACGGGTGCAGAACGACCTTTCCGCACTGGGCGGTGAGCTGCAACTCCCATGCGTCGCGTACGCCGTCCATCGGGAACGCATGGGTGACCAGATGCCGCAACACCGGGCGCGCCCTCCTGATGGTTTCGACCATCCGGTCCCCATCTCGGAGATGGTTCCAGTGCCAGACGCCGTGGAACTCCAGTCCGCGCTCGACCAGCCGCGCCGCCTCGACCGGTCCGCCCCAGCCGACGGACCCGATTCGTCCCCGGCGTCTGGTTACGGCGGCGAGAAATGCCGGGGCGGTCGGTGCGCTGCTGGTCTCGATACTGGCGTCGGGTCCGCGACCACTCGTTCGTGCGGACACCTGGTCCGCGGCGTCGTCGTCACGGGGGTCGATCACGGCCTCCGCACCAAGCTTGCGAGCAAGCTCGGCTCGGTAGGGATGGGGCTCCAGGGCGAGGACACGAGCGCCCCGCAGGCGTGCGTTGACAACCGCGCCGAGGCCGACAGCGCCACAGCCGGAGACGAGTACGGTGTCCAGTGCGTCCACCCGCAGTCGCTCGCACGCGTTGAACGTCGGCCCTAGCCCACAGCAGGCCATCGCGGCCTCGTCGTAGGAGAGGTCGACCGGGATGGGGAACAGCAACCAGTCGGGCTTGAGGCAGTACTGCGCGTACGTCGCCGTTCCGGTCTCCGATCCGGTTGCGGCAAGGACGTCACGCTGATGTGGACAGTGGATGTGCTCGCCCGACAGGCACAGTTGGCAGTTTCCGCAGGCGTACTGCGGCATCACGACAACCCGGTCGCCTGCCCGTACGCGGCTGGAGTCGGCGGCGTCGACGACCTCACCGGCGGCTTCGTGCCCGAGAACGTCGGCGGGTCCGCCGGCGGCGTACGTCTGGACCTCGGTGCACATCGGGGCGCTCAGAATGCGGATCTTCACGACGTCCCGCGCCGCCTTGGGTTCGGGGACGTCGCGGATCTCACACGATCGAGGACCGGTGATGGCGACGCTCTTCACGTGCTGCTCCTCCATGCCTGCTCGCGGACGCGGTACCTGGGGACCGCTTCGGGGTTGACGAGGTTGCGCGGAAGCTCGCCCGCGAGCACACGAAGTGCTTCCTGTGCGGCGCCGAGCCCCATCCGTTCCATGCTGGCGTCGGTGATCCCGGCGAGGTGCGGGGTGAGGAGGACGTTGTCCAGGTCGAGGAACGGATGGTCAGCCGGCAGCGGTTGCGTCTCGAAGACATCGAGAGCCGCACCACCGAGCCGACCCGCCCGCAGCGCCGACAGCAGTGCGGACTCGTCCACGACGGGGCCGCGTGCGACGTTCACGAGCAGTCCGTCCGGTTTCATGTAGGCGAGGAACGTCGCGTCCACAAGGTGGGTGGTCTCCTCCGTCAGTGGACAGCAGCAAACCACCACGTCCGCGACGCGAGCGAGCTCCTGGAGGTCGACATAGCCGATGGCGGCGGGCGCTGCCGATGGCCGTGGGTCGTAGCCGACGACGGTCATGCCGAAGCCCGCGGACGCGATGTCGGCGAGGGCGGTGCCGACGTTCCCCGTGCCGATCACGCCGAGAACTCCACCGTGGAGTTCGGCCGCATGCTCGGCGTGCTGGCGACCGGCGACCCAGCCCGCGGTACGGAGGTCGGCGTCGATCGTCCGGAAACGTCGGCGGAGCGCGAGAGCAGCGAAGATGACGTACTCGGCGACTGAGCGGGCGTTCGCGCCCGGAACGTTGGCGACCAGGACGCCGGCGTTCGTCGCAGCGTCAAGTGGGATCATGTCCACACCAGCGCCGTGCCGGATGGCCGCGCGAAGTCGGTATGCCTGGTCGAAGAGGACCGGCGGCAGTGGTGCCCGGACAATCACGACGTCGACGTCGCGGGCCTGCTCGGTCAGCGCGGCCGCAGTGGTTTCTGGCGCCGTCCTCAGCTCGGCGACGTCCTCGATCACCCCGGCGGCCCGGGCATGTAGCGGATGGGTGGACAACACCACCGCCATCTCGGCTACCTACCTTCCTCGCCCAGGAGACCCCGCCAGTAGCTGTCCACGCCCTGCAGGTGCGCGGACATCAGCTCGACGGCTTTCTCGGTGTCCCGATTGACGATGGCGTCGAAAAGCCGCAGGTGCTCCCGGTGCGAGCGTCGGCATCGCTGTGGATCGCGGAAGTAGAACTGCCGCCGCTCGGCCGTCATCAGGTAGAAGATGTTGACGATCCGGAAGAAGATGCCGTTCTGCGTCGCCTTGACGATCTCGGCGTGGAAGAGCCGGTCCTGCTCGGCGATCGACTTACCAGCCTTGGCGTTCGTCTCTTCCTCGTCCAGGATCTTCTGGATTCGCTCGATGTTCTCATCGGTCCATCGCTCGCACGCCAGCCGGACGGCTTCGATCTCGTGGATACGCCGCATCTCGACGCTCTGGTGCACTTCCTCGGCCGAGAGTGGTACGCCGATCTGGGCAAAGAGCGCCAGCGCCTCGATGCTGCTCGGCTCGGCTGCCATGAAGATGCCGGACTTCTCTCGTCGTTCGATCACGCGGAGCGCACCGAGGAACGCGAGTGCCTCGCGGACCTGGCCACGGCTGACCCCGAACCGCTCCGCGAGGTCGCGCTCTGAGGGGATCCGCTCCCCTGGCTCGTATCCTCGAACGACGAGGAAGGGCACCAGCTGGTCGACGACACCGCGGGCGTTGTCCATCACACCTCCACCGTGTACGCCTCGACCACGTCCTCGCGGACCGTCACCCCGAGCCCCGGTCTGTCGGGCACCTCCACCATTCCATCGCAGACCAGGAAGTCCTCCTCCACGAGGTCGTGGAGCATCGGGTTGGCCCCGAGCGAATATTCCACGACGAAGCTGGACGCGCTCGCCGCGCAGAAGTGGAGGCCAGCCGCGAAGGCTGGTGCCCCGGCCCACAGGTGGGGTGCCATCCGGAGGTTGTGGGCTGCGGCCAGGCCGCCGATCCGTAGGCCCTCGGTGATTCCTCCGCAGACCGCGAGGTCGGGCTGCAGGATGTCCACGGCCCGGTGCTCGACCAGGTCGCGGAAGTCGAAGCGGGTGTACTCGCTCTCACCGGCGGCGATGGGGATGTGCGTCGACGCTCGGACCTCCCCCATGCCTTGCTTGTCGTCCCCGGTGACGGGCTCCTCGAACCAGGCGACGTCGAGGTCACGCACCAGGTGGCAGAAGTGCTTGGCCTCGGCGACGGTGAACGTGCCGTGGGCGTCGCACATGAGCGCGACTTCGGGCCCGAGTGCCTTCCGGGCCGCCTCGACGCGGGCGGCTGAGCGGCGGACCGTGCCGTCCATCGCGCCGACCCGCATCTTGACCGACCGGAACCCACCGGTCTCGACGTAGCCGGCGAGCTGCGCGCCGATGCCTTCGACATCTGCCCAGCCACCCGACGCGTACGCCGGGAGGTGCGTGGCCTTGCGGCCACCGAGCACCTGCCACAGGGGGACACCAAGGGACTTGGCCAGTATGTCCCAGAGCGCGATGTCGACACCACTCATCGCCGCGACAGCGATCCCGCGCCGGCCGAGAACGGGAAACACATGGCCGCGGTCGGCCGCGTAGCCAGCCCTTGTCCCGTTGTACATCCGGTCCCAGATCGCCACGACGTTCCGCGGATCGAGCCCGATGAGTTCGGGTGCCAACTCGTGGTTGACAGCAGCCACGAGTGCCGCGTACGTGCCCGCGCTGCCGGCAGCATTCCTCGCCTCTCCGTACCCGACCATCCCGTCATCGGTCTCGATGCGGATGACGGCGGTGTCGAAGGTGCGGAGTCGGCCAAAGTCGCTCACGTGCTGGAAACCAGCCTCGATGGGCATCCGTACCCACGCCGCCTGGACGCGGGAGATTCGCGATCCCGGAGCGGGCTCCGCGGCCGCCAGCGCCCGACCGGGCATGTCCCGGGGTTGGTCAGCTGGCTCGGTGGTCGTCGCATCCTGCTTCACTGGTTCGCGGGTCTCCTCAGGCATGTGCATACGACGGATTCGTCGTATCGCTGGTCGCGTTCATGTGTTCGTCCGTTCGTACAGCGGGCGCAGGGTCTCCGCCGACCGCTGGACGAGCGAGGTGTAGAACTCCTCGGTGAGCAGGCTGCTCCCGTGGTCGCGGATGTAGGCGAGTTCCTCGGCCGAGACGTTCGGCTGGTTCTTGTCGACCTGGTTGGGGTACGGCGAGACGGGGGTCCGGTCCACGGGCGCCACGAACTCGACCGTGAGGGCACCGGTGTACCTGACCTCCTGCAGGGTGGACACGATCGCGGTCCAGTCCAAGCTGCCCATGCCGGGCGCGAAGCGGTTGTTGTCGGCGACGTGGACGTCCCAGATCCGGCCTGCCGCCGAGCGGATCGCGTCGAGGAAGTCCGCCTCCTCGATGTTCATGTGGAAGGTGTCGAGTGCGACTCCACACTCCGGTCCGACCTCGGCCGCGAGGGCAAGGGCCTGGTCGACCCGGTTGAGGAAGTACGTCTCGAACCTGTTCAGAGGCTCCAGCGCGAGCCGGATCCCGTGTCGTTCGCAGTCGGCGTAGACCTCGCGCAGTCCCTCGACCACCCACCGCCACTCCTCCTCGGGAGTGGCGTCGGGGACGATCTTGCCCACGGTGGCGGGGACGACGGTGACGACCTGGCCGTCCAGGGCTGCCGCCAGGTCCACCAGGGACCGGAAGTAATCGACTGTTCGGGCCCGCTGCTTCTCCTCACTCGCCGCGAGGTTCCGCGGCTCCTGCATGATCGTGACCACTCCCCAGCAGCTGATCCCCGTGTCGGCCAGCTGCCGGCGGGTGTCGGCGATGTCGTACCGGTGCGGCTCGCCGCTCAACTCCACGCTTCCGTAGCCGAAGCGACCGATGCGGCGCAGCGTCACCTCCAGCGGTTCGGGTCGCATCCACGTGTGGGTGGACAGGTGCATTCGACTCACAGCAGGTCACCTACCTCGGCCTTGAGATCGCACAGTCGGGCTGTGAGGTCCTCGCGGACTTGGGCGTATCGCGCGTCGCCGTAGACGTTGGTGAGCTCGCACGGATCTTCGGCCAGGTCGAACAGCTCCCACTCGGGAGTCATCCGCCGGTCGCTGGAGCCGGTCGTGCCCAAACCCTCGCCGTAGTAGTAGATCAGCTTGTGTCGCTTCGTCCGTACTCCGTAGTGGGCGCACACGTTGATCGCCGACAGGTGTTCCCAGTATCGGTAGTAGAACGCCTCACGCCACCCGTCGATCTGGTCTCGGCCACACACGGCCCGGAAGCTTCGCCCCTGCATCCCCTCCGGCGCGGGGACACCGGCGTAGTCGAGGAGGGTCTGCGCGAAGTCGACGTTGAGCACCATCGCGTCCCGCGTCTCGCCGGCGGGAACCTCCCTGGGGTAGCGGACAAGGAGCGGCATCCGCAGGGACTCCTCGTACATGAACCGCTTGTCGAACCAGCCGTGGTCGCCGAGGAAGAAACCCTGGTCGGAGGTGTAGACGACGATCGTGTCGTCGGCGAGTCCGGCGTCGTCGAGCCAGTCGAGCAGACGACCGACGCTCTCGTCGACGGCGGCCACACAGCGCAGGTAGTCCTTGACGAACCGCTGGTACTTCCAGTGCCGCTCTTCGGGCCAGGTGAGGCCGGTCGGGACCGGCTGCTTGAGCTCCTCGGCGCTGAGGTGGCTGTCGATCCTGATCCGGGCGATCCTGATCGCCTCGGCGCGGGTGGCGTGGTCGTCGTCGAACGTCGCCGGGACGGGGAGGGCGTCGTCCTCGTACAGCGTGGCGTGTCGTGGCGCCGGCACCCACGGACTGTGCGGCGCCTTGTGGTGGAGCATGAGCAGGAACGGCTTGGCGGGGTCCCGGCCGTCCAGCCGGTCGAGCGCGAGGTCGGTGAGCAGGTCGGTGACGTAGCCCCGGCGACGGGTTGGCGTGCCGTTCTCGATCAGCTCGGGATCGTCGTAGACGCCCTGCTCGGGCAGGACGTTCCAGTGGTCGAAGCCGGCCGGGTCGTGCCGCTCCCCGTGGCCCAGATGCCACTTGCCGACGAGAGCGGTCTGGTAGCCGGCGCCCTGCAGCAGGGACGGGAACGTCGTCTGCCGGTTGTCCAAGTTGTCGTCGAGGGTGCGGACGCCATTGACGTGGCTGTAGGTGCCGGTAAGGATGCTGGCCCGGCTCGGCGCGCACAACGCGTTCGTACAGAATGCGTTCGTGAACCGCACACCTCCGGCCGCCAACCGATCCAGGTGCGGGGTCTGGTTGATCACGCTGCCGTAGCAGCTCATCGCGTGCGTGGCATGGTCGTCGGTCATGAGGACGATGACGTTCGGCCGGCCTGTCATGGCGCACCCGTCCTGGTCACGAGGCCGAACGACCGCGACAGTGGGGCCTCGCAGAGCCGGTGGAGGGCCACTGCACCGACTGCGGGAACGATCGCCAACAACGGCCAGACGACCACGACAGCGCTGAGGCACGCGGCCTCCACCACCAGGATCCGGGCGGTCTGGGCGGGGTTGGCCGCCATCGTGAGAACTGCCAGCCGTACCGCCGCGGGCCCGGAGGTCCGGCCGGCGGCCAGGAGGCAGAACAGGTACGGCGTGGCGGCGGCGTACGCGACGAGTGCGGCGACCAGCACACCGGTCAGGGGGATCCGGGCCGGGTCCGGCACCTGGTCGAGCGCCCGGAAGTCGGCGACCAGGACCACTCCAGCGAGCAACCACGCCCCGCCGGTCCGGGTGCTGCGCCCGAAATCCGCCCCGAAGGAGGCGAGGAACCGCCAGGACGTCCGCCCCGTCCCCCCGTCAGCCCGAAGGCCGGCCAGCCGGAACATCGCCGCGGTCGCGGCGGGCGCGGTGACGACCGGCAGGCTGGCCACGAGCCACAGCACCGACAGCCAGGCCAGCTCCGTCAGCCCGGACAATGCCCGGTAGAGCTGGGAGTCGATGCGCACCCCGGCTCCTCCCTCCTCAGGTTCGTCCACCCCGGACCTCCTCCGACTCATGCTCCGCCCGCCTCAGGTTCCGAGCAATGCCTGCGTCTCGGCGTCCATGTCGGCGAGGATCGTCGCCGCATCGGGCTCTGAGTTCGTCCACAGAGCGTCGATCTTCACGGTGAAGATCGAGCTCTCCCATTCGGCGTACTTGGCGAAGAACGACTGTTCGGCGCCGTCACGCTCGACCAGATCGCTGAACGTGTGGGCGAAGTCGTCGGCGGGCAGCACGTCGGCGGCGGGCTGTCCGTACTTCGCGAAGCTGATCCGCGCCGGGGTCAGGGAGCCCAGCTTCCCCACGTCGGGGAGCACGTCCGGGGCCGACATCAGGTACTTCATGATCTCGAAGCTCAGCTCCGGGCTCCGCGAGGACTTGGGGATGGAGAACGACGAACCACCCACCTGCTGGAACCGCCGGTCCTTACCCCGTGGTGTTGGTGCGGCCGTCCAGGAGAACTTGCCCTGGACGAAGTCCTCGATGGCGAATGCCGTGTCGTTGAGGTTGAAGATGATCGCTAGCCGCTCGGAGCCGAAGAGCGCGAGGTCGCCGGCACCGGCAGCGTCGGCCGTCGCCAGGTCGGCCGGTGTCGGCATCACCTTGTCGTTCCACATGGCGTCGTGGACGTACTGGAACGCCTCGACCGTCCCTGGTTCGGTCAACCGGCTGCGGGTGTCGTCGGCGAAGAAGTCGCCGCCGAACGATCGCACCAACCAGTACATCGGCACGGTGGCCGTGGGCAGTGTCATCGCCCAGGACTTTTCCGGGTCCTTCGCCGCGGCCTTGAGCGTCTTCGCGGCCTCGAGCAGGTCCTCGAAGGTCCAGTCCTCGGTCGGGAGGTCGACACCGGCGCGTTCGAACCAGTCGACGTTGACGTAGAACCCGCCCGAGGCAAGGTCGTACGGCATGCCGTACTGGACTCCATCGCTTTGGAAACCCTTGACTTGGGAGGGGTAGTAGTCGTCCGGCCATTCCGGCGGTGGGGAGTTCTTGATCAGGTCGTCGAGAGGTTCCAGCATTCCGCCACCGGCGAACTGCGGGACGAACCGGCCGTGCATCCAGCACATGTCGACGTCCCCGCCACCGGCGATCGACGTTTGCAGCTTCTGAAAATACTGGTCGAAGCTCGTGCCGTAGTCGACGTTCCACTTGACCTGTGGCTCGTGGTCCTTGAAGTAGGCGCCGATGTACTTCAACCACTTCTTCATCTCCGCCGCGCTCTCCCACGAGGTCGCCTGCCACGCGGTGACCTCGGCCGTCGAGCCTCCACCGCCGCCGCAGGACGCAAGCGCCGGGAGCGATGTTCCTACTGCGGCCAGGCCGAATGCGCCGCCAAGTAGGCCGCGCCGGGTCAGGTGGCGGGATCCGATGGTGGTAGCGGGACGCGCGGTGGTTGGCATGTGGGTCATCCCTTGACTCCTGTCATTGCGATGCCGCGCACGTAGTAGCGCTGGCCGAGAACGAACATCAACAGCAGGGGCGCGACGGTGAAGGTCGCGGCTGCCATGATCAGATTCCATGGCGTGCGTCCGGGGTTGAGCGTCTGGAACATCAACAGCCCGAGCGGCAACGTCTTGTTGTCCACCGTGTTGATCATGATCAGCGGCCACAGGAACTCGTTCCACGACCAGAGGAACGTGAAGATTCCCAGAGTCGCCGTGACGGGACGGATCAGTGGCAGGATGATCTGCCAGTAGATGCGCCAGTAGCTGCAACCGTCGAGCCTGGCCGCCTCCTCGAGCTCGGTCGGCAGGCCGAGGATGAATTGGCGCATGAGGAACGTCCCCCAGGCGGTGAAGATCGCCGGGAGGATGAGGGACGGCAACGTGTCCACGAGCGACAGCGACCGCATGATGACGAAGAGCGGAACCATGAGTACCGGGAACGGGATCATCATCGTCGCGACGTACCCGAGGAAGATCTTGTCCCGACCCGGGAACCGCAGCCGGGCGAACGCGTACCCCGCCATCGACGACGTCAGGATCGCTCCGACCGTCGTGGCGACCGAGACGACCAGGCTGTTGACGAAGAAGCGATCGAATGGCAGTGCGTTCCACGCGTCGGTGTAGTTCGACCATCGCCACTGCGACGGCAGCAACCGCGGCGGGAACGTGTAGATGTCCGCGATGCTCTTGAGCGACGACGAGATCATCCACAGGAACGGGCCCACGAAGGCCAGTGCCACGAGGACGCAGGCCGCGTAGACGAGGATGGTCTGCACGGTTTCCGACCTGCGCCGGCGACCATCAGCCGGTCGACGTCGGGCGGCGCGAGTGTCTTCGCCGGTTGTGGACATCACTGCACCCCCGACTGTCCACGCGGGCGTGCGAGCCGGGCGCCGGCATGCCCACCAGCTGGCTCCCCATGGACCCATCGCCTGCCCATGCGCCACTGCATCGCGGTGACCACGAAGATGAGGCAGAACAGGAAGAACGCCAGCGTGGAGGCGTAGCCCATCTTCGAGAATGCGAAGGCGTTCTGGTAGACGTAGTAGACGATCGTGGTCGTCGAGAACGCTGGCCCGCCCTTCGTCATGATGTAGAACTGGTCGAACGCCTGCATCGTGCCGATGAACGACGTCACGAAGATGAAGAACGTCGCCGGCGAGACCATGGGGACGATGACGTACCTCACCCGCTGGAACCAGTTCGCGCCGTCGACCTTGGCCGCGTCGAAGTAGTCCTGGGGAATCGTCTGCAGGGCTGCCAGGAAGATCAGTGTCGGATAGCCGATCCCCCTCCAGTTGCTCATGAGTACGAGGGCGGGCATGGCCCACGTGGCATCGGCGAGCCAGTTGGGTCCGTCGATTCCTACGAGGCTGAGCAGGTAGTTCAGGATGCCGACGTCGGGGTTGTAGATCCACATCCAGACCGTCGCGATCGCGACGGTCAACGTGACGTACGGCAGGAACACCGCCGTGCGGAACACGACCAGCCCGCGGACGGCCCGGTTCAACAGCAGAGCAAGGAAGAAGGCGATCACGACCGCGATCGGCACGGTGCCGACAGAGAAGTAGACGGTGTTCCGGACGGCCTTCCAGAACAGCGGATCCTGCAGCGCCGCCGTGTAGTTGTCGATGCCGACGAAGCGTTGCGGCCCGACGAGTCCCCACTCGGTGAAAGTCAGCACGAATGCCATGCCGATCGGGATCAGGCTGAACACGAGGAACCCGGCGGCGTTCGGAGCGAGGAAGAGGTAACCGGCGAGAGCCTCACGGCGCTTCGCGGTCATTCCCTTCCGGCCTGCCGCCCCCCGGGACCCATCCGATCCAGGCGCCGATTTCCCAGAGTGCCGGTGGCGGGCGTCGACCGAGGTCACGTGCCCACCCATCCGGTCGAGCTCAGAAACATCGACGACCACATGAGATCTGGCCCTTCAAAATTGGTCTACCGATCTGGTCGGACCAAACACTAGACTAGGCGGTCACCGTTAACAAGACGTCATCTGAGCGAAATCAAGGAGGACCCTCGTGCAGCTGTCGACGCTGTTCCACGTGGCGATCAAGACCGCCGACCTGGGGGCCACACGCCGCTTCTACGTCGATCTCCTCGGGATGGCCGAGGATGAACGGCCGCCACTCGACTTTCCTGGGATCTGGATAAGAGCGACCTGCCCAGGCGGACTGGCGCTCTTCCACATCTACGCCGGCGACGCGGCGACCGGCCCCGACGGACGCGTCGCCACCGGATCAGGAGCAGTCGACCACGTCTCAGTGGTCGCACACGGATACCACGGGGTGCGCGACCGGCTCGCCAAGGCCCAGGTCCCCTGGCGCGAGAACGCCCTTCCCACCATCGGCACGTGGCAGATCTTCGTCCACGACCCCAGCGGCGTCCTCCTCGAGCTCACCTTCAGCGCCGGCGCCGAGCGGACCCAGCAGCCGACCTACCCCGCCGAACGGCAGTACCGACCCGGCGAGGACTTCTTCGACCCAACCGCGTACGCACGGCTCGCTCCATGAAGGTCGGTGTGTTCGGCGCCGGACGGATCGGAACGCTCCACGCTCGGACGCTGGCAGGGCTGTCATCCGTGGACGCGGTGGTCGTCTGCGACATCGAACGGGAGAAGGCCGATCGTCTGGCCGACGAGATCGGAGCCTCGGTTGCCTCCACCCCAGACGAGTTGTTCGCCATGGACATCGACTCGGTCGTCGTTGCATCCTCGACCCTGACTCACGCGGCCCTTGTCACAGCCGCGGTAGCGCGTGGCCTTCCCACCTTCTGCGAGAAGCCGATCGCGTCCGACCTGGCGACGACCCGGGAGGTGGTCGCAACGGTCGAGCGGTCGGGCGTCCCTGTCATGGTGGGCTTCCAGCGCCGTAGCGACCCCGCTTATCTCGCGTTGCGCCGAAGGATTGCGGCCGGCAAGGTCGGGGAGCCGTATCTCGTGCGCATGGTTGTCGGGGATGACCAGCTGCCGCCGGCCGAGTACGTTTCGGGCTCTGGCGGTATCTTCCGCGACCAGAGCGTGCACGACTTCGACATCGTGCGGTGGCTCACGGGTCAGGAGATCGTTGAGGTCTTTGCGGCCGGAGGAAACCTCACGGGTCGACCTGAGTACGCAGCGGCCGACGACGTTGACACGGCGGCGACCGTCCTTCGTCTCCACCGCGGCACGCTCGCTGTCTTGACCAGCTCGCGAATTTCCGCGAGCGGTTACGACGTACGTCTCGAGGTAGCAGGTTCGAAGCAGATCGCGGCCATCGGCGTCGTCAGTGCACCAACCGATTCCAACCCAGAAGGCGTTGCGACCGCGACAGCACCACCAGGCGGCTTCGTCGAGCGGTTCAGGGCGGCGTACCAGGCCGAGATGCGTCGCTTCATCAGGCTCGCCGGCAGTAGCGGCGAGAACCCCTGTCCTCCCAGCGACGCACTCGCGGCCTTCGTCGTCGCGGATGCAGCGAGCACATCCAGGCGGGAGTGCCGGCCCGTACGACTCGAGCACTCGGAGGTGGGCAAGTGAGCCGGGTACGACTCGCCGTGATCGGGCTCGGACGGATGGGCCGGATCCACGCTGCGAACCTCGCCCAGCGGCGCCGATCCGCCGAACTCGTTGTCGTTGCCGACACCTACCCCGGCCGCGCCGCGTCGGTTGGCGCCGAACACGACGTCCCGTGGACCACGGACATCGACCACGTCCTGGCCGACGATTCTGTGCAGGCAGTGGTGATTGCGACGCCCACTGGGACGCATCCCGGACTCGCGGTTCAAGCTGCGCAGGCGGGCAAGCATGTGTTCTGCGAGAAACCGATTGCCCTCGACCGGCAGACGACCGTGGAGACCATCAGTGCCGTCGACCAGACGGGGGTGAGCTTCCAGGTCGGATTCCATCGCCGATTCGATCCCGACTGGGTAGCCGTTGTCGACCGGATCCGCGCCGGCGAACTGGGCCGCCCATACCTCTTCCGTACATCCCTTCGCGACCGGAAACCACCACCGGTCGAGTTCCTCCAGGGTTCCGGCGGCTTCTTCGTCGACGTCACCATCCACGACCTCGACACCGCCCGCTGGATGATCGGCGAGATCGTCGAGGTCACCGCGTACGGGACCGCCGTGGCCGACCCCGCCATCGGCGAGATCGGTGACATCGACACAGCCCTTGTCGTCCTGCGGTTCGAGAACGACGCACTCGGGGTGATCGACAACAGCCGCGCCGCCGGGTACGGGTACGAATGCTCCACCGAAGTGATGGGCGAACACGCCACCGCCCGGATCGACCGGCCACAGCACCTGCACTATCAGTGGCTAACTCCCGGGCAGGCGGCCCACAGCGTGAACGCCGACTTCGAACAGCGCTACCCAGTCGCATACGCCGAGGAGCTCACTGCCTTCGCCCAGTGCATCCGCAATGGCACAACACCGAAGGTCACCGGCCTGGACGCCCTCGCGGCGTTCGACCTTGCCACCGCGGCCGACGCATCCTGGCGCACAGGACAGACGATCAGCCTCTCCCCTGGGCACTGCCAGGAGGGGGTCGTCTACCAGCTGGAGGTCCCACGCCTATGACCGATCGATCGCGGCCCTGTGGTCGTGGATCGACCGCGGCATCAACCCGCCAGACCCAGCTCACTCCGGTGGAGCCGAGTACTCCAGCTGATCCTTGACCAGCACGTCAAAGTGCAGAACGCGCACGCCGCGAGGAGAGATGTGCCCTGGCCCGGAGCTACACCACTCGATGGAGCTGGGCGTCGGCCCAGTCCGCGTGGTCGTTGTTGATTCCGTCGCCGCCGTCGCTGACTCGAAGCATCAAGCTCGCCACACCGTCGACGGCGACGTCCAGCGGGTACGCCGCGTCGCTGGGCGTGAGTACGCCGGTCCGGGCGAGGACGACGCCATCGCCGAGGACCTCGAACACCACCGACCCCGCGCCGGAAGGCACACGGGAGTCGTCGACGCCGACGTACGCGGTGAATCGGGTGTAGGCGCCGGCCAGATCGAGGACCACTTCGGAGGGCGCGTGAACGCCTAGGCCCTTGTCGTACGTCGTTCCGCGGAGACGCAGAGGTGTGCCGTCACCGGACTGGGTTCCGCCGTTGGACATGTCACGCTCGACTGGACCCCAGCCGTTGCGTTCGGAGACGAATGGCAGGTCGCTGACGTAGGCGACGCCCTCGGGCGCGACCAACACCCGGGCCAGTTCCTCCGCCTCCCTCGCCGCGTCCGGGCCTTTCCCGGCCTTGTACTTGGCGATGACGGGAATCTCGACGAAGCCGTAGGTCGTCGTCTCGGCGGGAACCGAAAGTGTCCACTCGCCACGAAGCTCGTCGCCGGTCGCCATCGTCTGGGCATGGGCTGGCTCACCCCGTAGCGTCCATCGACCCGGAGCAATGAGGTTGATGTCGACGTCGGTGAGCGGCCCGAAGTCGTCGACGACGAATGTCGCGGTCACTGCCAGCTGGTCCCCGGGTACTACCGACGTCCGGTCCAGTTCGACGCTCAGCGTGGTGAAGACGACTCGGGTCGGCGGCGCCATCTGCGCTGCCGCGACGACGGCGACTCCACGGCCCTTGGGGTTGAGATCCACGGTACGGACGAGTCCGCGGTCGCCCGCCGGGTCTGCGGTGATCACGGTCACGGTCTTTCCAGGCTGGCCTGACACCGCGACGCGAATGTCCCAGTCGGTGGCCTGGACGGCGTAGTCGGTTGCATTCTCATCCACGTACGCCAGTTGCAGGCCCGGCCCGGTCACCCGCTGGATCCATAGGGCTTGCCCACGGGAGCTTGTAGCGAGCAGGTCGAGCGGCAGCCCAGGCTCCCTGAGTTCAACGCCGGTGAAGGTCCCGCGGTAGGCGTAGGTGTGGGTGCCGTCGTCGTCCAAGGAGATGTCAGACACGACGTAGCGCCCGCCGGCGTCCAACCAACGCAGATCGGCAACCACCCTCGTGGCGGCGGTGCCAACGGCGGTGGCGATCAGCAGCGCCGTCGTTTGCTCCTCGTCCGTGTACATCCAGACGTACGGTCCGCTGCTGGAGTCCCATTCGGGCCCGTCCCATCCACGGCCGAGATAGACCGGGCGGAACAGCTCCTCGGTCAACGCCCGCACGCGAGCGCTCCTACGCCACCGGTTGAACACGGCCATGAGCTCGATCGCGGACTCTGGCCACTGCTGCTCGTTGCCTGGGTCCTGGCCGAACTTCACGTTCCGGACGGCCATGTAGGAGTAGTAGTCCTCCATCCTCCCGGTCAGCCGCCCGAGGTTCATGTACATCGCTTCCATCGGAAGGTGCCCGAAATGCGTGATGGCGGTTCGCAGTGACAGATTCTCCCCGGTGACGCCACCGTTGGCGGTGTTCCAGCCGTTGTACGTGACGTGGAGGAGGCCGTTGTTGCGGTCGCCCTGCGTCGGGTAGATGTCGAGCTCTGTCGTCATCTTAGGAAGGTAGTGCGGATAGCTTTCGACCAGGCTGTTGACCATGGCCCGCGTCAAGACAGCCTTGCGGTAAACGTTGTCGCTGGGATGGGAGTACGCCGTCTCCTGTTCGTTCTGCCAATACTGCGTGAGGTCCATCATGTGATGGTCCACGTGGTACTGGTTGATCAACGTCTCGATCTGTTCTTTCTTGTACGCCAGCTCGTCAGGGTTGGCAAGATCCCGCCCGGAGGCGTGGCCCGCTCCGGTCAGGCTGAACCACAGTCCGAACAGAAGGTCCTTGTCCTCCAGCGAATCGGCGAACTCCTGGAGGCTGCGGATGCTGCTGGCCATCGCCGGGTTCGGTTCGAGCGTGTCGCGGCTGGTGTTCCACAGGTCGTCCAGCATCACCATGTCGAAGCCAGCCTGCTCAGCCTTGGGAATGACCGTGGTGAAGTAGTAGTCCTCCGGCAGGTCGCGACCCGGGCCACCTCGATAGTCCCAGTCGTTGGTGTTGAACAACGTGGTGACATTGTTGTAGCGGAATCTCTTCCGGAAGTGCTCCTGGTCGGCCATCTTGGCGTCGACCACGTCTCCGCTGAAGACGGTGACGTTGACCGACAGATACTCGAACTCCTCCCCCGGAAATAACACCAGCTGCAGCGACTCGGGATTCGTCGTGACGCGGACATGGTCGATGTCGTGCCAAGCATTGATACTCGCGAAAGGTGGCAGCATGTATTCGGCATGCTTTCCATTGCCGCGCATCGTTTTCCAGTTGAGCTCCGGGCTGACGCTCCAGCCGTCGCCGGAGTCGTAGACGTTGATCACCTTCTTCGGCAGCTCGGCCCGCTTGCCGTGCGACGACGTGTCTGCCGGCAGCGGAGCAAGCGAGCCCCTGGTGCTCTTCCAGGATGCGTTGGGCACGTGGTAGAGCGTGTGCGCCTGGTCGGCGAGGGCCAGCGCGAACACGGTCGAGGTGGTTATCGTGGTCTTCCGGGTGCTGTCGTCGTTCTTGATCAGCGTGGAGAACCGTAGACCGGCCCGACCCTTGTACACCTCGAACACGACCGTCACCGTGACCGGCTGCGGTTCGGCTCGCCGGAGCGGGATCGCGATCCGCCGTCCGACAGCGGACGTGCCCTGAGGTGTGTGCATGACCAGGTCGGACAGCTCCGCCTCACCGACCTGCCAGTTGCCGTCGTCGGAGACGATCTCGTGTGCGCCGTCGAACTCATACGCGAACAGCTGCCGTCCGCCGACCGCGGTCTGGTACTCACGTCCAGCGTCCTTGTTGGAGACGCTGGTCACGCGGATCCCACCACCCGAGGTGCTCACCACCAGACGTACGACGTCGTTCTCCAGGGTCCAGCCCGTCGGACCATCGGTGATCAGACCGCGGATCGACGGATCGTCGGATGCCGCGGCTTCCGCTGCTCGAGCCTGCGCCCGACCCGCCACACCGACCACGGCGGCTCCGAGAGTTGTACCGGCAGCACCAAGAAACACACGACGACTGATCTCATTCACGAGGCATCCTCCAGAAGCCCGGACCGCCTGACGCGCGCCATATGGGATGGTCAGGGACTATAGGTGAAGCGCTTCAGTTGTCAACCCATTGTTTGCCCAGGAACAATGGCCGACACCCGCGCTTGCAGGCGACGAGGTTGGTGCCTCATACTGAAGCGCTTCAGGCTGACCCACTCTCCGAAGGTGGCCGTCCATTGCGACACATCACGATCAGCGAGATCGCCCAGCGGGCGGGAGTCTCCAGCAGTGCGGTGTCGTACGCCCTGAACGGCAGACCCGGCGTCTCCGACGCCACCCGAGCAAACGTCCTCAAGGTCGCCGAGTCACTCGGCTGGGCACCCAACACGGCGGCCCGCATGCTCTCGGGAGCAAGGACCGAGACGTTCGGCGTGGTTCTCACCCGTCCGGCGCGAGCACTCAGCGTTGAGCCGTTCTATATGGAGTTCCTCTCCGGCTTGGAGAGCGCGTTGGGCGAGCGCTCCTATGCCCTGCTCCTCCAGGTCGTCCCCAACCTCGACAGCGAACTCGCCACCTACAAACGTTGGTGGGCCACCCGACGGGTGGACGGCGTGGTGGCGCTCGACCTCCGGGTCGACGACCCACGAGTTCCCCTCCTGGCCGAACTCGGCATGCCCTCGCTCGTCGTCGGCGACCCCTCGATGGCGGGCGAACTGACCAGCGTCTGGGTCGACTACTCCACCGCGATGTCCGACGCCGTCCGCTACCTGATCGACCTCGGGCACCGGCAGATCGCGCGGGTCGCCGGCTTCACGCCGATCGGGCACGTCAGGGTACGAGACACCGCCTTCAACCAGGCGATGGCAGAGGCCGGCCTCGCCGCTCGCACCCTCCACACCGATTTCTCCGGCGAGGACGGCGCGCGGGCGACGCGAGCGCTGCTCATGAGTACGCCGCGGCCCACCGCCCTCATGTACGACAACGACCTCATGGCCGTCGCCGGACTTACCGTCGCCAGCCAGCTCAAGATCGGCGTCCCGCGCGATCTCACCCTGCTCGGCTGGGACGACTCGGCCCTCTGCGAGATCAGCAACCCGCCACTTTCAGCCATCAGCCAGGACAATGTCGGTATCGGTGCGTACGTCGCCCAACGGATGTTCGGACTGATGGACGGCGAACAACCTGCCCCGCACCTCTACGCGACACCCACACTCAGACTGCGCAGCAGCACTGCACCTCTGCCCTCCATCTGAGGTGGGTGATGAAACTGATGATGTAACGCGTTCGCCGCCGGACCTCCCGCCGCACGGTGTTGACCTATACCGGGTTCAGGAACAGGCTCTCAGCAAGCTGAGTAACAGCGCCTACGGCAGCCTGTGCAATGTGGGCCCCGCCCAGTCGGCGTGGTCGGAGTTGTTGCCGTCGCCGGCTTCGGTGACACGCAGCACCAGTCGCTCGACGCCCATCACGTCTAGGTCCACTGGTTGCGGTTCGGAGTCACCGCGTAGCACTGGCGACTCGTACACCAGCTCGCCGTCGACCTCCACCTGGAAGACCACTGAGGAGTATGGCGAGTTCCGCTGGACGTCGTCGACGCCGACCATGGCGGTGAAGCGAACGTCGCCGGGATCGAGCCGGTAGACGATCTCTGAGGGAGCGTGTGTGCCGATGCCCTTGTCGTATTCAACTCCAGCCAGTGAGATCGGGCCGCCAGAGACAGAGCGGTCTCGTCCCAACGATCCCCAGCCGATGCTTGCGGACTCCCAGTCTCGGTCACTGAGCGCGGTGGCAAGTAGATCCGTCGGCAACGGCTGCTCCTCGATGGACGCTGGAGCTCCTGCTCCCCGCTCGTTCACGGATGTCACCCGGTAGTGCCAGGTTCCGTCACTAGCATCGCGGTCGACCCATCCGTTGCCGGCCGCGGACTCAGCGACCACTTCATAGTCCTCTGACCCGGCAGGGGCTCTCTCCACCGTCGCCGTCAACGCATCGGGCGCGTTCTCCCAGCTCAGTGCCACTCGACTTCCGGATCGGTATGCCCTCAGGTCAGTTGGTGCTGCGGGCGGCGCGGTGGGCATCGTTCGGAATGTGTGCGGACCGCTGAGCACCGGCAACTTCTGCCCCGTCCGGGCGTTCACCGCCGTCACGGACCAGTAGAAGTGACGTCCCGGATCCAGGCCATTGGTCGGAGCCGCGGTGCCTTTGAGGGTCCAGCTCCGGAGCACGTCCTTCAGCTGCGGGTCGCGGGCTACCGTGACCTGGTACTCGGTCGCGTTGGCCGACCGAGTCCAGTGCAGTATCGGGTTCCGAGGCTGGACGCGGTCTGCGCCGTCTTCAGGGGACTGCAGCGTGAAGTCCTCCGGATGCGTTGTCATCGCGTCGCCCCAGCGCTGCTGGTCATTCCGGCCCACTGCCTCAGCGGTCACCTGTCCTCCGGGCGGCACCGTGACGGTGGCGGCGCTGACAGACTTCCCTCGCTGCAGGGTGTGGTCGGCCTTCATTTGCTGACCATCCACCTTGATCTGTGCGTAGCCTCCGTAGAAGCTGATTGTCGTCGTCAGCGGCCGCGGACCGGCGTTGTGGATCACGGTGGTCCGGGTGCTGCCCTCGTGGCGCACGTCTATGTCGTGCTCACCGACCATGATGTGGTCGAGGTTGAGCCAGTCGATTTCCTCAGGCAGCCGGGACAGGGTGGAGACGGCGTGCCCGGGTGCGTCAGGGACCACTCCGGCGAGCCCTTCGACCGTGTGGGAGACGAGGGTGAAGCTGACTTCGGGGTAGTCGCCATTGGTGCCCTGCTGGACAACCTCATGTGGCTCATTCAGCGCGCCGATGATGTCCTTCATCCATGCCCAGCCCTGCTCGGAACGGCCATAGGCGAACATGACATCGGGGACATAGCTGCTCGACTCGATGTTGGACGGTCGGCGTTCGGTGTACATCTGGTACATGTAGTCGATGAAGTCGTCCGCCTTCCGGCTGTTCGGGTCGATGATCTCGTCGTAGGCCATGAACATCGAGTTCTCTTGACCCCAACCCGCGACCTGGGCGCCGTCGGGGTTGCGGCCCCTGGCGTACTCCCAGGCACCTGGGGCGACTCCCCAATCGGTGTTGAAGTACTCGAAGAGTTCGTCGGCGCGGGTATCGAATTGCTCGGCGAGCGACTCGTCGCCTCGGGCACGAGCGAGCTCTGCGTAGCCGCGGAAGGCCTGATACTGCGCTGCGATTCCGTCTCCCGCCTCGATCATCTGGTGGTCGGATCGCTCGTTGTAGCTCGCGGCCCCGTACCAGATCCCCTGCCCTGTGCCCTCGGCTACCCCGTTCGGCAGCTGAGTGTCGTGCAGCTCGATGAAATCGGTCACCGCCTTGGTGTAGAAGCTCCAGAGAGTGGGGTCGTCGACATAGGCGGAGTCTCCGGTCCAGCGGTACTGCTCAGCGGCTTTGTCGACCAGTTCGAAGACCGCGGGCACCTCACGCACGAAGTACGACTCGCTCGGGTGGTCGACGAAGTAGGGGCTTCCGTCGAAGTTGAGTGCCCACAACGGGTACCAGTTGCGCGCCTCAGTCGAAGTCGCCGCGTAGGCGTGAAGCATCGACCGGTTCTCCGCGTCGAGCCCCAGCAAGTGCGCTCCGGCCGCTTGGTGTGCATAGTCGCGAATGTAGAAGGCGGTCCGGTGGGCGTAGCCCGCCCAGTATGAGGGGATGTAGTCGGCCTGCTTCGCGTCGGGAGGGATGGGACCCTCGACGTCGACCGGACCATGCTTGCCGGTCTGGACATGCTGCCTGGCTCGCCACTTGGCCCAGTTGAACGCCTCGACCAGTTGGTCGTTCGAGCTGGCGATAACGATGCTCTTCTGTTCTTCCACAGCGATCACTGTCCATGTCGTGCTGCGACCGGTGCTGTCGGTGAGCTCAAACTGCCGCGGCCGAGTGTAGTCCAGCGGCTGCGTTGGATCAGGTGAGATCGTGGTTCCCTCTGGGAGCTTTGCGTCTGCGGTGAGGCTGCTCCGGTCTGACTCGTAGGGCACCTGGACAGTGACAGTACGGGCGCTCTGATCAATCACCGATGGGCCCTGCTGACCATCAACGTCGAAGCTCAGCAGCTCGCGGACGTCGGCAAACACCGACACGTCGTCGAAGTTGACCCAGTTCTCGCTGCTGCTTCCCACGAAGACTTCGACGTGCTGTCCGTTGGATAGCCGCACCGGCTCCAGCGAGTAGTGCTGATAGGAGGTGTCCACCGGCAATGTCAGGGACGCCAGTACCTGGCCGGAGTCCAGGTCACGGAGTCCTAGTACTCCACCGGCCCCTTTCGTCGCGATCCAGGCCGTTGTGGTGTAGCTGCCGCCAACGTCCACCGTCAGCGGTTGAGCCACCTCATGCCCGGTGCCGGCATCGAGGTAGGCGAGCGCCTGTCCCGTGTGAGGGTTGTTGGTGGCGCGTCCTGATCCTGAAGTGAACCGCCACGGGTCGCTCCCAGCTTCGAACCCGCCATTCACAACGAGTTCGTGCCCGGCGTCCTCTGTTGCACCAGTTGCGGTGACCGGTGGTATGAACATGGCGAGCGCTAAGAGTCCGATCACTCCGATCCGACCGGCCAGCGACCGTACACGGGTGTTGGTGTTGTGCATCGAGCACTCCTGGACTCTGAAGGTTGGAGCGCGACCCGAGCGACTGTGCTAGCAACGCTGGCTTTTCGTCGGACCGCTCGAGGGCCGGACCGCCCCGCCTGGGATCTAGGCATCCCCGCACCGTGAACCCGTCGACGGGCGGCCCGGCAACCACCGGTACCAACAACTCAAGACGCCGGAAGCGCCTACTTGATCGTGTACCGGATCATGTCGTTGCGGAGCACATCACCCGAGACTTTCTCGATGCGCAGCGTGTGTTCGGTGTCCTTCAGCCCGGTGGCGGCGAAAGCCTGCCGAGCCGTGACTCGTGCGTCGTTCGAGAGGTCCACGCGTCCGACGAGCCTGCCGTCGATGTAGACGTCGGCCTCGCCTTGGTCCGGACTGAGCGCCGTGAGCCATTCGATGCCGGTGCCGCGGAAGGTGAACTCGATCGCGTCACCGCTCTCGGTCGTGTAGTGGACGTCGTCGCGGTAGTCACCGCGGAAGCGGAAGTCGAGCGCCGTGTCGCCGACAGGTTGAGCCGCGAGGAACTCCTTCTTGATCGTCACGACCCGACCGTCGACGGTGTAGTCGGCCCCGGCCACGAGCGCCTCTCCGTCTTGGCTGATCCCGAGGAGCTCGCCCGGGTCGCGCGCGACTTCGACCGGGATGTCGGCTTGAGCGGACTTGTCGAAGGTCACCGTGCTGGGGTTCAGCAGGCTCTCCTGCCGCACGTTCAGCTTGTCGAGCAGCATGAACTGGCCGGAACGCTTGACGCCGCGGATCGTGTGGGATCCGTTGGGCAGGTCGGAGATGGTGTACACCACCTGCTGGGCACCTCGCCCCTCGGCGAGGTAGGTGCTGACGGTCTGCTTGAACTCACCGTCGATGTACATGTCGACATCGCCTTGCGAGCTGTGGGTCTCCGTCACGAAGTCGACGCCGGTTCCGACGAACGTGTACTGGAAGGAATCTCCGTTGGTTTCGGTGTAGTGCACGTCGTCCTCGAAGTCGCCGAGTCCGCGGCCGGTGCTCCGGCTCCACGCACCCGTATAGACGATCTGTGGGTCGTTGTCGTTCAGTTCGATCGTCCGTACGCCCGAGGCGTCCGACGTCGCACCGGACGACGAATCTGTCACCGCCACCTCGAGCGGCTCCGAGACTGCCGGAACCTCGAAGTTCTCGTTACGTTTCCACGCCCCGTCGTAGGACACCCGCAGATCGTCGTCGTTGACGCTGATCTTCGAGTTCTTCTGCGGCGCTACTCTGAACAGGCGCGCCCCATGTGTCGGCACCTCCCCGATGAAGTTGGAGTCGAACGTGCCGAGATTCTTCTCAGCCCACAGGTCGCGCACACTCGCGGCACCGTCCAGTCCGAGGTCGGCCCACTTCACTTCGACATTGGCATCGGTACGCCCGAGGTTGAACAGCGCAACGGTGTAGGTGCCGTCCTCGTTGAGTGCGAACCACACCTGCCGGTTGGTCTTTGTCGAGAGGGGTTGCGCGGGGCGTCCGGCCTGGTTGACCGCAATCACCTCGCGGTTGGTGAGGAGTTCCAGGCCGTAGGAGTCGAGCCGGGTCATGTCGTTTCCGATGTAGAACGGGGCCGCGGAGACTGCCCACAGTGTCGCTGCGGCGCGCCGTTCGTCTCGGGTGATGCCGTCCATCGTGCCGTTGCCGACGTTCAGCGAGTCGAGATCGTTCCACCCCCCTGGTCCGCCATGGCGCCACCATTCCGCAAGCTTGGGAAAGAGTCGTGCGATGTTCTGCCAGGTCGTGAGCGCCTCGCCGGGGCAGTAGCACTCCACGTCCCACTCGATCCGCCAGCCGTTCGCGTACTGCTTCCAGTAGTCCGCGTAGCGAATGTCAAGTGCCCAGGAGAGCTCGAGCCAGATCCCGTGACGAGCAAGTGCTTGCGACCACGCCTTGACGTCGTCGCGTGCGTCGAGGGAGAGATCGGAAATGCCGGACCCCGGGGTTACGCTGTCGAACTTCAGGAAGTCGACGCCCCATTGGGCGTAGAGGTCGGCGATCGAGTCGATGTACTTCTGTGCGCACGGGTTTGAGAAGTCGATCCGGTGCCCGATGCCCCAGTAGTCGCCCTGCTGCAACGGTTGCACGGCCAGATCACCAGTCCTGCAACCGGGGGCACCGTAGACGGGGAGATCAGCGTCCAGCAACGCCTTGGTGATCCCTGGAATGCCGTAAAGCCCAAACTTCTGTCCGTTCGCGTGAACGTGGTCGATCACTTCCTGCAGGCCGTCGGGATACAACGTCGTGCTCGGTACGGGCCGGCCGTAGTCGTCTGTGCCGCCGTTCCACGCGGCGTCGACATTGATGTACTCGTAGCCGTACGGCTGGAGTTTCTCGTGCATGGCATCGGACTGGGCCTTGATCTGGTCAGCGGTGATCCAGGCGGCGCCGTTGCTCACGTACGTCTGCATGCTGTAGCTGCTCCAGCCCATGTAGGGCTTGCTGGCTCGCTCTCCCGCCGGTGGATGTGCTTCGCCCGCCGAGGCGGTGGTCGTGGTGGTCGTGGTGGCGGTGGTCGTGGTGCCGAGCGACGTGACGGCCGCCGGCCCGGCAGAAGCTGGCGTGGCGGTCAGGCCGAGCGGGGCAAGGAGGACGACGGCGAGGCCCACGAGTGAACCGCGCACCGCCTTGTGTCGAGGGGGTCTGGTCATGAGCGGGACACCTCTCTATCTGGTCGGGCAGCTCACTGGAGGAGGTTCTTCAGATCGACTGATTCGCCGGTGGCAAGTACCAGGTCGACCTCGCGCTCGGCGTACACCACGCGGACCGACTCCGGATCCACGCCGGTGACCTTGCGTGCGGTCGCGGTCGAGATCCGGCCGTCACGCCACGACAGATCCACCACAAGGCCACCTCGGGCGCGGATGCCGCGCACCTCACCGTCTGGCCAGTCCGCCGGAAGGGCAGGCAGCAGCCGGATCGTTCCGTCAAAACTTTGGACGAGCATCTCGATGACCGCGGCGACGAACCCGTAGTTGCCGTCGATCTGGAACGGTGGATGGGTGCTGAACAGGTTCGGCAGCAGACCACCCCACTCCGAGCCGTCGACGGGCGCGAAGCGCCCGGTGTCCCCTTCGAACGGCACCGTTGCCTCGCGGAACAGCGACAGTGCGGTCTCACCGTCGCCGAGCCGTGCCCGGCACGCGGTCTTCCAGGCCCACGACCAGCCCATCGCGCCGGGACCACGTGCGTCGAGCGCCTTCTCTGCCGCCATGGCCAGATCCGAGCCCGGCGCGATCTGGCCGAGGGGATAGAGCGCGACCAGGTGCGAGAGATGTCGGTGCTGCGGATCCTGCTCTTCGTGGTCCTCGCTCCACTCCAGCAGCCGGCCATTGGCAGCGACCGGCAACTCTGGCAACCTCGCGAGTGTCGCCTCCAGCTTGTCGCGGAGCGGATCGTCCAACCCGAGGACGTCGAGGGCCGCCAGGCAGTTGGCGAACAGGTCCCGCAACAGCGCCAGATCCGTCGAGGTCAAGGTGCTGAGGGACTCGCCGCGTCCGTCGGGGCCGACGAACAAGTTCTCCGGCGAGGTGGACGGGCTGGTCTGCAGCCGCCCGTCGGCGTCCTCGTGCAGCCAGTCGAGCCCGAACTCTGCCGCACCGGACATCACCGGCCAGGCGCGGACCCGCAGGAACTCGCGGTCCAACCCGTACTCGTAGTGCTCCCACAGATGACGTGTCAGCCAGATGCCGCCCATCATCCAGATCGCCCAGGATGGGCTGCCGTGGCCCATCCCGACCGGCAACGCCCAACCCCAGATGTCGGTGTTGTGGTGTGCCACCCAGCCGCGGGTGCCGTAGAGGCCGGCCGCGACCGCGCGGCCCCGGGCAGCCATCCGGTCGAGCAGGTCCGCCAACGGCACGTGACACTCACCGAGGCCGGACGGCTCAGCGCCCCAGTACTTCATCTCGGTGTTGATGTTGATCGTGTAGTTGGACGACCAGGCCGGGCGGAGCTGGTCGTTCCAGATGCCCTGCAGGTTGGCTGGAGGACCGCCCGGTCGGGACGCCGAGACCAGCAGGTAGCGGCCGTACTGCACCAGCACGGTCGCCATCAGCGCGTCGTCCCGACTTCGCAGCAGCTCCGCGACATCGACCGGTGCCGAGGGTGGCGGCCCGATGCTCACCGAGGCGGCACCCAGCAGCGGCCGTACGTCCTCCAGGTGGTCGGCAAGCAAGGCGCCGGCGCCGACCCCGATGGCGTCGCCCGCCTTCTGGCGAGCGGCGTCGAGGTGCTCGGCACGGCCCCGACGGACTCCCGACATCCACCAGTCCACCGCGGACGTCGAGCTGCTGATCGTCACCAGCAGTCTGGTGGCGCCTTCGATGACCAGCTCGTCGCGGTCGCTGTCGTACGACGACCGCCCATCGGCATGGATCGCGACCGCCAGCGCGGCGAACGGGTCATAGCCGTCGACCGTCGCGCCTGGCTGGAGGTACCGCAGCGGTTCGGCCACGTCCGGCTCGTGCAGCGGTGCACCGTCGGCCGGAACGCCGACACCGATCGCCATGCCGCCGCCATCCCCCAACTGCTCGTCTACCCGCAACGGCGACGAGAGCCGCAGCGATACGTCTACCGGCGAATCGGCCGTTAGCTCGACGCAGATCGCCCCGGCCGGACGGCTTGCCCAGGTCCGGCGCCGGATGCCGGCCAGGGACTCCTCGACGACTGCGTTGTGGAGGTCGAGAACCCTTCCGTGGTACGCCGGTTCGCCGGCGATGTCCATCCGCAGCTCCGCGAACGGCAGGAACTCCTGGGTGTACGGGCCCTCGAAGGACATGAGCAACGTCTCGGCCAACCGGTAGTCCCGCGCCTCGATCGCATCCCGCACCTGTTGCAGGCGAGCCGGTCCAGCACCTGCCGCCAGCACCTCCCCGAGTGCCTCTGCGGGACCGGACGGCGTACCAGACCAGACCGTGGCGTCGTTGATCTGCAGTCGCCCGTCTCCGTACACCATCGCGCCCAGCCGGCCGTTGCCGACCGGCACCGCCTCGGACCACGCCGAGGCTGGTGCCGGCCAACGCAGACCAAGGGTCACTTGGCGCCTTCCTGGTAATTGTCGTACGCCTGCTGGTACAGCTCGAGGTACCGCTCCAAGCCGACGCCGCCCAGCCCTTGGACCCAGGCGTCCCATTCGGTGTCGATGTTCTTCTTGCCGGTGATGAACGCCAGCTGGCCCTGCGTGACGTAGTTGTCGAGGTTGGTCTTCAGCGTCGCCATCTCCGAACTGGCGCTCGGGTCGATCCAGACCTGGGCCGCGGGGAAGTACTGCGACCGGTCCTCGTGACCCTCGTACATCTTCGTCGCCTCGAACAACCGTCGCTCGAGTCCCGCCTCGGCGTAGATGTCCTTCGGCACGACTTGGGCGTTGCGGAACCGCAGCGTGTTGTTGTACTGCGCCAAGGCGCCCCACGCCGTGTTCGGCGGAATTTCCTCGGACGGCATCGGCTTGTACATCGGCTCGGCCTTCTCGTCGAGCGCGATGTCACCCTGTTTCGGCTTGGTCCAGCTGACACCCTCGGGCCCGGCCCAGGCCATCAACTGGCCCTCGTCGGTGTAGATGTAGTCCAGCATCTTGATCGCCTGGACCTGCGCCTTCTCGCTCGACTTGTTGGTGAGCATGAAGGTATAGCCGGTCGAGGTGGGGTGGTTCAGCCCGGTGTAGTTCTTACCGTCGGGCCCGGTCAGCGGCGGCGCCGCGTCGTACTGCTTGTCCCGTCCGTCCTCAGAGCCGAGCTGGACGAAGATTCCCGGCCACAGCACCGGCGAGGAGCCGATGAGGACAGCCTTCGGGTCGTTTCCAATCGCCTGCAGCGCCTCGGCGTTCTGTGTGAACGAGCCCGCGTCGATCAGCCCCTCCTCGTACAGCGAGTGGATGTACTTCAGCCCCTCGCGCCACTCCGGGTCGTCGACCGGCGTGACCACCTTGTCGCCGTCCAGGGCGAGAAGCGACCGTACGCCGTTGTTCGCACCGACCGGGTCGTAGGCGAATGCTCCCATCAGGTAGGCGATCAGGCTGCTGTCCTGGACGTCTGTGGTCATCGGGATCTCGTCGGCCTTGCCGTTGCCGTTCGGGTCCTGCGTCTTGAATGCCTTGAGCACGGTGCGCAGGTCCTCGGTCGTCTTGGGCATCTGCATGTCCAGCTTCTTCAACCAGGCGCTGTTGATCCACAGCTTGTCCGGGTAGGTGCAGTGGTAGCAGTCGGCCCACTGCGGCATCGCGTAGATGTGGCCGTCGGGTGCTGTGGCCATCTCCTTCAGAGTCTTGTTGGTGTCCAGCGCCTTCTGGATGTTCGGCGCGTGCTGCTTGATCAGGTCCTCCAGCGGTACGGCGATGCCGTCGGTGCCCAGCTTCTGCACCTCCGCCTGGGTGAACCCGTCGACCCACGGGATCAGGAAGAACAGGTCCGGGTAGTCGCCGCTGGCCAGGGCGATCTGCCGCTTCTCCTTCGCCGGCCCGGCATCGAACGTCGTCGGCTGCCAGCGGAACTGGATCTTGAACCTGCCACTCATGAACTTCGTGACAGTGTTCTTGCTCATGTTCGTGTTCGGATCGGCCGGCGACATCACGTCGACGACGACCTTGCCGTCCTTGGTCATCTCGGCGTCGGCGCTGTCATCCGGCGCGCCGGACCCGCACGCCGCCACGGTCAGCACCGCGGCCAGCGCCAAAGCCGTTCCCATCTTGAGAGACATGGTTCCTTCCTTGTGGTGAATGACGGTGGCCCCCCGACTAGCCCTTGATTGCGCCGACCAGCACGCCCTTGGTGAAGTGACGCGCGATGAACGGGTAGATGATCAGTACGGGCAGGCTCGAGACGACGATGAGCGCGTACTTGAGGACGTTGGCCAGCTCGCGTTGGTCCAGCTGTTGTCCGAGGTCACCGGAGGCGGCCGTGGTCGTGTTCAGGATGATGATGTTCCGCAGCACGATCTGGAGCGGGAAGAGATCGGGATCCTTCAGGTAGACCAGAGCGTCGAAGTACGAGTTCCACTGGAAGATGGCGTACATGAGAGCGAGCACCGCCAGCAGCGGCTTGGACAGCGGCAGCACCACCGACCACAGGAACCTCAGCTCGCTCGCCCCGTCCAGCATCGCGGCCTCGTACAGCTCGTCAGGAATCGAATGGGCGAAGAACGTACGCCCGATGATGACCTGCCACACGCCGATCGCGTTGGGGATCAGCAGCGCCCATCGGGTGTTCAACATCCCGACGTCCTGGACCACCATGTAGGTCGGGATCAGGCCGCCCGAGAAGAGCATCGTGAACAGCAGAACGCTCATCAGCACGTTGCGGCCGGCAAATGTCCGGCGCGACAACGGATAGGCGATGGCCACCGTCAGCGTGACGCTGATCAGCGTCCCGGCGACGGCATAGATCAGCGAGTTGTAGTAGCCCTGCAGAACCTGCGGGTTGGTCAGAACCTCCTGGTACGCAACCAGCGAGAGGTCGACCGGCCAGAAGGTCACCTGGCCGGAGCTCACCGCGCGAGGGCTGGAGAACGAGTTCGCGACGATGTAGACGATCGGCATCAGCACCAGCAGCAGGACAATCGCCAGCATGACCGTGATGACGACCAGCACGATCCGGTCACCGAAGGGCTCTCGGATCCTCTTCCCGCTGGTCACGCGCTCGCGGCGCAGCCTGCCCAAGGTTTGAGTGCTCATCCCCACAGCCCGTTCCCGGTGATCCGTTTGGCCACCACGTTGACGACCAGCAGCAGCGCGAGGTTGACCACGGAGTTGAACAGGCCGACCGCTGTCGCCATGCTGAAGTCCGCGTTCAGCAGCCCCGTCTTGTAGACGTAGGTCGCGATGATCTCCGACTGCGCCAGATTCAGCGGGTTCTGCAGCAGGTAGACCTTCTCGAAGCCGATCGCCATCAGGTTGCCGACGCCGAGCACGAGAATGACCACCGCGGTCGGCATGATGCCCGGCAGGTCCACGTGCCAGATCCGCTGCAGCCTGCTGGCTCCGTCCACCTTTGCCGACTCGTGCAACGCCGGATCGATCCCCGCAAGCGCAGCGAGGTAGATCACCGCGGCGTAGCCGGTCGTCTGCCAGACGTCGGACCATACGTAGATGTGCCGGAAGTAGTCCGGGTCGCCCAGCAGGTCGATCGACGGTATCCCGAAGAGACCGAACGCGTCATTCACAAGGCCGATCCGTGGCGACAGGATGAGGACCGTCATCGAGACCACGACGACCGTGGAGATGAAGTACGGCGCGTACGTCACCATCTGGACGGTCCGCTTGAAGAGTCCGTGGCGGATCTCGTTCAGACCGATGGCCAGCAGAATGGGGATCGGGAAGCTCGCGAGCACGAGGTAGAACGCGAGGAGAAAGGTGTTCTTCAGCAGCGTTCCGAACATCGGGTTGCCAAAGAAGAGCTCGAAGTTCCTGAACCCCACCCAGTCGCTGCCCCAGGGACCGTCGAGAACGTTGTAGCTCTTGAAGGCGATGACCGCGTTGCTGATCGGGATGTACTTGAAGATCACGAAGTACGCCAGCGGCACGATCACCAGCAGGTACAGCTGCCAGTGCCGTCGCCCCGACCTCTTCAGCTCGGTCCAGCGCCTGCGCCGGTACCGCACGGGCGGGCGCCGCTGGACCGGCTCCTCCGTGCCAAGAACTGGTACCGCGCCCGGCGGCGAGGTGATCGGCGCCATCACGCCACCCGGAGATTGTCGATGGCGTCGAGGTCCCAGTCGATGCCGATGCCGGGTGACTCCGGTGGCCGGATCCAGCCTTCCTCGATAACGTGCCCGCCGCGCGAGATGGCGCCCAACTGAGGGATGTGCTCGACGTACATGCCGTTGGGTACCGCGCACGCCAGGCTGGCATGCAGCTCCATCAGGAAGTGCGGAGCGACCGGCACGTTGAAGGACTCAGCGGTGTGCGCGACCTTGAGCCACGGGGTGATGCCGCCCACCCGCGCCGCGTCGACCTGGACGATCCCCGCCGCGCCGGCCGCGACGTACTCGGCGAACCGCAGGCTCGAGTAGAGCGACTCACCGACCGCGATCGGGACGGTCGTGGCCGCAGCGAGGCGGACGTGCCCGGCGAGGTCGTCGGCGGGCAACGGTTCCTCGAACCACGCGATGCCGAGCGACTCGTACGAATGCGCCCGCCTGGCCGCCTCCGCACCGGTGAAGCACTGGTTGGCGTCGACCATGATCTCGAACGCCGGACCGACCGCATCTCGTACCGCGGCCAGCCGTTCGGCGTCCTCGGTGAGGGAGGGCTTGCCGACCTTCACCTTGACTCCGCGAACACCGGCCGCCTTGGCCGCGAGCGCGTTGCGTACCAGCTCCTCGCAGGTCAGGTGAATCCAACCTCCCTCGGTGTCGTAGAGCGGCAACCGGTCGTGCGCGCCGCCGGCCAGACGCCAGACAGGCTCGTCGGCGCGCTGGCCGCGTAGGTCCCACAGCGCGACGTCGATCGCCGCCATCGCCAAGGAAGTGATGGCACCGACCGTGGTGGCACGCGTGCCGGTCACCATCCTCTGCCAGATCTGCTCGACGTTGCGAGCGTCCGCTCCAAGCAGCCCGTCGACGAGATGGTCGCGGAGCATCGCGACCACGGCGGTACCGCCCGTGCCGATGGTGTACGAGTACCCGGTACCGGACATGCCGTCCACCGTCTCGACGGTGACCAGCACCGTCTCCTGCTTGACGAAGCTCTGGCTCGCATCGCTACGAGCCGTCTCGGGCTCCAGATCGACCAACTGACACCGGACGTTCGCGATCTTCGTCATGAAGCCCTTCCGCGCAAGCTGCTCCGTCGCGACAGCAATCGGATACGATATTGGAACCATGCAGCGGCGAGGCAGGACTTGTCAAGATCGGATATGAAATCGGATGGCCATGTGCTAGCGTCGGCCCGGCATGTGGGGAACGGACCAGTGGTGAAGCAGAAGCGGCGTGGCGCCAGTCCGTCCGCTGCGCCCAAGTTGAAGCGGGCGCCCCGTCTGATGCTGCGGGAGAGTGTGTACGAGTCGGTAAAGCAGCTGCTCATGGACGCCGACCTGCAGCCAGGGATGCGGCTTTCAATTGACGGCCTAGCCCGCGAACTGCAGGTCTCGCCGACGCCGGTGCGCGAAGCGCTGTTTCGGTGCGAGGCCGAAGGCCTAGTCGTACGCCGACCCAACGCGGGCTACACGGTGGCTCCGCTCCTCGACCGTGAAGGGCTCCTCAACCTCTATAACATCCGGCTGCTGCTGGAGCCCGAGGCTGCGGCATGTGCCGCGACCAACGTCAACGCCGACGACCTGCGGGAGATGGACGACGCCATCCGTCAGATGGCACCCGCTATCGTCGGCGACAACTACAAGGCGTACCGAGACTTCTCCAACCAGGACGCAAGGCTGCACCGAACCATCGCGAGCGCCTGCGGCAATCCGCTGATCGCCGACACGCTCGAGCGACTGCGCGCCCACACCCATGCCTACCGGCTCTACTTCCGACACGGCATCGCCGAGGTCACCGCAGCCGAGCACCAAGCGATCATGGCGGCCATCCTCGCCCGAGACACCACCGCCGCGGAGCACGCGATGCGTGCACACCTCGAGGCGTCCCGGTCGCGCCTGCTCGGTGCATACGACGAGCCTTCCGCCGACCTGTAGGACCCCCGCGTTCCCGAGCTCTAAGGAGCCCGCCAGCACCGAAAGAGGTCCTGCGAAGCCGCGACCTGGCGATGATGTGATCGAGGCGCATCTGGATAGATCCGCCGTTGGCGGTGACTAGATGTCCGGAGGCCACGTACACGCAGCCCAGGCGAGCGATGTACGCGCCGACAGCCGGTGCCATGGCCTGGGTTGGTCACGTACGGCACGAAGATCAAAAGCATGGCACGCTCTTGGGTGAGCAGCTTTGAATTAGCTCAGGGAATCTGGTGAATGTTCGGATCGGGTAGCAGATGCGGCGGCGCGTAGTGTGGCTGCCTGGTTTCTAACCAGCTGTTGCTCCGATCCGTCAGCTCGGCTTCACCGCTGCGCCAGCGGCGACGAAACCATCGATGGCCATCCTGCGCCTTCCGGCGTACGTAGCCCATGCACCAGGTGTGGTTGAGCGTAGCGGCGTGGACCAGGCCGTGCCGGTCCGCATCGTTGAGGCCGTAGGCGTCGGCGAACTCCCGTGGCCAGGTCAGTGTCCGGTGCCGGCGCGGATCGTCGATGTCTGCGTCGGGTCGCAGGGGCACCCACAAGCGGCTTGCCGCCGCGACATCCCAGAGCGCGGATCCGGGCCCGGCCAGATCGAAATCGATCAGCGCGACCGCTGCAACCGGTGCCAACGGCGACGGTCACCGAGAGATCCTCGGTGTGGACGTCACCAGCGCCGACGACGGCGCGGGATGGCTCAGCTTCTGCCGCGCGGAAACTTCGCCGCATATACGCCGCGTCGGCCGCCGCTGCATGCAGCCAGCCTGTCTAAGCACCGCTCTGACCAGCGCGAACACCAGACGACACGCTAAGGGCGACGGTATGCGTACCGCTCGCCCGTTAGCCGGTGGCGAAGTCACCAAACCCGGTTTGACCTGGGCATTTACAAGGTGGCAGGTGTTGGATTCGAACCAACGTAGCAGTTCAGCGACGGTTTTACAGACCGCTCCCTTTGGCCACTCGGGCAACCTGCCTGGGTGCTGTCGTACGACAGCGACTTGAGAGGATAGCGCAGACGCTACCTGGCCGCCGCAGCCGGCCGGGCGTCACCAGCAGCTACGAATGAGGGGAGCCCGCATGCCCGCCGAGTCGTCGTTCGACATCGTGAGCAAGGTCGATCGGCAGGAAGCCGACAACGCACTCAACCAAGCGGCGCGGGAGATCGCCCAGCGGTACGACTTCAAGGGCACAGGTGCCCAGATCCGCTGGTCGGGTGAGTTCGGCGTCGAGATCGCGGCCAACTCCGAGGAACGGGCAAAAGCCGTGCTCGACGTGTTCAAGGAGAAGCTCGTCAAGCGTGGCGTGTCGCTGAAGCATCTCGAGTCCGGCGATCCGCGGCAGTCGGGCAAGGACTACCGCATCCAGGGCACGTTCGAGGAGGGGATCTCCACCGAGAACGCCAAGAAGGTCGCCAAGATCGTCCGGGACGAGGGCCCGAAGGGCGTCAAGGTCCAGGTCCAGGGCGACGAGGTGCGGGTGGCGAGCAAGAAGAAGGACGACCTGCAGCAGGTGATCACCCTGCTCAAGGGCAAGGATCTCGACGTTGCCCTGCAGTTCGTCAACTACCGCTGAGTTCCGCGGCGGACCCCTGCCAGATACTCCAGCCGCCGGACCCGGTCTCGGGTCGACGGGTGGGTGGAGAAGAGTCGTCCGAACCCACTCTGGCGGAAGGGGCTCGCGATCATGAGCGCGGCGGTGCTCCGCAGCGCCGGGTCGGCCGGCAGGGGCACCCGCCGCGTCGTCGACTCCAGCTTGCGGAGCGCGTCGGCAAGCGCCAGCGGGTCGCCGGTGATCCTCGCCGACGTACGGTCTGCCGCGTACTCCCGCGAGCGGGTGATCGCCACCCTCAACAGGGACGCCGCGAGCGGGCCGAGGACCAGGAGCAGGAGCAGGCCGACCGGGCGTACGCCTCGCACCGACCGCCCTGCCGAGCCCGGCCAGGCGGTGTGCGTACGCCCGAACCGCACCCGCCACGCACACTGGACCGCGGACATGATCATGCTCGCCAACGCGGAAGCGACCGAGGAGATGAGGATGTCGCGGCTGGCGACGTGGCCGAGTTCGTGCCCGATGACTGCGCGCAGCTCGCGCTGGTCGAGGAGCCGGAGCAGCCCCTGGGTCACGCAGATCGTCGAACGGCGCGGGTTGCGGCCCGTGGCGAACGCGGTGGGTGTCGCGGTCGCGGAGACGTAGACGGCGGGTATCGGGAGGCGCATCGCGGTGGCGAGTTCGCGGACGATCCGGCACAGCTCCGGATGGTCGGCCTCGCTGACGGGATAGGCCCGCATGGACCGGAGCGCGATCCGGTCACTCGCGAAGTACGCGCCCGCGTTCATGGCGAGCGCGAGGCCGCACGCCACCACCAGGCCCACCCGACCGCCGACCGCGCCGCCGCCGAGGATCAGCAGCACCGACAACGAGGCCAGCAGCATCGTCGTCTTGAGCTGGTTGCGATGGCAGTGCGCGCGGTCGTGCATAACCTTCGTTGGACCTCCGTCCGGAGAACGCCTGGCGCCGACGGTGGCGTTCCCGAAAGTTGCGGCGTTCGGCGAAAGTTCCGGCGTTCGGGGAAAGTTCTGGCGTTCGGCGAATGTCAACGCGTCCGACGTCCTGACAACGCCGCGGGCGCCGACCGCGGAGGTCAGCCGGCGACCTCGGCGGAGGCCCCCACAAGATCCTCGAGGTACGCCTCGAGAATGTCCGGGTTCAGTCCGCAGCGTAGGCCGAGATGACCATCGGGACGTACGACGAGAACCGACCCGCCCTGGCGGCCGAGCAGGCGCCGCGCCTCGCCGTATCTGTCCAGGAGAGTCACGCCCCTGGCGGTACCCAGGCCACCGCCGATGACCTCGCCGCAAACCGCCGGCCCGAACCGATGCAGGGCGGCCCTGACCACCTCGGTCGTGACGCTGCCGAGCCCGAGAACCGTCCACTGGGTGGCCCGCGTGGGAGGGGATGCCCGTACGCCGGACAGGCGTACGTCGGACAGGCGTACGTCGGACAGGCGTACGTCGGCGGCGCGGGCCGGGCTCCACAGGAGTACGTCCGGCACCGGGTCGCCGGCGCGGAGCATGACCCGCCGGCCACCGAGTTCCTGGGACAGTCGGGATCCGCGGTAGTGCAGGTCGCGCTCGCCACGTCGGACGTCGCGGGCGGTCCGGCGACGCAGAACAAGGCCCGCGGCTTGCGGCGGGAGGCTTCGCAGAATTCGACCAGCGCCTCGTCGGGCTGCGGGCGGTCCGGTGGCGTCGCCGAGCAGCTCACGTACCGGGTCCGTCGACAGCTGGCTCGTGCGAAGCGCGACCGGAAGGCGCTCCGCCTCGTAACTGTCGAGCAGGTCCTCTTCCGCCCCACGCAGGACCGCGGCCAGCTTCCAGCTCAGGTTGGTCGCGTCGCACAGGCCGGCGGCCAAGCCCGCCGCCGCGTGCGGCGCATGAAGCGAGTGAGCGTGGGCCGCGTCCCCTGCCACGAACACACGCCCGTCGCGCATCCGGTCGACGACCCCAGGAGCGATGTCGTACGCCGACAGCCAGGCCGCCTCGATGAACCGCACCTGGGTCCATCCGGTGAAGCGCTGGAACAGCGTCTGGAGGGCATCCGTGCTGGGGCGTGCCGCGCCGAGCGCGGCGGCGTCCGCGACGATGCGTACGGCCCAGATCGTGGCGCCCGTGCGGGTGGTGTGCGGGAGGGGAGCGAGGGTGATGTCGTGGTCGGGCCCGCACCAGCGGTACGTGCGGTCGGCGGGTGGGAGACCCTCGACGCCCATGTCGCCGCACCACAGCCGCACGGCCGGGGCTGACTCCGCGGCGCCGGCACCGGACCGCGCTGGCGTACCGGTGGGCGCGGACGTCCCGGTGGGCGCGGACGTGCCGGCCGGAGCGGAGTTACCGGTGGGCGCAGGGGTACCGGGCGAGGCGGAGGTGAAGGCGAGGCCCAGCAGCCGGCGTACGGTGCTCTGGCCGCCGTCTGCCCCCATGACATACGCCGAACGCACACGACGATCGTCGCCCGCCTCGTCGGTAAGACCGGCCACGACGCCGCGCGAATCCTGGCGGAGGTGTCGGAGCGTATGGCCGAAGTCGATCCGGATCCCGAGACCAGTGAGTCGCGCCCGGAGAATCTCCTCCAGGTGCACCTGCGAGAGGGCTACCGGACCGGTGAAGCGCTGGCCCGCCCTGGTCGTGGTGGAATTCTGCCCGCGGCGACGGTCACCGAGGTCTGCCAGCAACCGCCCACGGACATGGACGCGCTGGGCGGCGCTCCGCGAGGCACGGGCGAGTACGTCGTCGATCACTCCCAGATCGGCAAGGATCTCGAGGCTACGGGGATGCAGTGTCCACGCCCGCGACCCGGGCTTCGGTTCCGGTGACTGGTCGACGAGGCGAACGTCCACGCCGCGCCGGGCCAGGTCGAGCGCGGCGGCGAGCCCGGTCGCCCCGGCGCCCACGACGAGCACCTCGCAGTCCGCTCCCCCACCGGCCTCGCTCCCGGCAGGGTCCGGCCCGCGTCCCAGCGCAGGATCCTGCCCGCCGCCGCCCGGCCCAGGACCTGCCCCGTGATCATGATCGTGATCATGAAGGTCTTGTGGTCGCATACGCCTCGAATCCTTCATGATCATGGTCGCCCGCCGCGCACGTGGACCATGGTCGCCGCTCATGTCGCCACCGGCCTGCCGCTCGGCTGCCATCCGCCTTCCGCTCTGCTGCCATCCGCCTGCCGCTCGGCTGCCATCGGTCTGCCGCTCATCGTGCCGCTCAGAACGCCAGCCTCACCACGCCGAGGACCCCGAGGACGAGGTTGGGCGCGACCGAGAGGACGACGCCGAGCACCGCCGTCAGCCCGACCGCGATCCCGGCCGGCCAGGGGGTGGCGAGCCGGCGACCCGCCGTCGCCGGGTCCAGACGTACGCCATCGACAGGACGTCCACGAGCCTGCGGCGGGAGGAAGAGCAGCGCCGCCCAGTACAGGTAGTACGCCAGCGCGATCACGACGTTCACGGCCATCACCACCGCGAGCCACCCGGCGCCGCCGTCGATCGCCGCCCGGAAGATCACGACCTTGCCGAACAACCCGATGACACCCGGCGGTAGCCCGGCCAGTGCGAGGAGGAAGAACGCCAGCGCGCACGCCCGCACGGGCCGGGACCACGCCATCCCGCGGTAGTCCGCGAGCATCCGTCCGCCGCCCACCGACCCGCGCAGCTCCGACCCGCCGCCCGCTGGCCGGCCGCCAGCCGACCCGCGCGCGTCCGACCCCCGCACCTCGGGCCCGCGCGCGCCCGCGGTCACAGCGACGACCGAGAACGCACCGAGGTTCACGACCGCATAGATGAGGAGGTACGCCACGGTCGCCTGCAGCAACCCGTCGGCGCCCGCCGCCGACCCCTCGCCTCCGGAGGTAACCGCGGACGACGCCGCCGACGCCGCCCCCAGCGGCACCAACAGGTAGCCCGCCTGCGCGACACTCGACCACGCCAGCAGCCGGACGGCGTTGCGCTGCCGCAGCGCCACCAGGTTGCCGAGCGTCATCGTCAGCGCCGCGAGGACGGCGACGACCGGTGCCCACACTCCGGCGTACGACGGAAACGCGATGCTCACCACCAGCAGGAGCCCGACGAATCCGGCCGCCTTCGACACCACGGACAGGTAGGCGGCGACCGGTACGGGCGCGCCGACATACGTGTCGGGCACCCAGAAGTGGAACGGCACAGCCGCCACTTTGAAGGCCAGCCCCACCAGCGTGAGCATGACGCCGACGGCCGCGACGCCGGCCGGGCCGGCGCCGTCCCGCAGCGCCGCGTCGATCTGCGCAAGGTAGACGGTGCCGGTGACGCCGTAGACGAGTGAGACCCCGAAGAGCATCACCGCGACAGACACGACGGAGACAAGGAAGAACTTCAGCGCTGCCTCGGCCGCCCGCCGGTCGCCGCCGCGCAACCCCACGAGGGCGAACGCCGGAAGCGAGACCAGCTCCAACGCCACGACCAGCGTGATGAGGTCCCGCGCCCCGGCCAGCACCATCGCCCCACTGGCAGAACAGAGCAGCAGGAAGTGGTACTCCCCCACTGGGATCCGGGAACCGAGCGACGCACGGGTCGACAGCAAGACGACCACGGCCGCACCCCCGGCCGCAAGCAGCTGGAAGACCAGTGTTGTGTTGTCGACGACGTATGAGCACGTCATTGGTCCGCTGAGAGGGTCGACGCGGAAGGCAACCACCTGTGCGCAGAAGGCAAAATCGTGCCCAAGAATCGCGAAGTCGATGTTCTGTCCGGGCGAGGAGGCGGCCTCCGCGGCCAACATTGCCGAACTCGTGCCGGCGACATGACGAAGAGGTAGCAGCAGCGCGAGCGCGCTCACCAGGCCGCCGAACGCCGCCCACGACACGAGGCCGGGCCGCCGACCACGCGCCACCGCGTCGACGACCAGTACCGCGACAGCGGTCAGCGCGACGGCGAGCGGTGGCGCGATCGCGAGCCAGTTGATCGGCTGCACCAGGTCAGGCACCGGCACTCACCTCCCCACCAGCAGCGTGACGGCGGGTTCGGTGACCGCCAGGACCGCGCCGGGATACAGCCCGAGCACCAGCGTCAGCGCCACCAGCGGCGCCCACGACCACACCTCGATCGCGGTGACGTCACGAAGGGCCGCACCGTTCTGTACGAGGCTCGGCCCGATCGTGTCGCTGCCCTGGCAGATCCGCCGAACGAGGACGAGGAAGTACGCAGCGGTGAGGACAGCGCCGAGTCCGGCGAGCACCATCAGCACGATGTAGGTCGTCCGGGCAAGCGCGGCGTGCGGTTCGTACGCACCGAACAGCGCCAGCATCTCGCCCCAGAACCCGGCCAGCCCGGGGAGCCCGAGGCTCGCCACCGCTCCGAAGACGAACAGCCCGCCGAGCCGCGGCATCCGTGCGTACAGTCCGCCACCGAGGTCGGCGAGGACACCGGTGCCGTGCCGGTCCTTGATGGCGCCGGCGAGGAAGAACAGCAGCCCGGTGATGAGCCCGTGCGCGACTCCCGCGAAGATCGCGCCGTTGACGCCGACCGGCGTGAGTGTCGCGATGCCGAGCAGGACGAAACCCATGTGGCCGACGGAGGAGTACGCGATGAGCCGCTTGAGTTCGCGCTGCGCCAGGCAGGCGAGTGCGCCGTAGATGATGCCGACGGTGGCGAGTCCGGCGAGATAGGGCGCCACCGCGCGGGCGCCGTCGGGGACGACCGGGAGCCAGACGCGGACGAAGCCGTACGTTCCCATCTTCAGGAGTACGCCGGCCAGCAGGACCGAGCCGACCGTGGGAGCTTTCGCGTGCGCGTCGGGCAGCCAGGTGTGCAGGGGCCACATCGGGCTCTTGACCGCGAGGCCGAGTCCGATGGCGATGGCGGCGAGCAGTTGGGCGGCCGTGGTGATTCCCCGGCCGGCGCCCGCCGCGAGAGCGGTGAGGTCGAACGTACCGGCCTGTGCGTACACCAGCAGGAATCCCAGCAGCATGAGCGCGCTGCCGAGCAGGGTGTAGAGGATGAACGTCGTGGCCGCACGGCGCCGCCCGGCTCCGTCGTGCGGGTCTCCCCAGACGGCGATGACGAACCACATCGGGATGAGGACGACCTCGAAGAACAGGAAGAACAGGATCAGGTCGAACGCCACGAACGTCCCGAGCATCCCGACCTCGAGGAGCAGGACCAGAGCGACGAACGCCCGGGTCGGTGGCCGCTGTCCTTGCCCGGCGGAAGTGGCGGCGCCACCAGCGGAGGCGGCGTCGGAACCGGCGGCCGTGACGGACGCGGCGGTCGAGGGCGGGATGCGGGTCGTGTAGAGCAGGCAGCAGAACGCCAGCAACGCCGTGAGCAGGACCATCGCCAGTGAGATGCCGTCGACGCCGAGATGCCAGCGGACATCGATCGCGGGGATCCAGCTCGCGTCCGTCTCGAACTGCACGCGTTCCGCCGCCGCGTAGTCGAAGCGCACCGCGACGACGACAGCGACCAGCAACGTCGCCGCACCGACGACGGCACCCACCCGCGCCACCACCGGCTCGGCGACCAGCCTCGGCGCACCCGCCACCACGCCGGCACCGGCGAGGGGCAGGGCGAGGAGGAGCCAGAGCAGGACGTTCATGGCACCGTCCGCACGGTGAGACCTGCCAGGAGCAGCATCACCAGCCACATCAGGAGTTCGATCACGCGACCACCCCCCACGCCGCGAGGGCGAGGACGAGAACACCGGCGACGACCAGGCTCAGGTAGGTCGAGACGTTCCCGGTCTGGGCGAGCCGCAGCAGGCCTCCGACCGAGCGGGCCGCCCGGCCCGAGCCCTGGACGTAGAAGTCGACGACATCGCGGTCGCCGGCCACGACGACGCGCGCGAGCGCGTAGACCGGTCGTACGACGATCCTGGCGACCACCGCGTCGATCCGGAATCCCTGCTGCAGCAGGGGTCTCGCCGGGCCGAGCAGGTCCGCGGGGTCGCGCCTGCCCCGGCTCCGCCATGCTGCCGTGACCGCCGCGACCGCGAGTCCGGCAAGGGCGAGCGACAGCATCGTCGTACTCGCATGGAGCAGGCTCGGCGCCTCGGCCTCCGCGGGCCCACCGCCGCCCAGCCAGCGCGCCCATGTTCGCGGGGCCAGCGCCAGGAACCCGAGCAGTGCGCTCGGCACCGCCAGCACGATCAGCGGCCATCGCATGAGTGCCGGTGCCTCCGATCTTGGAGGAGGAGTCCTTCCATCCGGGGCGTGTGCCGCAGGGGCACCCACACCCAAGGCGTGTACCGCAGGGGCACCCTCATCCAAGGCGTGTCCCTCACCCAACGGAGCCGAGTCAGGTCCGGCTCCGAAGAAGACCCGCAGCCACAGCCGCGTGCAGTACGCCGCGGTGAGGGCGACGGTCGCGAACCCCGCCACCAGCAGTATCCATCCGACGCTCACCGGCAGCACTCCACCGTGCTGGACCGCTTCCTGGATCGCACCGAGCACGGCGTCCTTGGCGAAGAACCCCGACAACGGCGGCAGTGCCGCGAGCGCCGCCAACCCGATCGTCATCGTCACGAACGTCATCGGCAGCGTCCGCCGTAGCCCGCCCATCGCCGACATCAGGTTGCTGCCCACGGCGTGGATCGCCGCGCCCGCGCACAGGAACAGCAACGCCTTGAACGCCCCGTGCGCAACGAGCAGCAGGACCCCCGCGGTGTAACCACCCGCCGCGAGTCCCGCCAGCATGTAGGCCAACTGGCTGACCGTCGACCACGCCAACACCCGCTTGATGTCCTCCTCGGCGAGCGCGGCGAGCGCGGATCCGACCATGGTGATCGCGGCGATGACGGCGAGCACCGCGAGCGTCGCGGGCGCGAGCTCGAACACCGCGAGCAGCCGCGCCACCAGGAACACCCCCGCCGCCACCATGGTCGCCGCGTGAATGAGCGCGCTCACCGGTGTCGGCCCGGCCATCGCGTCCGGAAGCCAGATGTGCAGGGGGAACTGCGCCGACTTGCCGACCACGCCACAGAGCAGCAGCAGGGTCGCCAGCGTGGCCGTACCGACTGTCAACCCGCCATTGACGGCGGCCTCCTGGATCTCGCTGATTCGGAACGTGCCGGCCGCGACGCCGAGGACGAAGATCCCGAACAGGAAGCCGATGTCGCCCAGTCTCGTGACCAGGAACGCCTTCACCGCGCTGTCACGCGCGTCGGCGAGCTCCCAGTGATGGCCGATCAGGAAGTACGAACAGACGCCCATCACCTCCCAGCCCACGAGCAGCACCAGGAGGTCGTCGGCGGCGACCACGAGCAGCATCGCGGCGGTGAAGAGCGACACCAGGCAGACGTACGACGGATACCGCGAATCCCCGCGCAGGTAGTCGATCGAGTAGATCTGCACCGCCAGCGCCACGCTCGTGACGAGCAGACTCACCAGCGCCGAGAGCCCGTCGACCCGGAAGGCGATGTCGAACGCCAGCCCTCCCGTCGGCACGTGCGCCAGCACCAGCGTCTGGAGCTCGAGGCGTCCGGAAAGGTCGGCGATCACGACGGCCAGCGAGGCGATCCATCCCACGCCGGCGCCCAGGACACCGATCGGCGCGACGGCGCGCGGGACGGCCCTGCCGAGCAGGAGAGTGAGGACGGCGGCGAGGAACGCCGCGCCGGTCGCGGCGAGAAGGAGTGCGGTCATCGCTTGGCCTCCGCCGGTGCGTCCTCGGAGTTGCCGGAGGCATGTCGAGATGGCCGGCCACCATCCTCGGACAGCTCGGCCGCCGCCGCCGCATCCGCTGCCTCAGCCCTTGCCTCCACCCGCGCGTCCTCCGCCGCATCCATCGCCGCCACCTCGTCGGCGTACGCCTCATCGGTGGCGTCGCGGTCGGCGAGCTCGCGGGCGTCCTCCACGTCGATCGACGCGCGGGTACGAAAGACCAGCAGGACGATCGCCAGCCCGAGCCCGATCTCGGCGGCGGCGATGGTGATGACGAAGAGGGTCAGGATCTGCCCGCTGTGCAAGGGGTCCCGGTGCCAGGCGTCGAAGGCGAGGACGTTCAGGTTCACCGCGTTGAGCATCAGCTCGACACCGACGAGGACGAGGACGGCGTTGCGCCGTGCGAGGACGCCGTAGACGCCGATGGAGAACAGTAGGACCCCGACGAGCAGCGGCAGCAGCAGTGGCATCAGCGGCCACCTCCGGTGCCGGTGACGCCCGCGCCCTTCGTTCCCTCCGGTGGCGTACGGGGCGTACTCCTCGGGCCGCTCGGCGAACCACGGGTCGACAGCGCGATCGCACCCACGAGCGCGGCCAGCAGCAGCACCGACAGCACCTCGAACGGCAGGACCCAGGTGGAGAACACCGCTGCACCGATGGCCTTCGCGCTCCCGACCTCGACCCGGTGAAGGTCGATCACCTCACCGGCGAAGCCCGCCACCATCGTCGTACCGAGGACCGCCGCGACCGCCAACGCGACGATCCCGGCGAACCAGGCGTTCGCCTTGGTGAGGTCGGCGACCGGCCCGGTCGGCGCACGGGTGAGCATGAGCGCGAAGAGCAGCAGGACGACCACCGCTCCCACATAGATGAGCACCTGCACCCACGCCACGAACTCCGCCGTCAACAGCAGATAGCACCCCGCGAGCGCGCCGAGCGTCACCACGAGCCAGAGCGCCGCGTGGACGACCTGCCGCGTCGTGACGACCAGCAACGCCGAGCCGACCGCCACCACACCGAAGAGGGCGAAGAGCACCTGGACGGCTCTCATGGCTCGCCGTCCGCGTTCGTACGTTCGTTCTCACCGGCCTGCTCACCAGGCTGAGCAGCGGCCTGCTCGACGGCTCTCGCCGCGGCCTTCTCCACGGCCTTCTCCGCGACGCCGATCTCCCTGGCCGGCTCCGCGCCAGGGTCGAGCGGCGGCGGTACGGGCACGGTCCACATCCACTCGCGCAGCTCGTCGCGTTCGTGGGTGAGATCGGCGATGTCGGTCGTGGCGTACTCGAACTCCGGCGACCAGAACAACGCGTCGAACGGACACACGTCGATGCAGATCCCGCAGTACATGCAGAGGGAATAGTCGATCGCGAACCGGTCGAGCACGTTGTGGCTGCGTTCGCGCGCGCCCTCCTCCGCCGGGGGCGTCGTCTCCTTGTGGGAGTCGATGTAGATGCACCAGCACGGGCATTCGCGGGCGCAGAGCATGCAGACGGTGCAGTTCTCCTCGAAGAGCGCGATCACACCGCGCGACCGCGCCGGCAGGTCCGGCTTGACGTCGGGGTACTGCTGCGTCACCGAACGCCTGGTGAGGTTGTCGAACGTCACCTTGAGCCCGTGCGCGAGTCCCTTGCCCGGAATCCCGGCCATCACCACACCTCCTTGCGTACGACCCGAAGTCTCATGAGCGGACCACCGCCACCACGCCGGTGAGGGCGAGCTGCAGGAGGGCGAGCGGTACGAGCAGCTGCCACCCCAACCGCTGCAGCTGGTCCGCCCGCAGCCGCGGGTAGGCGACCCGCACCCAGATCACCACGAACGCCACCGCGAACACCTTGAGCAGCGTCCACAACCATCCCAGCGCACCGGCGAACGGCCCCTCCCAACCGCCGAGGAAGAGGACCGTCGTCAGGGCCGCGAGCACGACGATTCCGGCGTACTCCGCCAACAGGAACAGCGCGAACCGGATCCCGGTGTACTCGGTGTACGGCCCGAAGATGATCTCCGCATCGGCGACCGGCATGTCGAACGGCGGCCGGTGCAGCTCGGCCAGTCCGGCGACGAAGAAGACGAACAGCCCGGGCAGCTGCCAGATCAGCCACCACGGCTCCCACGCCTCGACAATGCCCGAGAGCGACAGCGTGCCGGCCGCCATCGCGACACTTGCCGCTGCGAGGACGAACGGCAGTTCGTACGCGAGCAACTGGCCCGCCGACCGGAAGCCGCCCAGCAGGCTGTACTTGTTGCCGCTCGCCCAGCCGCCCATGAGCGAACCGAGGACGCCGACGCCCATCACGGCGAGTACGAAGAACAGCCCGGCGTCGAGCTCGACCCCCACGAGTCCCGGCCCGAACGGGATCGCCACCAGTGCCACGAGGTACGGCACGAGCGCGAGGACAGGCGCGAGTTGGAAGACCCGGCGATCCGCGTTGGCGGGTACGACATCTTCCTTCTGCGCGAACTTCACTCCGTCGGCGACGAGCTGTGCCCAACCGTGGAAACCGCCCGCGTACATCGGGCCGAGCCGACCCTGCATGTGCGCCATCACCTTGTGCTCGGTCTGACCGACGAGGAGCGGGAGGACGAGGAACGCCACGAAGACGCCGCCCACGCGAAGGACGAACTCGAGCGCCTCAGCCATCATCGCCCCCGCCGGTCGCTTCGGGCGGCTGCTCACCCCGGGCCGGACGTTCACCGTCGGCCGGACGCTCACCCCGAGCGGGACGCTCACCCCGGGCCGGACGCTCACCCCGAGCGGGACGCTCACCCCGAGCCGGACGCTCACCCCGACCACGGGCGGGTCGGGCCGGCGGAGCGGTGACCGCCATCGGGTCCGGCGCCTCCGAACCGGGCGGGCGCGGACCCCACGCCTCGGCAGCCGGTACGCCAGGTGGCGCCATCCGTCGCCGGCTCGGCGACCGGCCGGTGTCGTGGTCGGACTCGCCGGGTTCCTTCGCGCCAGGCCATGCCTTCGCCACCCGGGCCGCCAACACGAACTCCTTGCGCAACGGGTGACCCTCGAACTCGTCCGGCAGCAACAACGGCGCAAGCCCCGGGTGCCCGGCGAAGTCGATGCCGAACATCTCGTGCGTCTCGCGCTCGTGCCACCCGGCACCCGCGTAGACCGGGGTGGCCGTCGCCAGAGCAGGTGCGGAACGCGGAATCCGCGTACGCACCAACAGGTGCGCCACCGCCGGCGCGCTCGACTGCTCCGACGCGGCGCCGAGCCGGGCGACGTGGCACACGACGGCGAAGCCCTGGTCGAGTTCGTCGACGGCGGATAACCAGTCGAAGAAGGTGCACCCCGCCTCGTCCCGCAGGACGCGCAGTGCCTCGACCCATCGGTCAGCGGGTACGTCGAGGGTGGGTGGACCGAAGCCCTCGTCGAGCCCGACCTCGACACCGAGCGCCGTCGCCAGCAGGTCCCGGGTGTCGGTGTACCAGGTCACGAGGTGTCACCCGGCCGAACGGGCCGCCTGAGCAGGGACGCCACGCTCCGCCACCGCGACGGGGCAGCGCCGGCACCTGCGTACCGTTGTTCGAGCGACTCCGCCGCGATCTTCTCCTGCAGCTTGACGATGCCCTGCAGCAACGCCTCCGGCCGCGGCGGGCACCCCGGCACGTAGACGTCGACCGGCACGATCTGGTCGACCCCTTTGGTGACGCAGTACGAATCCCAGTACGGCCCGCCGGAGTTGGAGCAGGAACCGAACGAGATGACGTACTTCGGCTCGGGCATCTGTTCGTACAGGCGGCGGATCGCGGGCGCCATCTTGTCGGTCACCGTGCCGGAGACGACCATCAGGTCGGCCTGCCGGGGCCCCGGCGCGAACGGGATCACGCCCAGCCTGATGAAGTCGTGCCGCGACATCGACGACGCGATGAACTCGATCGCGCAGCAGGCGAGGCCGAAGTTGAAGACCCACAGCGACCAGCGCCTACCCCAGTTGAGAACGAACTTCAGGGGTTCGGGCGCCAGCTTCTGCAGCGGCCCGACATGCGGCATCGGCAGGTCGAGCGGCTGCGCGGTCTTCGGAGTGTGCGGCGCCGAACCCGTTCCCTGGCCGGCGGGGGTCGTCACGTCCATGTCAGCACTCCCTTGCGCCAGGCGTAGAGCAGGCCGACGGCGATGAAGCCGAGGAACACGAACATCTCCACCAGCGTCGTCCACCCGAACCCCGGCGCGGCGAAGATCGTGGCCCAGGGGAAAAGGTAGATCGCGTCGACGGCGAAGACGACGTAAAGGTAGGCGAAGACGTAGTAACGGACATGACTCTGCGCCCAACCCGCGCCGACCGGATCGACGCCGGACTCGTAGGTGAGGTACTTCTCACGGGACGGGTTGGTGGGCCGGAGGAGCCGGTTGGCGACGAGAGCCACCGCGGCGAAGACCACGCCGAGAAGCAGAACGCTCAGCACGACCGTGTAGGTCGCGTAGTAGTCCGCGTTCATGCCCCTCTCCTTCACATCCGACGGCCGAGTCTAGTGTCGGGCGGAAGGGCGCCCTCAAGCTCCGCCCGCGCGCTTCGACACGCGCCTCCCTCCCCCGTGATCATGATCGTGATCATGAAGGTTTTTCGGTCCATTCGCGACTTTTCCTTCATGATCATGGACCCGGCGAGCCCGCTTCGCGACTCAGGCGGCGAGCGGCTCGGGCCACCGACCGCTGCGCCGCCCCGCGCGCGACCCCTACTCCAGGACGTAGATCTGGGTGTAGTCGGGGCTCCCGCCCACGGTGTCGACGATGACGTTCGCGACCTTCGAGCCGTGCAGCAGCGTCGTACCCTCCTCGCCGAGCGGCACCACGGGGAGGTACTCGTCCATGATCATCGCGTCGAGGCGGCCCCATTCGGCCAACGCCTTGTGGGCCGACAGCCTGCTGATCCGGTCGATCTCGGCGTTGACGCGATCGACGTTCAGGAACGACGGGATCGGAGCGCCCGGCAGGTGGGCCTTCCGCCCGTCCAGGATCGCCGGGAGTACGGCGTCGCCGTTGGCCCAGTCCATGCACCACCTGCCCGAACGCAGGTTGACCGGCCGGGTGCCGTCGCTTGCGAGGTCGCGGGCGAGCGCCGACGGCGCCGGAACGGTCTTGACGGTGAAACCTGCCTTGGTCAGGGCCTTTCGCCTCACCTCGGCGATCGCGGTCTCGGTGTCGTCGTCGGAGGAGAAGAACGACAGTTCGAAGCCGAGTTGGCCGGCCTCCTCCAGCAGAGTCCGCGCGGCCGACGGGTCGCCGTTGCCTTTCCCCTGGTTGCCGATGGCGTCGTGGGCGAGCCACCCGGGCGTGGCCGAGGCCATGATGGTGGTCGCCGGTTGCCAGGTCAGCCCGGGAATCGATCCGGCGGCTTCGTTCTCGGCCTTCAGGGGCCACGCTTCGGCGACGGCCCGGCGTACCGACAGAGGAATCTTGCGGGTGTCCATCCACAGGTAGGAAATGCAGGGACTCGGCCCGACGACCAGTCGATTCTCGACGTCGGTACCGCGAATCACCGGGTAGTTGTCGGCCAGCAGATCGTTGTAGCTCAGCGCGTACTGGTCGTCGCCCTCATCGGTGATGATCCGTTGCTGGATTTCGTTCTCGTCGAGCCCGAACTCGAAGATGAACGTGTCGACGAACTGGTGCCGACCCGGGTCCGTCGAAGCCGACCATTCCCGGTTCTTCACGAGGGTAAGGGTTCTGCCGTTCCAGTCGGCGGCGAATTTGTACGGGCCGGTTGCCAGCGGATGCCGGGTGTAGTCCTGACGGGTGTCCTTTGCCGCGGGAATCGGCGTGAATGTCGGAAGCGACGCGTAGTAACGCATCGACGGGAACGGTCTGCGCATCTTGACGATGATCGTCTTGTCATCCGGCGTCTCGACCGCCTCGAAGTCGCCGTCGTCGGCGTACGGGCCCGCATAGGTGTCGCCACCGAGGTAGTAGTCGAGTCCGTACGTCGGTCCGCCGGAAAGTTCCTGTTGGGCGAATTGCCGTGTGATGGCGTACGCCACATCGACCGCCTTGACCGGTGCCCCGTCCTCGTACCTCAAGCCATCGCGAAGAGTGAACTCCCACCGGGTGAAATCCCGGTTTGGCCGGCCGAGATCGGTGGCCATATCCGGCACCAGAACCGGGTTGCCGCCTTCGTACACCGTCTGGGTGAGACCCCGGGTGACCAACTTCATGATCGCCAGGGTGTCGAGTGGGGAGACCCTCGTGGGGTCGAAGGTGTGCGGCGAGTTGGCGGACAGAACGCGCAGCGTGCCGCCGGACCTGGCCTTGGCCACCTGCGGAGCGGGCGCCTCGGCGTGCGGGTCCTGCGCCTCGATGTAGGCCGTCGAGGTACGCCTCGGCTCAGGCGACCCGTCGCCGCTTCCCTGTCCAGGAAGCGGAAGCGCGCTACACGCCCCCAGCGCGAGCGCCCATGCCGCAGCGACGACCACCACCGAGACTCGCGTCCGGCACCGCATCGAACGCCGCGTCTTGGGCCACATCGGACGCCGTGTCGAGCCCAGCGTCGGGCGACGTGTCGCAGGTCGCATCGATGGGGCCCTCCATCTTGATGGGCCGGAACGTACCCTGGGTAGCCGGACTTGCGGGTACATCCTCCGGCACGAAACACCGAGGGTTACAGTCGAGTCGCGTACTGCGATGGCGTCCCAAAGTGCGGTGGCCCCCCCAACACCGAACAACCCGGACGTAGCATAGAAGCACGACAGGAGAGCGCGCCGCCCCCGAAGGCGGAGCCTCACCGCAACACGGTTTTGGGGACTAGCCCTGGCACGGCGCCCGAGGAGGTCGTTCGCCCGGTGACCAAACAGGTCCAGCAGGTCGACCGTGTCATCATCCGATTTGCCGGCGATTCCGGTGACGGCATGCAACTGACCGGTGACCGATTTACTCAGGAAACCGCATCTTTCGGAAACGACCTGTCGACATTGCCCAACTTCCCGGCGGAGATTCGCGCGCCAGCCGGGACACTGCCAGGCGTTTCGTCATTCCAGATCCATTTCGCCGACCACGACATCCTGACCCCTGGTGATGCCCCCGATGTCCTGGTGGCGATGAATCCCGCGGCGTTGAAGGCCAACCTGCCGGAGCTGCCCCGAGGCGCCACGCTGATCGTCGACGCGGACGAGTTCACCAAGCGGAACCTCAGCCGGGTCGGCTACACGGAGAACCCGCTCGACGACGGTTCGCTCGACGCCTACCAGACCCACGGGTTCAAGCTCACGAGCATGACCACCGAGGCGATCAAGGCCGCGCTCGGGCCGGACCAGGGCGGGTTGTCGCGCAAGGACGCCAGCCGGGCCAAGAACATGTACGCCCTCGGCCTGGTCTCGTGGCTCTACAACCGTCCGACGGATTCGACCCTGTCCTTCCTGAACGCGAAGTTCGCTCGCCTTCCCGCCATCCGCGACGCCAACATCGCGGCGTTCAAGGCGGGCTGGAACTTCGGTGAGACCGCCGAGGCGTTCGCGATCTCCTACCAGGTCCGGCCGGCGGAGATGAAGGCCGGGCTCTACCGCAACATCTCCGGCAACCTCGCTCTTGCGTACGGCCTCATCACGGGGGCCAACCGGGCGGGGCTGCCGATGTTCCTCGGCTCCTACCCCATCACGCCGGCGAGCGACGTCCTGCACGAGCTGAGCAAGCACAAACGCTTCGACGTGACGACGTTCCAGGCCGAGGACGAGATCGCCGGGGTGGGCGCCGCCCTCGGTGCCGCGTTCGGGGGCGCGCTCGGGGTGACCACGACCTCCGGGCCCGGTGTCTCGCTGAAGTCGGAGACGATCGGCCTGGGTGTGACGCTCGAGCTCCCGCTGGTGATCTGCGACATCCAGCGCGCCGGTCCCTCGACCGGGATGCCGACCAAGACCGAGCAGGCCGACCTGCTGCAGGCGATGTTCGGGCGTAACGGCGAGGCGCCGGTCCCGATCATCGCACCGCGCTCGCCGTCGGACTGCTTCGACGCCGCCATCGAGGCCGTACGCATCGCCGTGACCTATCGCACGCCGGTGTTCGTGCTGTCCGACGGTTACCTCGCCAACGGCTCCGAGCCGTGGCGGATCCCGGACGTCGCCGATCTGCCCGAGGTCAAGGTCGAGTTCGCCACCGAACCCAACCACGAGACCGAGACCGGCGAGCGGGTCTTCTGGCCGTACAAGCGCGACCCCGAGACCCTCGCCCGTCCCTGGGCGGTGCCGGGCACACCCGGCCTCGAGCACCGGATCGGCGGGCTGGAGAAGGCGGACGGACACGGCAACATCTCCTACGACGCCGCCAACCACGACCTCATGGTCCGCACCCGCCAGGCCAAGATCGACGGGATCGCGCGGACCATCCCGCCGCTGGAGGTCGAGGACCCGGGCAAGGACGCCAAGGTGCTCGTCCTCGGCTGGGGCTCGACGTACGGCCCGATCGGCGCTGCCTGTCGGACCCTGCGCGAGCACGGCACCCCGGTCGCACAGGCGCACCTGCGGCACCTCAACCCGCTGCCACCCGACCTGGGCGAGGTGCTCAAGAGCTACGAACGCGTGCTGGTCCCGGAGATGAACCTCGGCCAGTTGGCCATGCTGCTGCGGGCCCGCTACCTCGTCGACGTGGTGACCTACAACCGCGTTCGCGGGCTTCCGTTCAGCGCCGCCGAACTCGTCGAGGCGATCGGCGAGCTCATCGGCTCACTCGAGGACGGCGACGATGCCGGCTCCCTGTCTGACCCGTCGCCCAACGGCCACGTCCGTCACGGCGTCGACGTGGAGGAGGACTGCAGACGCTCATGACCACCACCGATCTGCCGCTGCCCGGACTGCGGGGCGTCCCGACGGCTGACGCTCCGCAGAACCGCAAGGAGTTCACCTCCGACCAGGAGGTGCGGTGGTGCCCAGGCTGCGGCGACTACGCGATCCTCGCGGCGGTGCAGGGGTTCCTGCCCGAGCTGGGCGTCAAGCGGGAGAACGTCGTCTTCGTCTCCGGCATCGGCTGCTCGAGCCGGTTCCCCTACTACCTCGACACGTACGGCATGCACGGAATCCACGGCCGCGCCCCCGCGATCGCGACCGGCCTCGCCACATCGCGGCCGGACCTGTCGGTGTGGGTGGTCACCGGTGACGGCGACGGGCTGTCCATCGGCGGCAACCACCTGATCCACGCGTTGCGGCGCAACGTCAACCTCAAGATCCTGCTGTTCAACAACCGGATCTACGGGCTGACGAAGGGACAGTACTCGCCCACGTCGGAACTGGGGAAGATCACCAAGTCGACGCCGCTCGGCTCGCTCGACGCGCCGTTCAACCCGGTGTCGCTGGCACTCGGCGCCGAGGCGACGTTCGTCGGCCGCACGATCGACACCGACCGCAAGCACCTCACCTCGGTGCTGCGGGCCGCGGTGCAGCATCGGGGCGCGTCACTGGTCGAGATCTACCAGAACTGCAACATCTACAACGACGGTGCGTTCGAGATCCTCAAGGGCAAGGACACCCAGGACGAGGCGGTGATCCGGCTCGAGCACGGCCAGCCGATTCTGTTCGGCCGCGACGGCGAGCTGGGTGTCGTCCGCGACCAGGCGTCCGGCGGGCTGCGGGTCGCGGCGGTGGCCGAGGTCGGGGCCGACGCCGTGCTCGTGCACGACGCCTACGGTGCCGACCCGACGACGGCGTTCGGTCTCTCCCGGCTCGCCGACGCGCAGACGCTGCACCACTCGCCGATCGGGATCTTCCGCCAGGTGGAGCGGCCGACCTACGACGATCTCGCCCGTGACCAACTGGCGAAGGTTCGGGCCGACAAGGGCCCCGGCGACCTGGCACAACTGCTCCAGGGAGCCGACACCTGGACCGTCGGCTCCAGCGCCTGACCGCCCACGCCTGACCGCGGATTCGGCATGGCCGGGCCTGAATGACCACGCTGAGCAGGCCCGTGGCAACTCGACCAGGCGTACCGTCCGTCGGACAATGACCACGCTGAGCAGGCCCGTGGGAAGTCGACCAGGCGTACTGCCCGTCGGACAATGACCACGCTGAGCAGGTCTGCGTACCTCGGAGAGGCGTCCATGCCTGGCCTAGGTGCTACTGGCATGCTCAGCGTGGTCATTGCCCGACGGGGGCGCCGCGCCTGAACGCGGGGCGGAGATCCCAGTCCGCGAGACCAGCGAGCCGACGATTCGTCTGATCAATCCGTCGTACGTAGTCTGCGACGTGTGGACGAGCAACGCCGGGGGTTGATCTTCGGTGTCCTCGCCTACGCGAGCTGGGGACTGTTCCCGCTCTACTGGCCGCTCGTCCAACCCGCCGGATCGGTCGAGGTCCTGGCGCATCGGCTGATCTGGTCGCTCGTCTTCGTCACCATCCTGCTGAGGATCCGCCCCCGCCCGGGTTGGTGGGCAGCCCTCCGGACCCGTCCGCGCAGTGTCGGCTACCTGTCCGCCGCCGCGCTCATCATCGCGATCAACTGGGGCACCTACATCTGGGCCGTCAACCACGACCATGTAGTGGACACGGCTCTCGGCTACTACATCAACCCGCTCGTGATCGTGATGGCCGGTGTCCTGCTCTTCGGCGAACGCCTCAACCGCGCGCAGTGGACCGCCCTGACGATCGCCGCCGTCGCGGTCGTCATCCTCACCATCGACTACGGCCGGCCGCCGTGGGTGGCGTTCACGCTCGCCCTGACCTTCACGGCGTACGCCCTGTGCAAGAAGAAGGCCGCGGCCGGAGCGATGGAGAGCCTCGCCGTCGAGACCACGGTCGCGGGCCCGCTGGCACTCGGATATCTCGGCTGGCTGGAACTCACCGGGGCGGGTGCCTTCGGCCACACCGGCTGGGACAAGGCCGTCCTGCTGGCCGGCGCGGGCGTGGTCACCGCCATCCCGCTGCTGCTGTTCGCCGCCGCGGCCACCCGGGTCTCGCTGACGACGCTGGGGATCATCCAGTACATCGCGCCGACGTTGCAGTTCCTGATCGGCGTGCTGGTGTTCGCCGAGCCGATGCCGCCGGTACGCCTGGCCGGCTTCGCCATCGTCTGGCTCGCCCTCGCGATCTTCACGTGGGACGGCCTGCGACGGGGCCGCCGCGCGCAACTGGAAGCTGCAGGATCCGGTCCGCCATCGCGAGGAACAGCTCCCGTCGCCGAGCCAAACTGACCGGCGGCGCCCACAGGCCGCGTTCGAGCCCGGCGATCGCGGGATCCATCCCGAACCTCGCCACCCAGTGGTGCAACCACTTCGGATGCGGGCAGTAGCGGCGTTCGGCCGCGAACCATGTCACCAGCGCGTGCCGCATCACCTTGCTCAGCAGGTCGTGGAACAGCCACCCGTCGCCACGGCGAGCGCAGGTCGCAAGATCCCGGTCGTACGACGGCAACTCCTCCGCCAGCACGCTCCGCGACCGTTCGACGAGCGCCGGCGGAAATGTCGACAGCTGGGACCTGACCTCCGCCCCGGTGCCGGCGCCGTCGGCGAGCAGCGTGCCGTAGGCGAAGCCCGCAATGGCGTACAACGGGGTCGGGTACTCCACGCCCTCCCACCCACGGCCGGACCGCACATCGCTGGCCCAGCCGTCGAAGACACGGCGGGTCTTGTGGGAGACGTCGACCTGGAATCCGCCGATGTCGAGCCGGTCGAGCACGAAACCAGGCTGGTGGAACGTCACCGGAACGCCGCGGCCGGTGTGGAGCTTCTCGACCGGGCGATCCGACGGCGCGGGCGGGCCGTCCCGGTCCCACACCAGGACGATGTCGACGTCTGAGTCCGTCGTGAACCCGGTGAACACCGACCCCTGGCCGTAGGCGAAGGCGAGCCCCCCGAGGGCACGGTAGGTGGGTACGACCTGGCGAGCGATCCGGAGAGCGGTGTCCACCCCACGTATCCTGGCGATCCACGCCGGTCCGCGCATCGGCAGGTCCAGGACAGGCCTCCGCAGGGCGCGGTGCGGCCCGGATACTCGACTCCACCGCAACCGCGAGTGGTCCGAAAGTTGACCCGCTTCCAGTCGGGCACCTCCGAGCAGCTCCGAGGGCAGGAAAGGATGTCGGTCCATGACAGCAGCGGTGAAGGCGGTGAGCCGCAGTGCGACCCATTCGTTCAGCAAGGACGTCTGCGAGCGCGTCGAGCTGCTCGCCGGCCTCGGTGTGGCGGGTGACGCCCACTCCGGTGTGACGGTCAAGCACCGGTCGAGGGTGGCCCGCGACCCCAGCCAGCCCAACCTGCGTCAGGTCCACCTCATCCACGCAGAGCTCCACGAGGAGCTGGCCGAGGCGGGGTTCACCGTGGCGGCGGGGCAGATGGGTGAGAACGTCACCACCTCCGGCGTCGACCTGCTCGGGCTGCCGACCGGCACGCGGCTCCATCTCGGCGCGTCGGCGGTGGTCGAGGTGACCGGACTCCGCAATCCGTGTACGCAGCTGGACGACTTCCAGCCGGGCCTGCTCGCGGCCGTCCTGGGCCGCGACGAGACCGGCAAGGTCATCCGCAAGGCCGGCATCATGGGAGTCGTCGTCACCGGCGGTGAGGTCCGGCCCGGTGACGCCATCCAGGTCGAGCTGCCACCCGAACCGCACCATCCGCTCGACCGGGTCTAGACGGTATGCACAGGAGCCCGGCCCTCATCCAGCGTCAGGTTGCTCCCGTTTCTGGTCGAGGATGCGTTCGGCCATCGAGACGAACACCTCGCGGCGGCGTTCGAGGGTGATGGGCAGCCACAGCGAACGCTCCAGCGACGCTATCCGGCTGTCCATCCCAAACCGCGCGATCCAGTGCTGCAGCCACTTCGGGTGCGGGCAGTACCGGTGCTCGGCCGAGAACCACGCGACGAGCGCGTGCCGCAGCACCCTGCTCAGGAGTTCGTGGAAGAGCAACCCATCGCCGCGGCGGGCCGAGCCGGCAAGGTCGCGTTCGTACGACGGAAGTTCCGCCTCCAGCACGGTCCGGGACCGCTCGATCAGCAGGGGCGGAAATGACGTGAGGTCGCTCCGTGCGGCGGCGGCGAGCCCGTTCTCGTCGATGAACATCCGGCCGTAGGCGAATCCCGCGATCGCGTAGAGCGGCATCGTGGAGTCAGAGTCCTCCCAACCCCAGCCGGAACGGATGTCCCGGATCCACCCGGAGAACGTCTCGTGCGACTTGTGGGAGACCTCGATCTGCTCGCCGTTGACCCAGAACCGGTCCAAGGAGAAGCCCGGATAGTCGTGCTGCAGCGGCTTGCCGGGGCCGTTGTGTAGGTCCGCCATCGCCTGGGAGCGCACCTTGGGCGGATCGCCGTCCCAGACCATGATCAGGTCGAGGTCGGAGTCGTTGGTGAAACCCGCGATGACCGGGCCCTGGCCGTAGGCGAACGCGAGGCCGTCGAGCGAGCGATAAGCCGTGGTGACGCGGTTCGCGATCTCGAGAGCGGAGTCCACGCGCATATCCTCTCCACCGGAGCGCGTGGACGCGAGTCGGGGCCGATGCCGGCCGTCCGCGGTCCCAGGTCCCGCCCAGGTTCGGCCCAGGTTCGGCCCAGGTCTCGCCCGTGTGGAGTCCGCGCCCAGTCCGCACCACCCGCAACCGTGATACGCACGCACCGTAACAAGGGTGCAGGCGTTCCGTCGGCGACGGGCGAGCAGGCTGGCTGAGCGGGCGGGCTGGCTGTCGGCGGGCGCTGTCGACGGCCGGATTCCCGGCGGTCACCGGCCGTTCAGGTCCGCGCCGTGTCGCGCTTGTCGGAGTCACCTAGCTTCGGCTTCGGGATCGACCGCGGGTTCGCCGCGCCTCGAAGGCGGAGCGGCGCGCGGTCCCGGCCCTCGCTCGGAGCGCTCACGCCCGGCTCCGGGCACACCTTCGTACCTGTGCGGACCTGGAGTGTGTCCTGACATGAAGCGGCTCCTCCCCCTCCTTCCACGGCACGGCTCACGGAGCCGGCTCACGTGTGAGTTCCGGTGCGGCAACGCCTGCGACCACCCGGTGCCCAACCGGAGCGACAACCCGTACTTCGCAGACGTCGCGGCGTCGGCGCTGTCCAGGCGTTCGCTGCTGAAGGGAACCGCGGTCGGCGCGTTGGTGATCGGCGGCGCCGCCGGCGCGGCCGTGCCGAGCGCGGCGGCTGCCGCGAGTCCGACGGACGGCCCGCGCCCGAGCAACGGACGTGGCAGCGGCGGATCCCGGATCAGCGACCTCGCCTTCACCCCCGTCGCGCCGAACACCCGCGACGCGCTCGTCGTTCCGGACGGCTACGCGCAGGCAGTCGTGGCCAGCTGGGGCGACCCGGTGCTGCCGGACGCCCCGGAGTTCGACTTCGAGATCCAGACGGCGGCGGCGCAGGAGAAGCAGTTCGGCTACAACTGTGACTACGTGAGCGTGCTCCCGCTGGGGAGCGGTTCCCGGGGCGGCGAGAGGGCGCTGCTCGTCACCAACCACGAGTACACCGACGAGGCCCTGATGTTCCGCGGATGGGCCAACGGTGCATCGGCGTCCGAGGAGCAACTGCGGGTCTCGCTCGCAGCCCACGGGATGTCCGTCGTCGAGATCGAGCGGGTCGGACGCACCGGCCGGTGGAAGCTCGTCACTTCTGGCCGGCGGCCGTTCAACAAACGGGTCACCGCGACGACCGCGCATGTCATCACCGGACCCGCGGCGGGCCACGGCCTGCTCAAGACCGCGGCCGACCCGACCGGACGCCGGGTGCTCGGCACGCTGAACAACTGCGCCGGCGGCACCACGCCATGGGGCACGGTCCTGTCCGGTGAGGAGAACTTCAACCAGTACTTCGAAGCGTCCGGCGCCGTCGACCCTGCGCACGTCCCGGCATTCACGCGTTACGGTCTGCCGACGGCCAAGGCGGCGGGCAAGTCGTGGGCCAGGATCGACGAACGCTTCGACCTGACGAAGAACCCGAACGAAGCGAACCGGTTCGGCTGGATCGTCGAGCTGGATCCGTACGACCCGGAGGCCCCGCCCCGCAAGCGCACCATGCTGGGTCGGTTCAAGCACGAGGGCGCGGAAGTCACCTCGACCCGCGACGGCCGGATCGTCGCGTACCTCGGTGACGACGAGCGCTTCGACTACCTCTACAAGTTCGTGTCCCGCGACCGCTACCGGACGACCCGGACCGCCGCCGCGCACCGCCACAACATGAGCCTGCTCGACCGCGGCACCCTCTACGTCGCCAAGTTCACCGGCGACGGCGCGGACGACGGGGAGTACGACGGCACCGGCGAGTGGATCCCGCTGACGAGCGACGAGGAGTCGTTTGTCGACGGGATGTCGGTCGCGGAGGTGCTCGTCCACACGCGGCTCGCGGCGGACAAGGTAGGCCCCACCAAGATGGACCGGCCGGAGGACGTCGAGCGGAATCCGGTCACCGGCTCGGTCTACATGGCGTGCACCAACAACTCCAACCGCACGGCGGAGCAGGTCGACGAGGCCAACCCGCGGGCGGCCAACAAGCACGGTCACGTCGTCGAGATCGACGAGAGCCGCGGGGACGCGGCGGCGACGTCGTTCAGCTGGCGGCTGTTCCTGGTCTGCGGGGATCCGGGCGATCCGACGACCTACTTCGGTGGGTACGACAAGTCCAAGGTGAGCCCGATCTCGTGCCCGGACAACCTGGCGTTCGACGGTGCGGGAAACCTGTGGATTTCCACCGACGGCAACGCGCTGGAGTCCAACGACGGGCTGTTCGCCACCCCGGTGCGCGGGCCGGAACGCGGGCATGTCAGGCAGTTCCTGACGGTGCCGGTGGGCGCGGAGACGTGCGGACCGCTGGTGACCCCTGACCAGCGGACGGTGTTCGTCGCCGTCCAGCATCCGGGCGAGGTCGACGGCGCGACCCCGGAGGAGCCGGCGTCGAGGTGGCCGTACGGCGGCCAGCCACACCCGTCGGTCGCCTGCGTCTGGATGGACTGACCCGCCCTGCGCCCTCCCGCCTCGGTGATCATGAAGGCGTCCGGTACGTAGGGGCCCGTTCCCTTCACGGTCCGGTCCGCTTTCATGATCACGGGAACGACATGAGGACAGGGCGAGGAATGGGCCGACGAAACGGGGGCCGAGGAAGGGGCCGACGAAACGGGGGCCGAGGAAGGGGCCGACGAAGCGGGGGCCTGGCACCGGCGACAATGCTGGCATGACGAACGTCGCCGGGCTGCTGCTCGCCGCAGGTGAGGGCGCTCGGTTCGGGCGGCCCAAGGCGCTGGTCGAGTTCGGCGGACAACTCCTCGTCGAGCGCGGACTCCGACTGCTGACCGCGGGAGGCTGCGCCCCGGTGCACGTCGTCCTCGGTGCGGCGTACGACGAGATCCTCGCGACCGCCGACCTCGCCGCCGCGACGACGGTGGTACGCAACGACGCCTGGCCGACCGGCCTCGGGTCGTCGTTGCGAGCTGGACTGGCGTCCATGCCACCGGACGTCGGCGCCGTCGTCATCGCCCTCGTCGACCAGCCCCTCGTCACCGCCACGGCCGTCGAACGCCTTCGCGCTGCATACGCCGCGGGTGCGGTGGCGGCGGTCGCGACCTACGGCGAGCACCCTCGCCATCCGGTGCTCCTCGCCCGCGCTGTCTGGAAGGACATCGCCGAACTCGCCACCGGTGACGCGGGTGCCCGGGGATTCCTGCGGAGCCGGCCGGATCTCGTGACGAAGGTTCCCTGTGACGACGTGGGGTCTGCCGCAGACATCGACACACCGGACGACCTCGCAACTCTGCGAGACGACACGGCTGCGGACAGCTGAGAACACGCCCGAGATCAGTCCCGCTACAGGACCGACATACGGACGCTCTAAGGTGGGCAGCCCGCAGCGAAGGCATGCGCCATCGCCACAGGTCGACATGTCGCCTGCGAGGAGGACAACGAGAGACTGGCCACCTGGTTACGGCTGAAAGGCGGCAATGCTTCGGCGACGTACAGACGAATCAGCTGAGCCCACTTCCGCGCGTCTGAACCTGGACAGTCAGCGGGCTGCCGAACTGGACAGCTAGCGCGCATGGCACGACACGTCAGACTCCGGGAGCCCCGCCACCACTGGACCCTCATCTGCCTCCTGCTCGCCTCGCTCGCGGCCGTCCTCCTCGTCCACGGGTACGTCGAGAAGGGCTCTGACGGGCAGGGATACCTTGACGAGGCGTGGAGCAGCTCCACAGCGCCATCAGAACAGAGCTCATCCACCAGCCCGTTGCCGCTCTCGTACGCCGGTCCGATCCTCGACCTCAGCCGCTCGCGGCCAGCCCGGACCGGGATGCCCCACCGCACCATCGCCCTGACGTTTGAGGATGGGCCCGATCCCCGATGGACCCCGCAGGTCCTCGCCGTCCTGCGCCGACACGGCGTACGCGCAACGTTCTTCGTCGTCGGATCCAAGGCCGCGGCTCATCCCGAACTCACCCGACGCATCCTTGCGGAGGGGCACGAGATCGGCAGCCACACCTACACCCACGCCGATCTCGGCGGAATTCCCGGCTGGCGACGCGCCGTGGAGCTGACGCTCGCGCAGCGAGCGCTCGCCGGGACGACCGGGATGCACACCTACCTGCTCCGGCCGCCGCACACCTCGACTCCCTCGAGGCTCACGGGGCCGGAGTACGAAGCCGCGCGTGACGCGAGCCGGCAGGGCTACCTCATCGTGCTGACCGACCGCGACACGCGTGACGCCTCACGTCGTACGACGAAACAGATCGTCGCGGCGGCCACACCGAAGGCGGGTCGCGGCGCGGTGGTCCGCCTGCATGACGGCGGAGGCGACCGGAGCGCGGTGGTCGAGGGCGTGGATCGCCTGATCACCCGGCTCCAGCCGAAGAAGTACCGCTTCACGACCGTCTCCGACGCCTTGCATCTGCGGGAGGCCAACACTCCCGCCGGCATGGTCGACCGCTCGGCGGGCGCCGTCCTGGTAGGTGCGCAACGCGCCGGAAAGGTGGCAGCCGAGGGACTCACGATGGCCACGGTGGCTGCCGGCGTCCTCACCGTCGGGCGGCTGGTTCTCATGGTTCTGCTCGCCTGGCGCCACGAGATCGGCGTACGCAGGGCGCGCGCACGTGTTCTCCGGGCGCAGGCTCGGGCACTCCGGGCGCAGGCCCGCGCACTCCGCTCCCGGTCCCGCGCCGTCCGGTTGCGCACCCATGGCGCACGCACGCGCGCGGCCCGGGCGCGCGAGCGGGCGTACTCCATGACCACGAAGTCGCGCTACCACCCGCCGGTCTCGGTCATCGTCCCCGCCTACAACGAGGCGGCGGGCATCACGGCCACCCTTCGATCCCTCGTGGCGAGCGACTATCCGGGCGATCTCGAGGTGGTGGTTGTCGACGACGGCTCGACTGACAACACCGCGGCCATCGCGTCCAGGCTCGGCCTTCCTGAGGTCAGGGTGATCCGCCAGCGGAACGCCGGAAAGGCCTCGGCGCTCAACACCGGAATCTCGTACTCCCGCCACGATGTCCTGGTCATGGTGGACGGGGACACCGTGTTCGAACCCACCACCATCAGGCGCCTGGTGCAGCCGCTCGCCGACCCGGAGGTGGGTGCGGTGAGCGGCAACACGAAGGTGGGCAACCGGCGGGGAGTCCTTGGTCGCTGGCAGCACCTCGAATATGTCATCGGCTTCAACCTCGACCGGCGGATGTTCGACCTGCTCGAATGCATGCCCACCGTGCCGGGGGCGATCGGCGCCTTCCGCTACGAGGCCCTCGCGAGCGTCGGCTGGATCAGCGACGACACGCTCGCCGAGGACACGGACCTCACCATGGCGCTCTGCCGGGTCGGCTGGCGGGTCGTCTACAAGCAGAGCGCCCGCGCGTGGACGGAGGCACCCGCCTCCTTGGCACAGCTCTGGCGCCAGCGCTACAGGTGGTGCTACGGAACGCTGCAGTCGATGTGGAAGCACCGCCGGGCCCTGTTCGAGCGGGGCCCCGCCGGCCGGTTCGGGCGGCGCGGCCTCTCCTACCTCGCCGTCTTCCAGGTCGCGCTACCGCTGTTCGCTCCTGCCATCGACGTCTTCGCGCTGTACGCCGTGCTCTTCGGGCGGCCGTCGAAGGTGCTGGGGGTCTGGTTGACGTTCGTACTCCTGCAGATGGTCGTCGGTGGCTACGCGCTCCGGCTCGACCGTGAACGCCTCACGGCTCTGTGGACCATGCCGCTCCAGCAGTTCGTCTACCGACAGCTCATGTACATGGTCGTCATCCAGTCCGTCGTGACGGCAGTACTCGGCGCTCCCCTGCGCTGGCACACGATGCGCAGGGAAGGGACGTTCGCCCATTCCCAGGTGTCGGCCGTGCAAGTCCGGAGTCGCGGTTGACCGAGGCTCCTCCAATTGTCCGCTCTACCGCGAATGCGCCATTTAACCTGCACCCTCAATGAATTGCGAGGTCACAGAGTGTTGAGCAAGTCCTTTCTGTCATTACATATCTCCGCAGTCCTACCTTCCACCGCCTACACTGCTTCGCCGTGAGACGACAACCGCCTGGCAGGCACGCGGTCTTCGTCGACCACTCCGGACGCCGGCACCGCATGCTTCGACAGGCAGGGCGGATTGGCGGAGGCCTGGTGGCCGCGGCGCTCGTGCTGCTCTGCATAAGTCTGTTCACCGACTCCGATCCGGGCACGCCACCGTGGACCCTGGGCGAGCAGAAACCATCCCCGACTCCGAGTCCGGCGGCCCGCCCGCAGCGCGAGCGCGCGGATCAGCCGGCCAGCCGGGCCGGGCGGGACAAGGAGACCCAGAAGGCGCGCCCGTCGGCGACGGCCTCCCCGAGCCCGACGCCGACCTCCACCTCGCGTACGGGTGATCCGACCGGCACGCCGACTCCTACCCCCACTGCCACCGCCACGCCGACCAAGGCGTCGGGATCGAAGCCGGATACTCCGCCCGGGCGCGCGACTCGCTCGCCCGGACCGCCCGATCGCCCCTGACGTGCACCGCCACGTCCGGCTCCGCGAACCACGCCAGCACTGGGCCCTGCTCAGTCTCGTCCTGGCCGTGCTCGTCGGCGTTCTCCTGCTCCAGGGCTACGTGGAACGCAGTTGGAGCGACCTCTCGCCGGCACCACCGGAGCCGGGAGGTGACACTCCGCCAGGGCACAAACGAGACGGCCGCCTCCTGGCCGACTCCGAGCCCGTCGTCGACCTCTCAGGCGCCCGGCCCGGCGCTGCGGCCATGCCGGCAGGCACGATCGCGCTCACCTTCGACGACGGACCGGATCCGCGGTGGACGCCGCAGATCCTCGAGGTGCTGCGCCGCCACCAAGCCCGCGCGACGTTCTTCGTCCTCGGCTCGAAGGTGGCGGCCCATCCGCAGTTGACCCGACAGATCGTGGCCGAGGGGCACGAGCTCGGCTCGCACAGCTACACCCATCCGGACCTCAGCCGGGTCCCCACCTGGCAGCGCGGGCTGGAACTCTCCCTCACGCAGAAGGCCATCGCCGGCGCCACGGGACATCACACACGACTGCTCCGACCGCCGTACGCCTCAGTGCCTTCTGCCATGACCGCACCGGAGTACGAAACAGCCCGGGCGCTGAGCCGGGATGGCTATCTCATCGTTCTGGCCAACCGTGACACCAAGGACTGGTCCGGTCGTACGCCCGAGCAGATCGTGGCCGCCGCGACTCCGCGCGGCCGCCAGGGCGCCGTGGTCCTGGTCCACGATTCCGGAGGTGACCGGGGCGCGACTGTCACGGCGGTCGACCACCTGTTGACCCGGCTGGATGCCGCCGGCTACCAGTTCACGACCGTATCCGACGGGGTGGGGCTGCCCGCCACGAGCCTGCCGGCGACACGCCCGCAGCGCCTCGCTGGCCTGACCCTGGTCGGAGCACAACTGGTGGGCCACGTCCTGGCAGCCGGTCTGACCGTCGCACTCGGCATCGCCGGCGCACTCACCCTGGTCAGGGTCGTTCTCCTCGTGGGCGTGGCCAGGCTGCATGCCCGGCGCGCCAGGCGTGCGCGTCGGAAGTGGCGGCGACAACTCCAACAGCGCCGACGCGTCATGCGACTCACCTTCCCCGCAGTCTCCGTCGTCGTACCCGCCTACAACGAAGCGGCAGGGATTGCGGCGACCGTCCGTTCACTGGTCGCCACCCGCTATCCCGGCAGGGTCGAGGTGATCGTGGTCGACGACGGCTCGACCGACGGCACCGGACACATCGCGGCGCGTCTCCGCCTCCCCGGCGTGACCGTGATCCGCCAGGCCAACGCCGGCAAGCCAAGCGCCCTCAACACCGGGATCGCCCGCGCGAGATCCGGCATCGTGATCCTCGTCGATGGCGACACCGTCTTCGAACCCCACACCATCGAACGACTTGTCCGGTCGTTCGCAGATCCGCGGGTTGGTGCGGTGAGTGGGAACACGAAGGTCGGCAACCGCCGCGGACTCCTCGGACGCTGGCAGCACATCGAGTACGTCATCGGGTTCAATCTCGACCGCCGGATGTTCGACGTCTGGGCCTGCATGCCCACGGTGCCGGGCGCGATCGGGGCGTTCCGCCGAGATGCGCTTGCCAGCGTCGGCGGCATCAGCGGCGACACGCTGGCCGAGGACACCGACCTCACAATGGCGATCTGCCGGGCCGGTTGGCGCGTGGTCTACGAGGAGAAGGCGCGGGCCTGGACCGAGGCGCCGAGCTCGCTTCGCCAACTCTGGCGGCAGCGCTACCGGTGGTGTTACGGCACGCTGCAGTCGATGTGGAAGCACCGAAGGGCCCTGATCGAACGCGGCCAGGCCGGCAAGTTGGGGCGTCGTGGGCTCACGTACCTCGCGCTCTTCCAGGTCGCCCTACCCCTCCTTGCACCGGCCGTCGACGTGTTCGCGTTGTACGGGCTCGTGTTCGGCGAGCCGGCGCGCGTCCTTGCCGTGTGGCTGGGCTTCCTGCTCGTCCAGGTCCTCGCCGGGGCCTACGCGCTGCGGCTGGATGGCGAGCGCCTACGGCCGTTGTGGAGCCTGCCCCTCCAACAGGTCGTCTACCGGCAGCTCATGTACCTCGTCGTCATCCAGTCGGTGGTGACGGCCCTGCTAGGTGCGCCGTTGCGCTGGCACGCGATGCGCCGGCAGGGGACCTTCGCCAGGCGCGAACCGCTCGCCATGCCCTGACCAGCCCCGTCCACGTCGTGGTCTCACGTCGTACAGGGGCCCCGGGGAACCCGGAGGACCCGGGGACCGGGTGACCCGGCAGCCCGGGGGGGCGGGCGACCCGGCAGCCCGGGGACCCGGGGCGGGCGGTAAATGACCACGCTGAGCATGCCCGTGTTCGCCAAAGAGGCGTCGACACCCGTTCCGGGTGCCGAACGCCTGCTCAGCGTGGTCATTTACCGCTCTCTCCTGACACATGTGTCAAGGGAGCCTCATTTACCGCACCCGATCGGTGGGTCAGTCGTCACCCCGTACGCGAGACCACCAGGTCGCACAGGCCGGCGAGCGCGTCACGCGCCGGTATGTCCGGAAGGGAAGGGAGCGTCGCGCGCGCCTCGTCGGCCCACTGCTGCACGATCGCCCGTGCCTGGTCCATCGCCGGATGCGCCCGGAGCAGCTTGAGCGCCTCCGCGTGCTCGTCGTCGTCGACCAGCGGCTTCGCCAGCAGGTCCCGCAGCCGCGCGTCGGCCGGGTCCCGCGAGCGCTGCGCCAGGAGCACCGGCAGCGTCGGAACGCCCTCACGCAGGTCCGTCCCCGGCGTCTTGCCGGACTGGTCGGAGTCGCTCGCGATGTCGAGGACGTCGTCGGAGAGCTGGAAGGCGACCCCGACCTTCTCGCCGTACTCCGTCACGACCGCCTCGATCTCGGCCGATGCGCCCGCGAGCTTCGCACCCAACCTGGCCGACGTGGCGATCAGCGAACCGGTCTTGTCAGCGAGGACGGAGAGATAGTAGTCGAGCGGGTCGTCATCGTCGGACGGCCCGAGCGTCTCGCGGATCTGCCCCTCCACGAGCCGCGCGAAGGTCTGCGACTGGATGCGTACGGCCTCGAGCCCCAGATCCACCATCCGGTCCGACGCCTTCGCAAACAGGTAGTCGCCGGTGAGGATCGCGATGGTGTTGTCCCACCGGGCGTTGGCGCTCGGAGCGCCCCGGCGCAACGCCGCCTCGTCCATCACGTCGTCGTGGTGCAGGGTCGCGAGGTGGGTGAGCTCGAGGACGACCGCCACCGGGGCGACCCCCGGCGCCTCGTGGTCGCCGAACTCCGCGGCCAGCACCACGAGCAGGGGCCGGAACCGCTTGCCCCCCGCCTCGATCAGGTGCCGCGCCGTCTCGGTGACGAAGCCGAAGTCGCTCGCGACGACGGTCGACAGCTGCTGCTCCACCTCGTCGAGTCGCGCCCGCACACGTGCGTCCAGGTCGGCGTCGACGAACGGAACGGTCAGCCCGGTCATGCTCATCGGCACACCTACCCTCCCGCTGAGGCTGCGACGCGTCGCCCGCCCCCGCGGTCGCCCGTCGCGATCCGCGGTCAGCCCGCCAGCTGCGAGGCCCGCGCCGCGAGCTGCAGGAGCGGCTCCGGCATCAGGCCAAGCACCACGGTAGCCGCGACTCCGATGGCGACGGCGACCGAGGTGAACATGCTGGGGACCGCGACCGTCGGACCTTCTGCCGCTGGTTCGTTGAAGAACATCAAGACGATGACGCGTACGTAGAAGAACGCGGCGACGACGCTCGCCACCACGCCGACGACGACCAGCGGCCACGCACCACCCTGCCAGGCAGCGCTGAACACGGCCCACTTGCCCATGAACCCGCTGGTCAACGGGATACCGGCGAACGCGAGCAGGAACAGCGCCATCACCCCGGCGACGAGCGGCGCCCGTTTGCCGAGCCCGACCCAGCGGGACAGGTGGGTCGCCTCGCCACTCGCGTCGCGGACCAGCGTGACGACCGCGAACGCGCCGACCGTCGCGAAGCCGTACGCCGCGAGGTAGAAGAGGATCGCCGAGGTGTTGATCCCGATGTCGTTGCGTACGCCGACGAAGCCGACGAGCAGGAACCCGGCATGTGCGATCGAGGAGTACGCCAGCATCCGCTTGATGTCGCTCTGCGTCAGGGCCAGGACCGCTCCGACTCCCATGGTGAGGATGGCGACGACCCAGATCATGGGCTGCCAGTCCCAGCGCGCGGCACCGAGCGCGACGTAGAACAGCCGCAGCAGCGCGCCGATCGCCGCGATCTTCGTACACGCCGCCATGAACGCGGTGATCGCCGTCGGCGCACCCTGGTAGACGTCCGGCGTCCACATGTGGAAGGGCGCCGCACCGATCTTGAACAGCAGCCCCACCGCGATGAGTGCGGTGCCGCCGAGCAGCAGCCCGTCGACACCGACCTTGCCGCCGATGGCCGCCGCGATGCCAGTGAAGCTGACCGTGCCGGCGTAGCCGTAGAGCAGGGCCATGCCGTAGAGGAAGAACGCGGAGGCGAACGCACCGAGCAGGAAGTACTTCATCGCGGCTTCCTGCGACAGCAGCCGCCGCCGGCGGGCGAGCCCGCACAGCAGGTAGAGCGGCAGCGACAGCACCTCGAGCGCCACGAACATCATCAGCAGGTCGTTCGCCGCCGGGAACAGCAGCATCCCGCCGACCGCGAAGAGGAACAGCGGGAAGACCTCGGTCTGCTCCAGCCGCCGGGCGAGGGCCTCCCGCTCCGCCTCCGTGCCCGGCAATGCCGCGGCCTGGCCGGCGAACGCCGTCACACCGCCGTCGACGGAGCGTTCGGCGACCAGAAGCAGCGAGACGATCGAGAGCACCAGGATGGTGCCCCACAGGAACAACGTGAACCCGTCGACGGCGATCGCACCCTCCGCGGCGAGCAGCTTGCTGCCGGCGAGACCGATCGTCGACACCAGGGCCGCCACGAGCGCGGCGAGCGACAGGATCACCTGGGCGGTGTAGCGGGTCCGCCGGGGCAGGAACGCCTCGACGAGCACGCTCAGGATCGCGACGCCGAAGACGATGAGCAGCGGCGCGACCTTGGCGTACTCGATCGTCGGCGTGCTGAACCCGGGTGTGGGCACAGGTGCCGCCCACCCGTGGCCAGTGGCCGAGAGAGCGGCAACCGGAGCGGCAAGCTCCTGGGCGAGGCTGATCGGTGTCACTTCTCACCTTCCGAAGGAGCCGTGACGGGGTGCTCGGGCGCCGGATCCGTGACGCCGACCCGTTCCATGGTGGAGTCGACGGCCGGCGAGATCACGTCCAGCGCGGGGCCCGGGAAGAGCCCGAGGCCGAGGATCAGGACGATGAGCGGTGCGACCGCGACGACCTCGCGGGGGCGGAGATCCGGCATGTTCGCCACCGCGGTCGCGGTCGGGCCGGTCATGGTGCGTTGGTAGAGGATCAGCATGTACAGCGCCGCCAGGACGATGGAGATGGTCGCGATCACGGCGGCCACCTCGTACCGCTGGAACGTGCCGGCGAGCGCCAGGAACTCGCTCACGAACGGCGCCAGGCCAGGCAGCGCCAGCCCGGACAGGCAGGCGAACAGGAACGCACCGGAGGCGACCGGTGCCACCTTGTCGACGCCACCGAAGTCGCCGATCTGCGCCGAGCCGCGTCGGGTGATGAAGTAGCCGGCGACGAGGAACAGCGCGGCGGTCGACAGGCCGTGGTTGAGCATGTAGAGCGTGGCGCCGGTCTGGGCGAGGCTCGTCATCGCGAAGATGCCGAGCACGATGACGCCGAAGTGGGACACCGAGGTGTAGGCGATCAGCCGCTTGATGTCGCGCTGCCCGATCGCGAGGACCGCGCCGTAGAGCACGCTGATCACGGCGAGCACGATCACCGCCGGCGTCGCCCACCGCGAGGCCTCCGGGAAGAGCTGGAGGCAGAACCGGATCATGCCGAAGGTCCCGATCTTGTCCAGGATCGCGACCAGCAGGACGGCGGTGCCAGGTGTCGCCTCGCGCGCGGCGTCGGGCAGCCAGGTGTGCACCGGCCACATCGGCGCCTTGATCGCGAACGCGACGAAGAAGCCGGCGAACAGCCACTTCTGCGTACCTGCGTCGATGTCGAGTTGGGTCAGGGCGCTCAGCAGGAAGGACGGCTCGCCGTTGGTCTGCGCGGCCGAGACGGCGTAGAGGCCCACGACGGCGGCGAGCATCAGGAGCCCGCCGACAAGGGAGTAGATGAGGAACTTCACCGCGGCGTAGGACCGGCGCGGCCCACCGTAGCTGCCGATCAGGAAGTAGATCGGGATGAGCGTCGCCTCGAACAACAGGTAGAAGAGGAAGACGTCCGTGGCGGCGAACACCCCGAGCGCCAGCGCCTCCAGCGTGAGCACCAGCGCGAAGAACGTCTTGACACTCCGGCTGCCGGACTCGGCGTCGTTCCATGAGGCGAGGATGACGATCGGCGTCAGCAGCGCGGTGAGCAGGAAGAGGACGAGGCCGATGCCGTCGACGCCGAGTGCGTAGTAGACACCGAACGCCGGGATCCAGCGGTGCTGCTCGACGAACTGCATGCCGCCGGCCGGGTCGTACTGCACGGCGATGATGAGCGCCAGCACCAGCGTCAGCCCGGCGACCGCCGTCGCGACCTGCTTGGCCAGCAGGTCCCGGTCACGCGGGAGCAGCGCGATGAACACCGCACCCAGCGCCGGGAGCGCACAGGCGACGGTCAACCACGGCAACGTGATATCGGGAGCGACCAGGTTCACGACAACCTCACCATCACCATCGCCACCACAACCAGGGCGGCACCCCCGAACATCACGAGGGCGTACGAACGGACGAACCCGGTCTGGAACCTGCGTGCCCAACCGGAGAGCCCACCGACGAACGCGGCGACGCCGTTGACCACACCGTCGATCCCACGGTTGTCGAAGGCGACGAGACCCCGGGTGGCCTCCTGCCCGGGACGCATCAGCACGACCTCGTTGAAGGCGTCACCGTAGAGGTCCCGCCGGGCGGCGGTGGTGATCGGCGAGACCCGCGTGGGCGCGGTGACCGGGATGTCGCGGCGGGCCACGAACAGCACCGCGACGAGGACGCCGAGCAGGACGACGACGAGCGTGATCCCGATCAGCAGGGCCTCGGACAGCGGCGCCGGCAGCTCGACGTGCTGCTCACCGACGACCGGCTCGAGCCAGTGCACGATGCCGCCGCCGAGGTAGGCGAGCACCATGCCGCCGACCGCGCTCAGGATCGCCAGCAGCACCAGTGGGACGGTCATGACGCCGGGCGACTCGTGCGGGTGGGCGTCCTCACGCCAGCGCTTGCGGCCGAGGAACGTCATGGCCATCACCCGCGACATGTAGAACGCCGTGATGCCGGCGCCGAGCAGCGCGCAGAGCCCCACCCAGACGTTGAAGCCGAACGCCACCTCGATGATCTTGTCCTTGCTGAAGAACCCGGCGAACGGCGGGATCCCGATGATCGCGAGGTACCCGACGGCGAAGGTGACGTAGGTGACCGGGAGGTACCTTCCCAGTCCGCCGTACCGACGCATGTCCACCTCGTCGTTCATGCCGTGCATCACCGAGCCGGCGCCGAGGAAGAGGTCGGCCTTGAAGAACCCGTGCGTGAGCAGGTGGAAGATCGCGAACGCGTAGCCGACCGGCCCGAGCCCCGCAGCCAACATCATGTAGCCGATCTGGCTCATCGTCGACCCGGCGAGGGCCTTCTTGATGTCGTCCTTCGCGCACCCGATGATCGCGCCCATGAGCAGCGTGACCGTGCCGACGGCGACGACCGCGGTCTGGGCGATCGGTGCCTCGTTGAAGATCGCGTTGGACCTCGTGACGAGGTAGACCCCGGCGGTCACCATGGTCGCCGCGTGGATGAGCGCGGACACCGGTGTCGGGCCCTCCATCGCGTCGAGCAGCCAGGACTGCAGCGGGAACTGTGCGGACTTGCCGCACGCGCCGAGCAGCAGCAGCAGGCCGAGCGCGGTGGCGATCCCGGTGCCCGCCTCGGCGACGCCGCCGAAGACGCCGGTGAACGACGAGGTGCCGAACGTCGCGATCATCAGCATCACGGCGACCGACAGCCCGAGGTCACCGACCCGGTTGACGACGAATGCCTTCTTGGCGGCGGTGGCGGCGGAGTGTTTGTGCTGCCAGAACCCGATCAGGAGGTACGACGCGAGGCCGACACCCTCCCAGCCGATGAACAGCACGAGGAAGTCGTCGGCGAGGACCAGGACCAGCATCGCCGCGACGAACAGGTTGAGGTATCCGAAGAACCTCGACCGCCGCTCGTCATGGGCCATGTAGCCGATCGAGTAGACGTGGATGATGCTGCCGACCCCGGTGATGAGCAGGACGAAGCACATCGACAGCTGGTCGAGCAGCAGGCTCGCCTCGACGTGGTAGCTCGCCAGCGGGATGAACGTGTAGAGCTGCTGGCTGACCGCGCGTTCCTCGGGCCCGAGCCCGAGCATCGCCGCGAACATCACCGCACCGAGCGCGAACGACGCGATCGGTGCCGCGCAGCCGAGCAGGTGCCCCCACGGGCGGGCGGCCCGCCCGGCCAGCAGGATCACCGCGGCCGAGACCGCGGGGATCGCGACGACCAGCCACAGCAGGGAGAACGCACCGGTGGCGGCCGTCGGCTCCTGCGCCAGGAGCTGGTCCTGGGCCAGGAGCACAGTGCTCACGGAGGTGGTCACGTGGGTTCGCCTCTCACCGAATCAGAACTTCAACAGGCTCGCGTCGTCGACCGAGGCCGAGCGACGGGTGCGGAAGATGGTCATGATGATCGCCAGCCCCACGACGACCTCGGCGGCCGCGACGACCATCACGAAGAACGCCACGACCTGGCCTTCGAGGTTGCCGGCCTGCCGGGCGAAGGAGACGAACGCGAGGTTCGCGGCGTTGAGCATCAGCTCGATGCACATGAAGACCACGATCGCGTTCCGTCGAGTCAGCACACCGACCGCACCGATCGTGAACAGCAGTGCCGACAGCACGATGTAGGAAGTCGCGGTCATGGGACCTCCTTCGTCGGTCCCATGACCAAAGTGCCGTGCTGAGTGATGACCTCACTGCGTTCGCTCATGGCTTCGCTCCCGTCCCGCCGGCCGAGCCGTTGTCGTCGTGGCGATCGCCTGAGTCGGCGGTGGAACCGTCGTCGGCCGCGGACTCGTTCACTCTGCCGTTCGACGCCGACGCTCCGTCGTCGCCACCGCCACTCCCACTGCCACTGCCACTGGCGCGGGTGCTCCGTGGCGTGGGCGTACCGGTGTAGCGCTCGAGCCCCGGCACCTGGTGGGTGTAGCGCGACGGCTCCCGCACCGTGCCACGGGCGATGAGCACCCGCGACACCGACGACTCCGCGGCGCGCCCGTCGGGCAGCAGGGCCGGCGTGTCGACGGCGTTGTGCCGGGCGAAGGTGCCGGGTGCCGGTGCCTGGCCGGGGTGCCGGCCCTTCTCGGCGTAGTCGCGGAAGCGACGCTCGGCGAGGTCCTTCTGCGACGGCTTCACTCCGATGCGTTCGCGGTGGGCGAGGATCATCGCGCCCAGCGCGGCGGTGATGAGCAGCGCGCTCGTCACCTCGAACGCGAAGACGTACTTCGAGAACAGCAGCGCCGCGATGGCCGGCACGTTCCCGTCCGGCGTCGCGTCGGCGAGCCCGACCGGCTGGCCGAACGTGACACCACCGACCGCGGTGACGAGCAGGGCTCCGAAGATGATCGCGCCGATGATCGCCAGCCAGCGCTGCCCGCGCAACGTCTCGACCAGCGAGTCGGACGCGTCGACGCCGACCAGCATGAGAACGAAGAGGAACAGCATGAGGATCGCGCCGGTGTAGACGATCACCTGGACGGCGAACAGGAACGGCGCATCCTGGATCGCGTAGAGCAACGCCAGGCACATCATCACCGTCGCCAGCAGCAACGCGCTGTGCACCGCCTTGCGCACGAGCACCATGCCCAGGGCCGCCAGCACCGCGATCGGCGCGAGCACCCAGAACGTCACGGTCATCGGGCCGCCGCCTCGCTCTCGTCCCTGGCCGGCTCGTCCGCGGCTGGTTCGGCGTCGTTCGCAGACTCCGTACGCTCCGACCAGCCCGGCAGGCCGGCCCCGCGGTAGTAGTCCTGCTCGTCGTCGCCGATCCGCATCGGGTGCGGCGGCTCCTCCATGCCGGGGAGCAGCGGGGCCAGCAGGTCCTTCTTCTCATAGATCAGGCTCGCCCGGCTGTCGTCGGCGAGTTCGTACTCGTTGGTCATCGTGAGCGCCCTGGTCGGGCACGCCTCGATGCACAGGCCGCAGAAGATGCAGCGCAGGTAGTTGATCTGGTAGACGCGGCCGTAGCGCTCGCCGGGCGAGAACCGACCGCTGCCCGGGCCGCCGGTGCCCTCACCGTCGTCGGTGTTGTCGGCACCCTCGACGTAGATCGCGTCGGCCGGGCACGCCCATGCGCAGAGTTCGCAGCCGATGCACTTCTCCAGCCCGTCCGGATGCCGGTTGAGCTGGTGGCGGCCGTGGAACCGGGGGGCAGTGGGCCGCTTCTCGAACGGGTACTGCTCGGTGACGGGCTTGCGGAACATCGTCCGGAAGGTCACCCCGAACCCGGCGATCGGTTCCCACAGCTGCGCCATGACGCCGCGCTGCGGCTTGTCGCTAGCCATCGCCATGCTCCTCTCGTGACGTGGCTGACTGTCCCCTACCGTCGCCCGTGGGCGCGCTCTCGTCGCCCGGCGCCCCCGCGCCCGCGGTCACCGACACGGTGGCGGGTTCGAAGCCCGGCACCTTCTGTCCAGGCATCGGCGGGACAGGGTATCCACCCGCGAACGGGTCGAACTCCGGCTGGTCGGCTTCCTCGTCCTCGCCGGCCTGTTCCTCCTCGCGCTTGGCCGCGATCCAGTCGTAGACGAACGAACCCAGCAGGACGAGCACCACGAGGCCGGCGATGGCGTAGAAGAACTGCCGCTGGTAGCCGGCGCTCAGGGTCGCGCGCGCGGTCGCGACGAAGACCGTCCAGACCAGGGCGAGCGGGATGAGGAGCTTCCAGCCGAGCTTCATGAACTGGTCGTAACGCATCCGGGGCAGCGTGCCGCGCAACCAGATGAACAGGAACATGAACGCCATGACCTTGCCGAGGAACCACAGCAGCGGCCACCAGCCCTGGTTGGCGCCCTCCCACAGCGACAGCGGCCACGGCGCCCGCCAGCCGCCGAAGAACATCGTCGTCGCGAGTGCGGAGACGGTGACCATGTTGACGTACTCGGCGAGGAAGAACAGCAGGTACTTCATCGAGGAGTACTCGGTCAGGAACCCCGCGACCAGCTCACCCTCGGCCTCCGGCAGGTCGAACGGCGCGCGGTTGGTCTCGCCGACCATCGCGATCATGTAGATGAGGAACGACGGCAGCAGGACGACGACGTACCAGCTCGGCAGGTCGACCGTCACGCCGAGGATGGTCGCCTGGCTGCCACCCGCCTGCGCCTCGACGATCTGCGAGGTCGACATCGACCCGGCGTAGAGGAAGACGGCGACCAGCGCGAGACCCATCGCCACTTCGTACGAGATCATCTGCGCGGAAGACCGCAGGCCGCCGAGCAGCGGGTAGGTCGAGCCGGAGGCCCAGCCGCCCAGCACGATGCCGTAGATGCCGAGCGACGCGGCCGCCAGGATCAGGAGTACGCCGACCGGCAGGTCCGTGAGCTGCAGCGGAGTGCGGTGGCCGAAGATCGACACCTCCGGACCGAGCGGGATCACCGAGAACGCCGTGAACGCCATGGCCGCGGCGATGACCGGCGCCAGGACGTAGACGACCGTGTCGATGTTCTTCGGCCGGATCGTCTCCTTCAGCGAGAGCTTGATCCCGTCGGCGAGGCTCTGCAGCAGGCCGAACTTCCCGTGCACGTTGGGACCGACCCGGTGCTGCATGCGCGCCACGACCCGGCGTTCGAACCAGATGTTGAAGATCGTGATGAGCAGCAGGAAGACCGTGATGGCACCTGCTTTGATGAGAATGATCCACCACGGGTCGTTCCCGAACGCCGACAGACCTTCGTCGCTCATGAGGTGCCCCCTTCTCCTGCGGTGACCGCCCCAGGTGCGGTGGCGTCGGTGCCGAGGGCGCCGGGCGCGAGGTTGACGACGGCACCGGCGTCGACACCGAGCTGGTCGGGTACGCCCGAGCCGGCGGAGTTGGTCGGGATCCAAACGACCTGGTCGGGCAGGTCGGCGATCTCCAGCGGGAGGGTGATCGTGCCTCGCCCGTCCGAGACCGCGAGCCCCTCGCCCACCGCGACGCCGAGGTCCTCGGCCGTGCGGGCCGACACCCGGGCGCGGGCGGGACGGGCGGTGCCGGCGAGGTAGGGCTCGCCCTCCTGCAACCGGCCCTGGTCGAGCAGTTGGTGCCAGGTCCCGAGGACGGCTTGGCCGTCACGTGGCTGGGCCGACTCGGCCGGGCCGCGCCGAGGCGGCGCCGCCCGGGTGTCGTCCCAGGCACCCAGCTCGATGAGTTCCTGGCGGGCGCCCTCGACCGTCGTGAAACCGAGCGGGCGCCGCATCTCGTCGGCGATACCGGCGAGGACCCAGAGATCGGACTGGGTGTCGGCGTTCTCCAGCGCCTTCTCGAAGGGCCGCTCCCGACCCTCCCAGTCGACGAAAGTGCCGGCCTTCTCCGCGACGGCCGCGACCGGGAAGACGACGGAGGCGTGCTCGGTGACCTCGCTCGGTCGCTGCTCGAGGCTGACCACGAACGACGCCTTCGCGAGCGCCACCCGTGCGGCTGCCGGGTCGGGCAGGTCCGCGACCTCGACGCCGCCGACGACCAGCGCGCCGAGCTCACCCAGACCGGCGGCGGTGAGGATGGTGGAGGTGTCGCGGCCCGGCTCGATCGGCAGGTCACCGGCACCCCAGGCGGCGCTGAGGTCGACCCGCGCGGCGGCGTCGCCCACCGGCCGACCGCCAGGCAGGAGGTTCGGCAGGCAACCAGCGTCGACCGCGCCGCGTTCGCCCGCTCGCCGGGGCACCCAGGCCAGCCGGGCGCCGGTCGCCTCGACCAACCTGAGGGCCGCAGACAGTCCGCCGGGTACCGCGCCGAGGCGGGCGCCCACCAGGACGATCGCGCGTTCCTTCTGCAGCGCCTGCGCGCAGTTGAACCCCGCCAGGTCCAGACCGGCGCCGCCGCCGGCCAGGGCGGCCAGCACCCGCGCCTCGGTGCCCGGTGCGGACCGCAGCAGGGTGCCGTCCATCTTCCGCAGGCCGTCGGTGGTGTACGGCGCGACCGACCAGATCGCGGTGCCGTTCTTCTTCGCGGCCTTGCGGAGTCGGAGGAAGACGATCGCCGCCTCCTCCTCGGGCTCCAGACCGACGAGCAGGACCGAGGCCGCGTTCTCCAGGTCGCGGTAGGTGACCCCGAGTCCGGTACCCGCGACGGCGGAGGCGAGGAAGTCGCTCTCCTCCGTCGAGTGCGGCCTCGCCCGGAAGTCGATGTCGTTGGTGCCGAGTGCGGTCCGCGCGAACTTCGCGTACGCGTAGGCGTCCTCCATCGTGACCCGGCCACCGGGAAGGACACCGACCCGCCCGCCGGCCGCCTCGAGGCCGTCGGCCGCGACGCGGAACGCCTCGGACCACGAGGCCGGCTCCAGCTCGCCGCTCTCGGCGTCGCGGACCAGTGGGTAGGTCAGCCGGTCGGGCAGTGCGGCGTAGCGGAACGCGAAGCGTCCCTTGTCGCACACCCACTCCTCGTTGACCTCGGGCTCGTCGCCGGCCAGCCGGCGCATGACCTTGCCGCGCCGGTGGTCGGTACGAATCGAGCAGCCGCCCGCACAGTGCTCACAGACACTCGGGCTCGACACCAGGTCGAACGGACGGGACCGGAAGCGGTACTGCGCACTCGTCAGCGCACCCACCGGGCAGATCTGGATGGTGTTGCCGGAGAAGTAGCTGGAGAACGGCTCCTTCTCGTAGATGCCGACCTGCTGCAGGGCACCCCGGTCGAGCATCTCGATGAACGGGTCGCCGGCGATCTGCTGGGAGAAGCGCGTGCACCGGGCGCACAGGACGCAGCGTTCCCGGTCGAGGAGCACCTGGCTGGAGATGTTGATCGGCTTCGGATAGGTCCGCTTGACCTCGGTGAAACGCGACTCGCCGCGCCCGTTGGACATCGCCTGGTTCTGCAGCGGGCACTCGCCGCCCTTGTCGCAGACCGGGCAGTCCAGCGGGTGGTTGATCAGCAGGAACTCCATCTGCCCCTGCTGCGCCTTGTCGGCGACGGCCGATGTCAACTGGGTCTTGACGACCATGCCCTCGGCGACCGGAATCGTGCAGGACGCCTGCGGCTTGGGCATGCCGCGGCCGTTGCCCGCGTCGGGGATCTCCACCAGGCACTGCCGGCACGCACCCACCGGGTCCAGCAGCGGGTGGTCGCAGAAGCGGGGGATCGCGATGCCGATCAACTCGGCCGCCCGGATCAGCAGGGTGCCCTTCGGCACGCTCACCGGGATGTCGTCGATGGTGAGCGTGACGAGGTTCTCCAGCTCCGCCGACGGCGTGCCTTGGCTCTGGAGGGTCATACGGTCGCTCCTGCCGGTCTTGACTCGAACAAGGTCGCCGCGGCCGGGTCGAACGGGCACCCACCCCCGGTCACGTGCGCGATGTACTCGTCTCGGAAGTACTTCACCGAGGACGTGATGGGTGAGGTCGCGCCGTCGCCGAGCCCGCAGAACGACTTGCCCAGGATGTTGTCGCACAGGTCGACGAGCGTGTCGATGTCGTCCTCGCTACCCTTGCCGTCCTCGATGCGCTGCAGGATCTGCACGAGCCACCACGTGCCCTCGCGGCACGGCGTGCACTTGCCGCACGACTCGTGCTTGTAGAACTCCGTCCAGCGCAGGACCGCCCGCACGATGCACACGGTGTCGTCGTACATCGACAGGGCGCGGGTGCCGAGCAGGCTGCCGGCCGACACCATGCCCTCGAAGTCGAGCGGGACGTCGAGGTGCTCCTTCGTGAGCATCGGCACCGACGAGCCGCCGGGCGTCCAGAACTTCAGCTCGTGCCCGGCACGGATTCCACCGGCCAACGAGAGCAGTTCGCGGAGTGTGATCCCGAGCGGACCTTCGTACTGGCCTGGGCGGCGCACGTGACCGGACAGTGAGTAGATCACGTGGCCCTTGCTCTTCTCCGTACCCATCCCGGAGAACCACTCCGGGCCGTTGGCCACGATGCCCGGGACGCTGGCGATCGACTCGACGTTGTTGATGACGGTCGGGGAGGCGTAGAGCCCAGCCACCGCCGGGAACGGCGGGCGCAACCGCGGCTGGCCGCGTCGCCCCTCGAGCGAGTCGAGCAGCGCGGTCTCCTCACCGCAGATGTACGCACCCGCACCGGCGTGCACCACGACGTCGAGGTCGTAGCCGGTGCCGAGGATGTCGTGGCCGATGAAGCCGGCGTCGTAGGCCTGCTGCACCGCCTGCTGCAGCCGGCGGACGACGTGCAGCACCTCACCGCGGACGTAGATGAACGCCTGCCGCGCGCGGATCGCGTACGCCGAGATGATGACGCCCTCGACCAGCGTGTGCGGGCTGGCCAGCATCAAGGGGATGTCCTTGCAGGTGCCCGGCTCGGACTCGTCGGCGTTGACCACCAGGTAGCGCGGCTTCTCACCGAGCGGCGGCAGGAAGCCCCACTTCATGCCGGTCGGGAAGCCCGCACCGCCCCGGCCACGCAGGCCGGAGTCCTTGACCATGGTGACGACCTCGTCCGGGTCCAGCCCGAACGCCTTGCGAAGCGCGCGGTAGCCGCCCTGGTCGGAGTAGGCCTGGAGGGTCCACGCGCGATCCTGCGCCCAGTTGGCGGTCAGCACTGGTGCCAGCGGATCGGTCATCGCCGCTTCCCCTTCCTGGCATCGCCGTTGGCGGTCCCGTCACGCTTGGCGGAGTCGTGGCCAGCGTCGACCTCGGCGATCTTGGACTCCGACTCGGCCCGTTGGGTGTCGGCCTGCTCCGCTGCCCGGGTGGCGGCGGCCGGAGTCGCCGGCTGGGTCGTCATCGCGGGTGGCTCTCCGGCGCCGCCACTCGGTGCCGCCCAGCCTCGCGACTCGGCGAGCCGCAGCCCGGCGAGCGAGGCCTCGCCGGCCGTCACACCTTCGTCGGCGCGTCCGTCGGGAAAACCGGCGAGCACCCGTTCGGCCTGCCGCCAGGTGCACACCCGGGCACCGCGGCTCGCCTGGACCTCGGTGCCGGCGCGGAGGTCGTCGACCAGCTGCCGCGCCTTCTCCGGCGTCATGTTGTCGAAGAACTCCCAGTTGACCATCACGACGGGCGCGTAGTCGCAGGCGGCGTTGCACTCGACGTGTTCGAGGGTGACCTTGCCGTCGGGCGTGGTCTCGTCGTTGCCGATGTCGAGGTGTTCCTTGAGTCCTGCGAAGATCTCGTCACCGCCCATCACCGCGCACAGCGTGTTGGTGCAGACACCGACGTGGTAGTCGCCGACCGGGCGGCGCTTGTACATCGTGTAGAACGTCGCGACCGCCGCCACCTCGGCCGCGGTCAGGTCGAGCAGCTCGGCACACACCTCGATGCCCTCGGGGCTGACGTGGCCGACCTCGCTCTGCACGAGGTGCAACATCGGCAGCAGGGCGGAGCGCGCCTGCGGATAGCGCGCCATGATCTCGCGCATCTCGTTCTTCGTACGCTCGGAGATCGCGGGATCACCCGGGTTCTCCGTACGCGCAGTGGTCTCGGCGCTCACCGGTCCACACCACCCATCACCGGGTCGATGCTCGCCACCGCGACGATGACGTCGGCGACCATGCCGCCCTCGCACATCGCCGCCGTGGCCTGCAGGTTGACGAACGACGGGTCACGGAAGTGGGCTCGGAACGGCCGCGTGCCGCCGTCGGAGACCACATGGCAGGCCAGCTCACCGCGCGGGCTCTCGACCGCGAAGTACGCCTGACCCGCCGGCACCCGGAACCCCTCCGTCACGAGCTTGAAGTGGTGGATGAGCGCCTCCATCGACTCGCCCATGATGTGCTTGATGTGGTCGAGGGAGTTGCCGAGGCCGTCCGGCCCGAGCGCGAGCTGGCTCGGCCAGGCGATCTTCTTGTCGGCCACCATCACCGGGCCTGGCGTCTTCTCCAGCCGGTCGGTCGCCTGCTCGATGATCTTCAGACTCTCTTCCATCTCCTGCAGGCGGATCCGGAACCGGCCGTAGGAGTCGGCGGTGTCCCACGTCGCGACCTCGAAGTCGTAGGTCTCGTAACCCCAGTACGGCTGGGTCTTGCGCAGGTCCCACGGGTAGCCCGTCGCCCGAAGCGGCGGACCGCTGATACCTAGGGCCAGGCAGCCGGTGAGGTCGAGGTGCCCGACATCGCAGAGCCGGCCCTTGAAGATCGGGTTCTCGTTGCAGAGTTCGGCGTACTCCTTGAGGTGTTTCTTGAACCACGCGATCAGCTCGCGGAGCTTCTCGATCGCATTGTCCGGCAGGTCCTGGGAGACGCCGCCGACCCGGATGTAGCCGTGGTTCATCCGCAGGCCGGTGATCAGCTCGAAGATGTCGAGCACCTTCTCGCGCTCGCGGAAGCCGATCGTCATCACCGTCAGCGCGCCGATCTCCATGCCGCCGGTGGCGATCGCGACCAGGTGCGAGGAGATCCGGTTGAGCTCCATCATCAGCACCCGGATGGTCTGCGCCCGCTCCGGCACGTCGTCGGTGATGCCGAGGAGCTTCTCGACCGCACCGACGTACGCCGCCTCGTTGTAGAACGGCGAGAGGTAGTCCATCCGGGTGCAGAACGTGACCCCCTGGGTCCAGTTCCGGTACTCCATGTTCTTCTCGATGCCGGTGTGGAGGTAGCCGATGCCGCACCGGGCATCGGTCACCGTCTCGCCGTCGAGCTCGAGGATCAGTCGGAGCACCCCGTGGGTCGAGGGGTGCTGCGGACCCATGTTGACGACGACCCGCTCGTCGGCGGCCTCGGCGGCACCTGCGACGACCGAGTCCCAGTCCTGACCGGTGACTGTGAAGACCTGGCCCTCGGTGGTGTCGCGGACGCTGGCGTAGGGGTCCTGCCGCGCCTCGTCGTGCGTACGGTCCTGTTGCGTGGTCATCAGGTGTATGCCCTCCGTTCGTCCGGAGGCGGAATGGTCGCGCCCTTGTACTCGACCGGGATGCCGCCGAGCGGGTAGTCCTTGCGCTGCGGGTGGCCCGGCCAGTCGTCCGGCATCTGGATCCTTGTCAGGCCGGGATGGCCGTCGAAGACGATGCCGAAGAAGTCGTACGCCTCGCGCTCGTGCCAGTCGGCCGTCGGGTAGACCTCGACCACCGACGGGATGTGCGGGTCGGCGTCGGGGCAGGCCACCTCGAGCCGGATCCGCCGGTTGTGGGTCATCGACAGCAGGTGGTAGACCGCGTGCAGCTCCCGGTCCTTGTCGCCCGGGTAGTGCACGCCCGAGACGCCGCTGCAGAACTCGTAGCGCAGGGCGGGGTCGTCGCGGAAGTTTCGTACGACCTCGACGATGTGCTGGCGGCGGACGTAGAACGTGATCTCGCCCCGGTCGACCACGACCTTCTCGATCGCCTCGTCGAAGCCCGGAGCGCCCTCGTCACCCAGCACCTCGGCCAGGCGGTCGGTCACCTCGTCGAACCAGCCACCGTAGGGCGGGACAGTGCCGCCGGGAAGGGCGACGGTGCGGACCAGCCGGCCGTAACCGGAGGTGTCGCCGCTGCCCCGCACACCGAAGGCGCCGCGCCGGACGCCGAGGATCTCCGGCGGCGCCGGCTCGTGCTTCTCCGGCAGCCGGTCGTCGGCTGTCTCGTCCGGAACCTGGTCCGGTGTCTCAGCGCCACTCATCGGAGCAGCCCCTTCATCTCCGAGGTGGGCGCGCTCTCCAGCGAGAGGCGCTCCTGTTCGGCGAGCAGTTCCTGCTTGTTGACGCCGAGCTTCTCGTTCTGGATCTTCTTGTGCAGCTTGAGGATCGCGTCGAGGAGCATCTCCGGCCGCGGTGGGCAGCCCGGCAGGTAGATGTCGACCGGGACCACGTGGTCGACGCCCTGCACGATCGCGTAGTTGTTGAACATGCCGCCGCTGGAGGCGCAGACGCCCATCGACAGCACCCATTTGGGGTCACCCATCTGGTCATAGATCTGGCGCAGCACCGGGGCCATCTTCTGGCTCACCCGGCCGGCGACGATCATCAGGTCGGCCTGCCGCGGCGAGGCGCGGAACACCTCCATGCCGAACCGTGCCGTGTCATAGACCGGGCCGCCGGTGGTCATCATCTCCATCGCGCAGCACGCCAGCCCGAATGTCGCGGGCCACAGCGACGCCTTGCGGAAGTACCCGACAAGACCCTCCACCGTGGTGAGGAGTAGCCCTGAGGGCAGCTTTTCTTCGATGCCCATGTGCGATCAACAGCTCTCTTCCGAACGACTGGATCTGGCTGGCAGACGACGGCTCACGGTCAGTCCCATTCGAGACCTCCGCGCCGCCAGACATAGGCGTACGCCACGAACACGGTCACGATGAACAGCACCATCTCGACGAGACCGAAGATCGCCATCTGGTCGAAGGCGACCGCCCACGGAAACAGGAAGATGATCTCGATGTCGAAGATGATGAACAGCATCGCGGTGATGTAGTACTTCACCGGGAAACGGCCACCGCCGGCCGGCTGCGGTGTGGGCTCGATCCCACACTCGTAGGAGTCGACCTTCGCGCGGTTGTAGCGCTTCGGACCCATGACGGATCCGGCCACCGCGGAGACGACCGCGAAGCCGCCGCCGAGCAGCAGCAGCACGAGAATCGGCACGTAGAGGTTGTTCACGCCGGCCCGCTCCCCTTTCTCGCCGTGCTGTGATGTGCCCGCACACAGGTGTGTGGCGCCCACCGACGCGGCGGCGTTGGCGCGACGCCCGCGCGCACGCCGCGCCGGCTGCCGAGCTCAGACCGGCTCGCCATCCTAGGGCCCCCATCTCTCATGCGTACCCACCCCCTAGGCCGCGGGTGTGAGTTTGCACATCGCGTTGATGATCCGGTCGTGTGCGTCGCCGCCCCGTGGATCGGTCAGGTTCGCCAGCAGCTTGATCGTGAAGCGCATCAGGAGCGGGCGTGGCAGACCGTGCCGGGTGGCGATCTTCATCACCTGCGGATTCCCGATCGCCTTTACGAACAGCCGGCCGAGTGTGTAGTACCCGCCGTACCGTGCCTTCAGCGCCTTCGGATAGGCCGCGAGGACCCGCTCCCGGTGCGGACCCGCCGGCCGTGCGAGCGCCTGGGCGATGACGTCGGCGGCCAGCTCGCCGGACTCCATCGCGTAGGCGATCCCCTCACCGTTGAAGGGATTCACCATCCCGCCGGCGTCGCCGACGAGCAGCAGTCCGGCGGAGTAGTGCGGCTGGCGGTTGAAGCCCATCGGAAGCGCCGCGCCGCGTACCGGGCCGACCTGGTTGTCCTCGACGAAGCCCCACTCCTCGGGCATCCCGGAGAGCCATGCCTTGAGCAGGCCGCGATAGTCGGCGCTCTTGAATCCGCTGCTGGTGTTCAGCAGGCCAAGCCCGACGTTGCTGGTGCCGTCGCCCATGCCGAACACCCAGCCGTAGCCGGGCAACAGGTTGCTCTGGTTGGGCTTACCGTCCCAGAGCTCCAGCCACGACTCGAGCCAGTCGTCGTCGTGGCGGGGACTGGTGAAGTACGTACGCACCGCGACGCCCATCGGGCGGTCCTCGCGGCGCTGCCGGCCCACCGCGACCGAGAGGCGCGAGGAGTTGCCGTCGGCCGCGATGACGAGCGGCGCGCGGTAGGTCGTCTCCGTCTCGGCGCCGTGCGGCTTGGCGGTGACGCCGGCGATCCGGCCGGTGTGCTCGTCGACCACGGGCCCCGTCACCGCGGTGCGTTCGTGGAGGCGGGCACCGGCCTTCTGCGCCTGCCGGGCGAGAAGCTCGTCGAAGTCGGTGCGCTTGCGGACGAGCCCGTTGGTGGGGTGCTCGGCCAGGTCCGGCCAGGGCAGCTCGAGTCGCATGCCGCCGCCGTAGATACGCAGGCCGTGATTGTGCAGCCAGCCGGCTTCAGGCGAGGTGTCGATACCCATCTTGACCAGCTGGGTGACGGCACGAGGGGTGAGCCCGTCGCCGCAGACCTTCTCGCGCGGGAAGGCGGTCTTCTCGAGGAGCAGTACGTCGAGCCCGGTGCGCGCCAGGTGATAGGCGGTCGTGGCACCGGCTGGTCCTGCTCCGACGACGATGACATCCGCGTCGTCGTCGATGCTCTGGCGGCTCATCATTCCTCGTACCTGGTGAGGAGTTTGTCCGGAACCCCGTGGGTGACGCCCCTTTGCGAACTTGTGAATGCCTTCACGAGTCCACGCAACGCACAGTCTACGGCGTGGCCGGGGGCGGCAACCGGCGCCCCCGCAGGCGGGGACATGCGTGCTGACCTGGCGATTTACGTGACATCGACCTTGCTAAAACGATCGGCGGCGCTGGGCCGCGAAATGATCACGCATGCGTGATCATTCCCAACGATGCGCGGTGAAGATGTCGCGCATCGTTGGGAATTGCCGGGTGAGGTCAGGACAGAGCCTCAAGGCGTGCCATCAGAACGGTGCAGATTGATACCATCACGCTATGGCCATGACGCTACGACTCCCGCCCGAGTTGGAAGACGAGCTTCGCGTCGCCGCAGAAGAGGATCGACGCAGCCTGCACCAGACAGTGCTGCTCGCGATCGAGACCTGGCTGGCCCTTCGCGAGACCGAGGAGATCAAGGCCGACCCTGACACGTTGCGCGCTCTTGCCGAAGCACGCGAGGAGGTCAGGAAGGGTGAGGTTGTCCACGGTGTCGATGCCGTTCGCGCCCTGCTCAAACAGCGCCGGGCGTCGTGAGCCAGGCCTACGACCTGGCTGTCACCTCACGCGCCCGCCGCGCCCTGACCGACGGACTTCCCCACGCTGTGGCGACGGCTGCCGTGGAATTCATCACCGGGCCGTTGGTGGAGAACCCGCAACGCGTCGGCAAGCCCCTTCGCGAACAACTCGCGGGCATCTGCAGCGCCCGACTGGGCCGGGAATGGCGCGTCCTGTACGAGATCGACGAGGCGAAGCACACCGTGACCGTGCTCGACATCCGCCACCGGGCAAGCGCCTATCGCCCTCGCTGACGTGACCACCCAGGTTGTTGGAGCTTCACCGGCATCTGTGCCGACATCTGCGCCGACGAACCTCCAACAACCCGGGTGGGTGGGTCGTCGTACCTGCTCACCGTCCAAGATCATCAGCGGGAAGTGGGCGATCGATCCACGTCGCGCTGACCCACTTCCCACCGATGATCTTCGTGTCAGGGGCGGCGGGCGCGGTGGAGGGCGACGATGCCGCCACTGAGGTTGCGCCACTCCACACCCGCCCAGCCGGCCGCGGCGAAGGTCTGCGCCAGATCCGCCTGCGCCGGCCAGGCCCGGATCGACTCGGCGAGGTAGACGTAGGACTCCGGATCCGACGACACCCTGCGGGCGAGCGCCGGCACGGCCCGCATGAGGTACTCGAGATAGACCGTACGAAAGGGCCTCCACACCGGCTGGCTGAACTCGCACACCACCAGCCGGCCACCCGGACGGGTCACGCGGAGCATCTCCCGCAGCCCGCCCGTCACGTCGACGACATTGCGCAGCCCGAACGACATCGTGACCGCGTCGAAGCTGGCATCCGCGAACGGCAGCCGGACCGCGTCACCGACCACGAACGGCAGGTCCGGCCGGGCGCGTTTGCCCGTCGCCGACATCCCCCACGAGAAGTCGCAGGGGACGACGAGCGCGGCACCGGCCCGGCCCAGCGGTTCACTCGACGTACCCGTCCCCGCGGCGAGGTCGAGTACCCTCTCGCCCGGCCGCGGATCAACGGCGCGCGTGACCGCCCGTCGCCAGAGCCGGTCCTGACCGAGGGACAGGATGTCGTTCGTCACGTCGTACCGCTCGGCCACGTCGTCGAACATCGCCGCCACGTCACGGGGGGATTTAGCCAGAGATGCGCGAGCCACGTGTCCAACCTCTCACGACCTCCTGGGGGCGAGCGCGACGCCTGTGCCGATCGACCTTCTACGCTGTGGAGCCGTGACGCAATCGCCGGTTCTCCGCGAAGACAACGCCGCCGACGCCGTTCCACGGCTCGTCGTGCGTACGACCGAGATCCACGATCGGGTCGATCTGCTGCAGACCCTGGCCACGACCGAGGCGACCGCGTGGGTGCGGCGGGGCGCCGGGTTCGTGGGGCACGGCGAGGCGGTCCGGCTGGACGTCTCCGGCCCCGACCGGTTCGAGGTGGCGGTGCGCTGGTGGTCGGCGGTGGTGGGGACTGCCGCCGTGCGCGACGAGGTGGGCGTGCCGGGCACGGGCCTGGTGGCGTTCGGGTCCTTTGCGTTCGCGGACGAGCCTGGCGAGTCCTCGCTGGTCGTTCCGCGGGTCCTCCTCGGCCGCCGCAACGGCCGGACCTGGCTCACGACGGTGACCGTCGAGCCGGCCCTTCCTGGCGTACCGTCGCTGGACACCCTGGGCACTGCGGTTCCGCCACCACGCCCGCCGCGCGATGTGGCCTTCGCCGACGGTGCGCTCACCGGCACCGAGTGGGTGGGCGCGGTCGCCGACGCCGTCCGCCGGATCGGTGCGCACGAACTCGACAAAGTAGTTCTCGCCCGCGATCTTCTGGCCGTCGCCGGGGAGCCGCTCGACCTGCGGTGGCCTTTGCGCCGGCTGGCCGAGCGCTATCCCGCGTGTTGGACCTACGCCGTACGCGGGCTGATCGGCGCGACACCCGAGCTGCTCGTGCGCCTGGACAACGGCCTGGTCACCTCGCGGGTGCTGGCCGGCACGATCCGGCGAAGCGACGACGACGCGCACGACCTGGCGTTGGCGGCGTCCCTGGCCCGGTCGAGCAAGGATCTGGAGGAGCACGAGTACGCCGTTCGGTCGGTGGCTGACGCGCTCGCGCCACACTGTTCGAGTGTCAACGTGCCCGAGTCGCCGTTCGTCCTGCACCTGCCGAACGTCATGCACCTCGCGACCGATCTCGCCGGCGTCCTCACCGACTCCTCGACGTCGCTGCAGCTCGCCGCCGCGCTCCATCCGTCGGCGGCGGTGTGCGGTACGCCGACGCCGGTGGCGCTGCGGCTGATCGCCGAGCTCGAACGCATGGACCGCGGACGCTACGCGGGTCCCGTCGGGTGGATGGACGCGACCGGGAACGGCGAGTGGGGCATCGCCTTGCGGTGCGCCCAGCTGGATCCGGACGACCCGACCCGGCTGCGCCTCTACGCCGGCTGCGGCATCGTGGCCGACTCCGTACCCGAAGCCGAACTCGCCGAGGCCCAAGCCAAGCTGGTCCCCATCCGCGACGCCCTCGACTCGTGATCATGATCGTGACGATGAAGCTTTTCGGGTTCTATGGCCCCTTTTGCTTTCACGACCCGGTCTCGCTTCATGATCACGGCAGTGCCGTGGTCAGCTGCACGATCATGGAAGTGCCGGGCTCAGCTTCATGACCACCAGGCCTGAGGTCGCGGCCATCCCGGACGCGGCCGACGCATGACGGCGAGACCAAAGGCGACCGGGGCTCGAGGAGTTCCGCTGCCGCGCGGGCGGGAGACCCGAGTGCTCGGTGTGTTCGCGCATCCCGATGACGAGACGTTCTTCGCCGGCGCGACGCTGGCGGCGTACGCAGCGGCCGGCTGCACAGTGCGCCTTGTGTCGCTCACCGCGGGCGAAGCGGGCATCGTCGGAGTCGCGGCCGCACGCGCCGCCGCCGGCGAGCCGGATCAGGTCGCGATCGACGCCGCCGCGGACCGAGGTGCCGCGCGATACGCACGCGCCTGCCAAGCCCTGGGAGTCAAGGACTCTGGCGTCATCGGCGGTCGGCGATGGCGGGACCTCGGGCCCGTGCCGGTGCCGGGTTCCCGGGCGGGCCCGTTGGCGGCTTCGTCGGCCGAGCCCTTGACGGGTACGCCGGCGGAGCCGTCGACGGGTGCGTTGGCGGAGGCCGGCGCGATCGCCGCGATCGTCGCCTGTGTCAAGCAGACCTTGACAGAGGTCTCACCCGACGTCGTTCTCACCGTTTCCGACGACGGCGTGACGGGCCACCCCGACCACATCACCTGTCACCGAGCAGTCCGCCAGGCGCTCGGCCTGTTCGCGGCGGAGGGCCGCAAGATTCCGTTGACACTGGGTGGATGCGTACGCACGAAGGATGTTCGGGCCGCGTGGGAACGCCTGGCGCTGCTGACGCCGACCCGCCCACTCGGCGAAGGCGGGATCCGTGGCTGCGCGAGGGAGGAGGACCTCGTGGCACTCCAGTTCACCGAGCCCTCCGTCCAGGCGAAGCGAACCGCGCTTGACACGTACGCACCCGGACTCGGAACGCAGCCCCTCGACGCGCTCGTCGCGGGCCAGACATCGGTCGGCGACGGCGTACTCCTCCGCGCGATCGCCGAGGTGGCCGGGATGGACCGCGAGTTCTTCCAGCCTCTTGTTCATGGGCGAGGCTCCGCCCAGACGACGGTCAGGAGCTAGCTCGCGAACGCGTCACGCACGTCGTCGGCGTGGTGCTCCCACCACGACAGGAGCGCCGATTCGGAGAAGAAGAAGCGATCGCACCGCAGGTCGCCGAGCTCGTAGTGCCGGCTGAGTTGCCACAGTGCGCAGAGCTGGTTCCACCACCAGCGGTGCACCGCGTCGGCGAACGCAGCCGCGTCCACCGGTTCCACCGCGCGATACCCACGCACGAACGCCGCCACCCGATCCAGGTCGACGCCGTGCCCGTCAGCGTGGGAGAAGATGTAGACCGCGGCGCGGACCACCTCGCTGGGAAGGACGCCCACCCTCATCCGGTCCCAGTCCAGGACGGCCGAGACACGACCACCATCCCAGAGCACGTTGTACTGCTGGAAGTCGCCGTGGATCCACCCTGCCGGTCCAACCCGCGCAGCGTCATCCGGCCGGCGGCACACCTGCGCCTCGATCGAGGCGCGGCGGGTCAGGAGGAGACCGCGCGCACGTTCGTCGAAGTCGTCACCATCGCCGCGCGACCGCCGGCCATCGATGAGGGCGACGTACCGGTCGATGGCCTCGCACACCACGCCCGGATCCTTCGTGTCCGCCGGCACGAGCGGCGGGGCGGCGGGCAGGACGGACGAAAGCAGGACGTGGACGTCACCGAGCACCCGCCCCAATGCCTCGCACCGCGCCAGGTCCAGCTCACTGCCTGCGCGGTGAACCCCAGCGGCCCAGGCCGAGACGGCGAACAGGCCGGCCGGATGTACCAGCAGTGTGTCGCCGCCGGCCAGGGCGGCCGGGCACGGGACTGGAAAGCCCTTGGCGGCAAGGGCGGAGGTGGCCGCGTGGTGGCGCCTCGCCTGGTCGGCTCCGACGTCGAGCAGTTGCTTGACCGCGTACACACCCGCCGGCGTGCTTACCCGCCAGTTCCGGTTCATCGTGCCAGTCGTCACGGGTTCGACGGTCGACAGCTCGCCCAACCCGAAGGCGGTCACCACGTCGGCGAGGATCCCGCGCTCGCGATCGCTCACAGCGTGGCCGTCGCCCGTCAGCGCTCCCACACGGTCGTCTTCACCCCTCAGTGCTCCCCCACCTTGGCCGCTGCCCGTCAGCGCTCCCACCCACTCGGGTCCTCTCCCACGACTCGGTTCAGGGTGCCGGTGCGTTCATCGCGTTCGTACCTACGACGGGCATTGATGGCGAGCTTGCGTTCCACCTCCGCGCCCAGGTCGACTCCGGTCATCCGGGCGAGCGACAGGAGATAGAGGGCGACGTCGGCGAGTTCCTCTCCGAGATGGGGCTCCTTGCGCCGCCAGGCGTCGAACGCCTCGGCGACCTCCCCCTGGAGCAGACAGAATTCCAGCGGTACGTCGGTGACGTTGAACCCCTTGGCCACCTTGTTGTCCCACACGCGCTGTTGTGCTGTCGCGAACTCCACGGTGGCTCCTCGCACGCTGACGGACAGGTCGCCGTCACGGTAACGGACCAGACGTCGAGGAGGTACGAACGGACGGGAGCGCGCTCGAGCTCCCCGGCCCGCAAGCACGGCCGCCCACCGCGTTCGGGCGGGCGCACAGAAACGGTCGGGCGAGGACAAGACTGCCCACCGTCATACCGATACCGAGATAGACCGGTGCCAGGTGCCAGAGGTCGGTGTAGCCGATCAGCCAGTGCACGATGACCGCGGGAGCGAACCCGGCCGTCCCGGCGCACGCCAGCGACCACCACACCCAGGACTCCCCGCGCCGCCAACCCCAGAGGGTCAACGCCGTGATCGCCAGAGCCGCCGCCATCAGCGCCCCGCCGAAGCCGGCCCGGTCGTGCGCGATGAACGGCATCAGGCGGGGATTCTCACCGTGGAGAGCGTGGGCATCGGTGAGGAGGAACTGCAGGTCGGTGGGGACGAACACCGTGGTGAGACCCACGACCGACACCGTGGCGCCGCCGACGAAGAGCCCGAATCCGGTGACGATCAGGAGGAGCTGTCCGACGAGCGCCCGGCGCCGAAGCCGCTCGGGACCGTCCGGAAGCAGCCTCCATCTGGGTTCCGGCGGGCGCCGCCAGGTCGCGAGCAGGAACATCGGGAACAGCACCACGGTGACGGCCGTGTGCAGCGGCTCCACGAATCCGAACGCCAGGAAGTAGAACAACGTGGGGAACCCGACCAGACCTGAGGCGAGGTAGGCGTTGCGGGCCCACGGCCAGCCCTTGCGGATGCCGCCCGCGGCAAGGCCCACGTACAACGCTCCGATCGCCACCATCGTGCCGGCCATGGTGATCCGGTCGTGCTGGAGGAACGACACCAGGTGGTGGTTGATGGCATGCAGGTGCGTACGGTCCGCGCCGAGAAAGTCGCGGTCGTACCACAGCAGCACCGGGCCGAGCGTGATCGCCGCCGCGCCGAGCCCGGCGCCGATCATGCCCATCCCGACGAGCAGGCCCCACCACCAGGCCGGCCACCGCCGAGGATCGAGCGGGATGTCGCGCAGCCCAGGAGCCGGCCGGGTGGAGGTCGCCGCCTCGATCACCCGCTGGAACCAGCCAGGCCCGGCGGCGAGGAGGACAGCGGGCGTGGCGAGCACTGTCGTCGTCCGGTCCGCCAGCGCCTCGACGGCGGCCGGGACGGACGGATCGGCGAGATGGCGCACCTCGGGGTCATCACCGGTCCGGACGTCGCCGATGCCCGCGTCCACGGTCCCGACGTCCACGGCGCCCACGTCGCCGATGCCCACGTCCACGGTCCCGACGTCCACGATGCCGACATCGCCGGTGCAGACGTCTCCGGTGAGGATGCGGTCGACCTGCGGCGCCAGGGCCGACGCGACCTCCGCTTCGGACGTACGCACGAACACTCGACAGCGGTGGGGAGACGTCGCATCCGCCACGGCACGGCGTACCACCGGCAGGTCGTCTGGACCGACCGAGCCGATCTCGATCACGTCCGCGCCCAACACTGGCAGCGCTCTGAGGGCGTCCCGAGCCACTTCTGGTGGGACAACGGCGCCCAGCCGTCCGGCCATGTCCGGCGGTGGCGGCCTGCGGTCGACCATCCTCGCGACCAGCCAGGCGCCACCCGGCAGCGTCGTCAGCGTCGCCAGGCCCCGAAGGGCCGCACGCTGCGACCGCCGCAGTCCCAGTGAGGCGGCGATCGTACGCAGGGGATGGTAGGTCCAGTCCGGCATGGCGCACAGCGTGACACAGGTGGTCAGCCGATGATCAGCGCCCAGACACCAGCGAGCGCGATCCGATCCCGTGTCGGTCGCACCCGTGCGCTCGAGAGCACGCGGTCATGGACGCGTGGACGGGCGCTCGGGTGCCGCGGCAGACGCGTACTCCCTATGCCGCGAAGGTGTAGACCGTCAGCGAGATCCCGACGTAGTGCACGATGAACGCCGCGATCGTGCAGGCGTGGAACACCTCATGGAACCCGAACCAACGCGGCGACGGGTTCGGTTTCTTGGTGGCATAGATGATGGCGCCCGCCGAGTAGAGCAGACCACCCACGACGATCATCGTGACAATCGCGGCGTTGCCGCGGGAGAAGAAGGCCGGCAGCCAGAACGCCGCCGCCCAGCCGAGCGCGACGTAGACGGGTACGTAGAGCCAGCGCGGCGCGCCAAGCCACAGCACCCGGAACGCCACGCCGACCAGCGCGCCGGCCCACACCAGCGTCAGCAGCAGCTGGGCACTCGGGCGGTCCAGCAGCAGCAACGTGAACGGCGTGTAGGTGCCCGCGATGATCAGGAAGATGTTGGCATGGTCGAGCCGCCGCAGGATCGCGAGAGCGCGCGGCGACCAGTGGCCGCGGTGGTAGAGGGCACTCACCCCGAACAACAGCGCCGCCGTCACCGCGAAGATGGCCGACGCGATCTTCGCCTTGGCCGTCGGCGCGAGCAGCACGATGACGATTCCGGACGCCACCGCCAGCGGGAACGTGCCGGCGTGCAACCACCCGCGAAGCTTGGGTTTGACCGTATGCGCGACGTCGTGGACTGCGCCACTGATGTCGGGCAGGTGCATGCGGGCCTCCTTGCGTTGCGCGCTGATCCTGTCGCTCCTGATCCGGACGCGGCACGCCCAGACAGACCCGTGTCCTACTCCACCCGCGAGCCTGCCTGAACGCCGAGCGTCCGGAGCCACCGGGTCCGTACCGACACTACGGGCCCCAACGAATGTTTACTCACCTGCGTTCCACTGAAACCTGCCCATCCTGGACTCGGACCATATGGGTGGGCGCGATCGTCTCCGCGAGATGCCGGTCGTGGGTGGCGACGAGGAGGGTTCCGTCGTACGCCGTCAACGCCTGTTCCAACTGCTCGACGGCCGGCAGGTCGAGGTGGTTGGTCGGCTCGTCGAGCACGAGCAGGTTGGCCTGCCGGGCCGCGAGAAGCGCGAGGTCGGCGCGGGTCCGCTCGCCGGGCGAGAGTGATCCGGTCTCACGCAGAACGTCGTCGGCCCCCAGACCGAACTTCGCCAGCAGGCTCCGCGCCTCGGTCTCGTCAAGCCCGCCGGCCGCCTGGCGGAATGCGTCGAGCAGGCCGGCATCGGCCGCCACTCCCCGCCGCACCTGGTCGATCTCGCCGACGACCACGCCTCGGCCCAGGCTGCGTTCGCCGATGGTCGGCGCGAGGGTGCCCAGCAGGACGGCGATGAGGGTCGACTTGCCGCCGCCGTTCGGCCCGACGACCAGCAGCCGGTCACCGTAGCGGACGTCGAGGTCGACCGGACCCAGCCGGAACGCGCCCCGCTCGACGACCACGCCCGCGAGTTCAGCCACCCGATCGCCGCTGCGGGTCTGCTGGTCGAGGGTGAGCCGCAGCTCCCACGGCGTCCGCGGTTCCTCGACGACCTCCAGCCGCTCGGCGGCCTTGAGCGCGCGGGCCGCGCCGGCGCCGGTCGCTTGGCTCTTCTGGACGTGAAAGTGCTTGACGTACTTGTCGTTGTCACGTGGTCGGCGTTGTGCGCTGGCGGCCCCGGCCCGGGCCCACTCCTGTTTCCGGCGCGCCTCGTCGAGCAGGTTGTCACGCTGGGCGGTGTACTTCTCGTATGCCTCCTGGGCCTGGGTGCGGGCGCGTTCGCGTTCTTCGACGTACGCCGCGAACCCGCCGCCGTAGAGGTGGCCCTGGCGGGTGAACTCGTCGATCTCCAGAACGTCGGTCGCGATCCGCTCGAGGAACGTCCGGTCATGGGACACGACGACGAGGCCACCCTGCCGGCGGCTCAGGAAGTCCTCGAGCTGGGCAAGGCCGGCCAGGTCGAGGTCGTTGGTGGGCTCGTCGAGGAGGAGTACGTCGAAGCGGGCGAGCAGCACCGACGCCAGCGCCAGCCTCGCCAGCTGCCCGCCGGAGAGGGCGGTGACGGGATCGTCGAACCGGTCGGGGTCGAGCCCGAGTTCGGTGAGGACCGCCGGCGCTCTTGTGTCGAGGTCCGCGGCACCCAGGGCGAGGTAGCGGTCGAGGGCGAGGGCGTACCTGTCGTCGGATCCTCGTTCGCCCGCGGCGAGTGCGGTGGTGGCCGCGGTGAGCTCGGCTTCGGCGTCGGCGACGCCCGTCCGCCGGGCGAGGTAGCGGTGGACGGTTTCGCCCTGGCGCGCGTCCCGCTCCTGGGGAAGGAGGCCGACGGTGGCAGCGGCCGGCTGGCGTACGACCGAACCGGTGTCGGGCGCGAGCTCGCCCGCCATGATCCGCAGCAGGGTCGTCTTGCCGACGCCGTTGGGTCCGACAACAGCGACCCGGGCGCCGGGTGCGATGCTGGCGGAGATGGCGTCAAGGACGAGTTGCGGTCCAAGGTGCAGCTGAACATCGCGTACGACGAGAGAAGACATGCGGAGCGACTCCGGAAGGCGACGCGGCCGGATCGACGCGATGGTCTGGTACACGCGGATCCGAGCCAGGGCTGAGGCGGCCAGGCGTCGGCGGACTTCCTGTCAAGCCACCTGCGTGTGGCCGCAGGGGTTCTCCCGGAGTGCGGGAGACGGACAGGTGCCCGCGTCGCTCAATCATCCATCGGTCGGAGGGCCTCCGTTGTCGGTGAGTCAGCCTCGCCAAGCCTAGCCTGCCCCACTCACGAACCGCCGCCTGTCCCGTGATCATGATCGTGATCATGAGGGGTTTTTCGTACGTATGCGCCGATTTTCCTTCATGATCATGGCCGCCGCGTGGCGATGAACGGATGGCAGACCAGGGCCTGTCTATCGATCGCCGAAGCGGTAGTTGGTCACGTCACAGACCGGGCGATAGCCGACCGCGGCGTAGATCTTGTTCGACGTGGGGTTGGCGAGGTCGGTGTAGAGCGAGCACGCAGTCGCGCCGGCGTCGAGCGCGGCCTGGCTGACACCGGCGACGAGTGCACTCGCATAGCCACGACCGCGCTTGTCCGGCGGCGTGTAGACCGGCGCGACCCGGACGACGCCGCCTGCGGGGTTGGTGGCACCGACGTACGACACCGGTTCGCCGCCGTTCTCCCACAGGTATGCACGTCGCTCGCCCACCCGCAGCTCGGCCCGGCGTCGCTCCAGCGCTCGTTCTTCCTCCGAAAGCGGCCCGACCGCGTGTCGCTCCGCCGGACCGGCCTCCGCCGGACCAGCCCCCACCGACCCGGCCTCCACCTCGAGGTGGAACGCCTCTCCCCACGCGGCGATCAGGTCGATGTCCGCCTTGGTCGCGCGGCGCATCGACCCGGTCGGCTGCACCGGCGGGCGTACGACGTCCAGCCGGTAGATGCGCTGCTGCATCCGTACCGTCACGATCTCGTCGGTCCGGCGTTCCCACTCCGTCGCGCAGGCCGTGGCGGTGGCCGACGGCCCGATCACTCCCGACGCGTCGGGGCAGGCCGCCAACAGCGCGTCGACGGCCAACTCCGCAGCGCCAGGCGGCAGCGAGGAGACAGTCACCGCGAACGGAGGCGTACGCATGGCTGCCCCGACGACCGCGCCGGTGTCGTCGAGGACGGTGAGGTAGGTCGCGGGCGCGGGATCGGTCACCGCACCTGACCGCCGGCCGAGGACATTGGTGATGATCACGCTGTTGAGGACCGGATCGGCACTGAGGAACTCGGAGGCGGCCGCCCAGAACTCTCCAGGGTCCGATGTCGTCTCGCAGCGCATACGCCGAAGCATGACCTGGGATCGCGGTGTCGATCAACCAGGTTCTTCGTCGGCGTAGCCGGCGAAGCCAGCGGAGCCAGCGAGGCGGGCGGAGAGGCGGGGCGGGATTCAGCGGAGGCTGGCGACGGACGTCCGGACGGCCTGGGCGAGGCGGGTGTGCAGGTCGCGGGTCCGGGACCGGTCCGTGCGTACCTCCACGATCCGCAGGCCCCGCGACCGCGACATCGCGGCCTGGAGCTCGCGCCGGGTCCGCACCAGCGTGTACGGCGTGCGCGTCGCGTCGGCGAGCGCCTCCAGGTCCACGCCGTGCGGGGTGCCGAAGACCCGCTCGAACGCATCCGCGTAGGCCGGCTGCCCCTGCTCGAGGGTGGTGAAGATGCCGCCGCCGTCATCGTTCACCACCACGATGGTGAGGTCGGGGCGTGCTTCGTACGACCCTCGCACGAGCGCGTTCGCGTCATGCAGGAACGTCAGGTCCCCCACGATCGCGTACGCGGGTCCGGTCCGGTGCACGAGCGCCGCACCGATCGCCGTCGACAGCGTTCCGTCGATGCCGGCGAGCCCCCGGTTGCCGATCACCTTCCGGTGGTCCCGATGCGCGATCCGGCCTCCCTCGTCCACCAGCCGGTTCGTCCACGGCGCGCCCGCCAGGTCGAGGTCGCGGACCGGGCTGGACGACCCGGCCACCAACAGTCCGCCTCCGGGCACCGCGGCGGCGACGTCGCGGGCCACGTGCAGGCCACTGAAGGCCGGCTCCCGGGCGAGTACCTCCTCCACCGCGACCCGTGCGCACTGGTCGGCGGAGAGCCACGCCGTCAGCCAGTCGTCCGGCTCGCGACGTCCGGCCCCGTCGACGGTGCCTTCGAGGGCGACCGCCGCGCTGACGCGGTACGCCTGGTGGCCAGGATCCGGCCACGCCGGACGCCGGCCGGCCACGACGAGCATCACGTCATCACGGGTGATGAGCTTCGTCACCGCCCTGGAGAGGGTCGGCCAACCGTAGACGACAACGCGCTCGATCGCCTGGTTCAGTGGGGTGCCCGCGTCGAGCAGCAGGCGGTACGGGCCGAGGGCGTTCGGTCCGGAGCGGGCGCCGCTGGTGGGTTCGGCGAGCAGGGGCCACCCGGCGGTCTCGGCGAGCCAGCGGGCCTGGGCGTCGGCACCGTCACCGGCGACGACGACGGTGCGCGGGCCGCGTTCGAGCCAGGCGATCTGTTCGGTGGCGAGGCGTTCGATCCGGGTCCAACGACCACCGTTCGCCCGCCCTTCCAGGGACTCCGGCCAGTCGGCGACGGCGCCCGGATCGGCCGCAGTCGCATCATCGCCCGGATCCGGGACGAGCGGCTCCCGGAACGCCAGGTTGAGGTGGACCGGCCCCGGGTCGCGGTCGCGAAAGCCGCGGGCGACGGCGAGGGCACGCGCCACGAGCCCGCGCCAGTACGCATTCTGGCCGGGCCGGAGTTCCGGTGCCCCGACCTCGTGGAACATCCGGACCGCCGAGCCGTAGAGCTTCACCTGGTCGGTCGTCTGGTTCGCCCCGACGCCACGCAGCTCCACCGGCCGGTCGGCGGTGAGGACGACCAGCGGAACACCGGAGTGATGCGCCTCCAGCACCGCCGGATGCAGGTTGGCGGCGGCGGTTCCCGACGTACACACGACGGGCACGGGCCGGCGGCTCACCTTCGCGAGGCCGAGCGCGAGGTAGCCGGCTGCCCGCTCGTCGATGCGGACGTGCAGGCGGATCTGCTCCCTGGCGTCGGAGGCGTGGAACGCAAACGCGAGCGGCGCGTTGCGCGAACCCGGTGCCAGCACAGCCTCGCGGACCCCACTGCGCCAGAGCTCGTCGACGAATACCCGAGCGAGCGCGGTGGAGGGGTTCATGCCAGGGCCTCCACGGCGGCCAGCCGGTCGATCCATCGGGCGTGGGTCGTGGCGTCGGCGGCTACGGCTCCGAGCAGGTCAGGATCGGGTACGGGGCGCACGACCGAAAGCTCACCGTCGACCGGTACGAACGAGTCCGCCACCACGTCGGCGCACAACAGCTGCGTCGTGGCCAGTCCGCAGGCGTACGGGAGATCCGGCAGCGCCGCCGCCAGCGCCACGCCGGTGGCGAGTCCGATCGACGTCTCCAGCGCGCTCGACACCACGACCGGGAGCCCGATCTGCTCGACGATCCGAAGGGCGGCCCGGATCCCTCCCAGCGGCTGCACCTTGAGGACGGCGACGTCGGCGGCGTCCAGTCGGGCTACCCGGTAGGGGTCCTCGGCGCGGCGGATCGACTCGTCGGCGGCGATGGGTACGCCGACCTTCCGGCGTACTTTCGCGAGGTCCTCGACGCTGGCGCACGGCTGCTCGACGTACTCCAGCCCGCGCGCCTCCTTGTCCAGGCGTCCGATCATGGTGACGGCCGTGTCGACATCCCAGGCACCGTTGGCGTCGACGCGGATGTGGCCGTCCGGACCCAGCGCCTCGCGGACAGCCTCGACCCGGGCGAGGTCGTCGTGTTCGGTCTGGCCGGGCTCGGCGACCTTGACCTTCGCGGTCCGGCAGCCGTTGCTGGCGGCCACCACCGCCCGCGCACGGGCGGGATCGACCGCGGGAACCGTGCAGTTGACCGGGATCCGGTCGCGGAGCGGCTTCGGCCAGATGTCGTAGGCCGCCTCACGCGCCGCGCGCAGCCACGGAACGCAGGTCGCGTGGTCGTAGTCCCAGAACGGGCTGAACTCGGCCCAACCTCCCGGGCCCTGGACCAGGAGCCCCTCGCGTACGTCGATTCCGCGGAACTTCGCGCGCATCGCCACCGCGAAGACGTGGATGGCGCCGTCTCCACGGATGATCATGAAACGTACCCTCCGTATCTGTCGCGCATCTGTCGCGCCGGACGGCTCCGCGAAACCTGTGACGGAGTGTCACGGGAGTGGCTCGTAGCCTAGCCCTGTGATTTCCAAGATCGGATTCCGGCTGGTCGTCGTCGACGAGGCGGGCGATGTGGGCGACGCGGCCCGGAGCGGCGCGTCCGTAACCCACCTGCAGGACGCCCTCGCGGCGGCGCTGGCGGGCGGCGGCCCGGCCGTCGCCCCGGTGTCGGCCTGTGGCGGCGTGGAACAGATCCGTTCGATGCTTCGCACGGACGAACCCCTCGAACGCGACGACATCGCGGTCGTCCTACCGACGTCGGGTTCCACCGGGGAGCCGAAGGGCGTGCTGCTGCCCGCGTCGGCGTTGTTGCACTCGGCGCGGGCAACGCTGGAGCGGTTGGGTGGTCCGGGTGTGTGGACGCTCGCGTTGCCGGTCAGCCGGATCGCGGGTCTCCAGGTACTGGTGCGGTCGCTGGCCGCGGGGACAATGCCTGTCCCGCTGGTGGGGCGGTTCACGCCGGAGGCCTTCCGTGCTGCGACGGCCGCGCTGCCGGCAGTGGGTTCGGTCCGGCGCTACACCGCGTTGGTGCCGACCCAGCTGGTACGCCTGCTCGACGCGGGTCCCGTGGCGGTCGACGCGCTCCGGACCTACGACGCGGTCCTCCTCGGCGGTGCGGCGAGTGCGCCTGCCCTGCTGCAGCGGGCGCGGGACGCTGGGGTGCGGGTGGTGACGACGTACGGGATGACCGAGACCTGCGGCGGCTGCGTCTATGACGGGCGCCCGCTCGACGGTGTGCGGGTCGACCTCTCGCTGGCGGCTGGGGGACATGGGCGGGTGCGGATCGGCGGACCGGTGGTGTTCGCGGGCTACCGGCTGCGTCCCGACCTCACGGCCGCAGCTCTGGCCGACGGCTGGCACCTGAGCGATGACCTGGGCCGGTGGGGCGGTGACGGCCGGCTCGAGATTCTCGGCCGGCTCGACGACGTGGTGGTCTCGGGCGGTGTCAACGTGCCCTTGCTCGCGGTCGAGCGGGCCGTCGCGTCCGTGCCCGGCATCGCCGAGGTCGCCGCGGTCGGGCTGCCGGATCCCGAGTGGGGTACGCGGGTGGTGGCGTACGTCGTCCTGCGTCCCGGCGCCACGCCTCCCTCGCTCGCCGACGTCCGGGCCGTGGTGGCGGCGAGGCATCCCCGGGCGTACGCCCCTCGCGAGGTCATCGTCGTCGACGCTCTCCCCCTGCTCCCGTCCGGGAAGCTCGACCGCGCCGCCCTGCTCCCGTGATCATGATCGTGATCGTGATCGTGAAGGTCTTTCGGCACATGGGCCCCGTTTTCCTTCATGATCATGGAACGCTTCCTGGCGACGCGGCCTCACACGCGTCACGGGCGGCCGGCGCGGGTCACCTGTCCCGCAACGGGTCCCGCCACCGCAGCCCTGAGAATCTGCTGAAATCCGCATCGCACGAGCACAGCTCGAAGCCGTGCTCGATGGCGAGCGCGGCAAGGTGTGCATCGGAAACGAGGTTTCCACCAGTTCCCAGGTCGTCGAGCAGACCACGCAGGATGGTGGCGTGCCGCGAGCCGGGCTGCGGAATGACTACGTTCTCCCGCTGGAGCCAACCATCGACCAGGTCCATCGCCGTCTCGACCGGGAGCGGGTGTGCGAACACCTGCGGCTTCGTGACAAGTCGTACGAATCCCAGCAGGACGAGCCACGGTAACCCCAGGACGTCGGCACCGTTGAGCTCTGCCCCCAGCCAGTGGCGAGCGCGCTCATGCTGCGGCGACGCCTTGTCGATCGCATAGATCAACACGTTGATGTCGACGAGCTTCATTTGCGTAGCTCGAGCTTGGCGAAAATCGCCTCGTCTTCGAGGTCGGAAGCGAGGGCTCCTGCCTTGTCGAGGTTGATCCCAGGTCGGACCTCGAGGGCGAAGGACGGCAGCTCGTAGGGCTCCTGCGAGCGCTGTCGCGGAGCAAGCCCACGACGCACGGCAGCATTGACCGCTTCCTTGAACGAAATGCCATGCTCCCGGGCGAATTGTCGCAGTCCGGCCGCGACGTCGTCGTCCAGAGTGACCGTCGTACGCATGCCAGCATCATAGCTGTCGGCGTTGTGCTGTCATGATGACCGCGATGCGGCATCACTGGCGGCCGGCGCGGTCCCATGCCTCGTGGGCCGTTCGCACCCGCGTCCACAACGCACGCCGCACGTCCTCGTCGACGTCGGACAGCCGAAGCCCGAACTCCTCGTGCAGCAGCGCCGTCCACTCCCGCTCCTTCACGACATCCCGGCTCGACCGCCCGCCGGAATCAGCCCGGGTCAGTACGCAACCCCGCAGCGTCAGCGCATGTTCAGCCCACCGACGTTGGACGACGAGCTTCTGGACGAACGACGACTCCGGCGACGTCGACAGGTACCGGTGCATCGCCGCGAAGGCCCCGAGCGGAACCGGCGTCACGTCGAAGTCGAACCCCGCGATCGACGCGTGCGGATCATGGTGGAACCGCCAGAACGGCCCACCCACCTGCTCGAGCCGGTACGCGAACGGCCCCTGCACCAGCGGGCCTCCCGCCACCAGCGGGATGGGGTCGCGGTATCCGTCCCCGAGGCCGACGTCGGGGATCCACGTCTCGGAGCCGATCCTGACCAGGAGCACCATGTGCGCGCCCCACGCCGGTGGGTCCACGCTCGGGTCGATGGGCGCGCCTCGCGCCAACGCGACGTCGAACCCCAGGCTCAGCAGGAGGGCCGCGAAGGAACCGTTCAGGTGGTAGCAGTAGCCGCCTCGTCCGGTGACGATCCGATTCGCCGACTCCCGCGGGTCGATCGTCGTCGGCCGGCCGAGCTGGATCTCGAGGTTCTCGTACGGCACCCGGTCGAGCTGCGCGTGGTGCAGCCGCCGGAGCAGCGCGGACGAGGGTGGTCCGGGCAGCTCACCGGCCGCGAAGCCGAGGTGGCGCAGGTAGCGGTCGCGGAGATCGACGTCGAACGCCTGGAGTTTCACGTGCCCGAGCCTGTCATACACGCCTGGTCGCTGATCCTCTCGGCGACGGGGGCGCGGTCGCCTCGGATGACGCTGTGACCGGACACCACGCCGGCCGCGGCGAGGGATCGCCAGCTCAGACCGCATTGGCGATACAGCCGCACCGCTGGCGCGTTCTCGGCGGCGACCATCAGGGCGGCCCTGCCGTGCTCGGCGACGAGTGTGTCGAGCACCAGTCGGAACGCAGCGGCCGCGTATCCCTGCCCCTGCAGCTGCGTACGCACGACGACTCCGGCGATGTAGCCCACGTCCGGCGCCGACCACGCATCGGCCGCGACAGCGGCGAGGATGCCGTCGGACGGGACCGCACCCGCCCATCGGCGTACCCCCGCGAGCCCCGGTCGGGCGTACGAGCCCGGATAGGTCTCGGCCAGGAGTTCGGCGACCGGTGCGGACCACGACCAGTCGAGCCACCGCGCGACCTCGGCCGGTTGCCGGCTGCCGCCCGCCGTCCGGATCGCCGGGCGGTCGGTCTCCATCCAGCCGAACGTACGAAGGAGAGCGAGCTCGTCGATCCGGTCGGCGACCGCGGCCACGAGATCCTCCGAACCGATCAGCCGGAACGTCGTGCCGACCTCAGCCAGTACGTCACGGACGAGCGGGGCCACCTGGTCGGCCGGGCCGTGGATCGCGAGCCGGTCCCGGCAGGAAAGGAAGGGGGCCGCGACCGCGACGGCGTCACCGCGCCGCCAGGCACGCACCCGCCGCACGCCGTGACCTGGCCGTCGACCTGGCCGTCCCGGTGGCAGGCCCTGGCTCGCCCACAGCAGCAGTCCGTCGCCTGAACAACTGCGCCGGAGTTCGGCCATCGAGGTGATCTCGTGCGACATCTGCATGAACATACCTTATTCGACAATTTCATGCAGGCAGCGGATCTCGACCAGCGCTCTCTGACCCGGGAGGGGAGAGGCACAGATCGGCTGAGAGACTCGCTCCTCGTGGCGACCCCCGCTCAGTGGCTCGAAGGCGCACGACTGCGTACCCTCCCGGCATCCGTCGCGCCAGTCCTCGTCGGCTCCGGAGCGGCCGCGGCGGCGGGTTCGTTCGTTGGCTGGAAGGCGGTTCTCGCCCTGGCGGTGGCTCTCGCGCTGCAGGTGGGCTCGAACTACGCCAACGACTACTCCGACGGGATCCGCGGCACCGACGACCACCGGGTCGGCCCACAACGCCTCGTCGGCTCCGGAGCGGCGGCACCGGCTGCGGTCAAGGCAGCGGCGTACGCCTGCTTCGCGGTGGCGGCAGTCTGCGGACTCGTACTCGCCCTCACGACCGCGTGGTGGCTCCTCGCCCTCGGCGCGGTGGCGATCGGGGCGGCGTGGTTCTACACCGGCGGCCGACGCCCGTACGGCTACCACGCGCTCGGCGAGGTCAGCGTCTTCGTGTTCTTCGGGCTGATGGCGGTGGTCGGCACGGCGTACGTCCAAACGCTCCGCGTCACCTGGCCGGCGGTCGGCGGAGCGATCGCGATCGGGTCACTCACGTGCGCGATCCTGGTCGCGAACAACCTGCGCGACATCCCGACCGACGCCGCGAGCGGGAAACGCACGCTCGCGGTGGTGCTCGGTGACCGCCGGACCCGACTGCTGTACGCCGGCCTGCACGTCGTGGCGTACGCCGTCGTCGTCGTTCTCGCGCTCACCACGACACCGTGGGCACTTCTCGCCCTGCTGGCGCTGGGACTGGCGCGGCGGCCCCTCCGTCAGGTCCTCCGCGGGACCAGCGGGCGGGACCTGGTGGCAGTCCTGCGTGACACCGGTCTCGCCGAACTCGTCTTCGCCCTCCTGCTCACCCTGGCTCTCGCCCTGTCCGCCAACACCCCGTGATCATGATCGTGATCATGAAGGATTTGCGTACGTAGAGCCCAAGACATAGATGTCACCGATCTCAAGACACAAGAGATGCGCGCATGGGCCCGATTTCTTCATGATCATGGGCGTCGGAACAGGGAGGCAGCCCCGCGCGGAAGGCGCAGCTCCCGCCGTTGAGACGATGCAGGCTCAGTCGCGCTCCGTCGGGTCGTGAGTGGTCGCGCTGGTCCCCATCTCGTCCGCAGCGTCGGTCTCCTCGTCGGCGTGGGTGACGGCCCGATGCTCCTGGAGGCGGCGAACGTACTCCGGATTGATCTGTTCGCGGTCGATCTCGCGCGGATCCTCGCCGGGGGTCGCGTCCTCCTTCGTCCACCTGTCGGTGCCTTCGGGGTCGTGACGGGGATTGTCGTTCATAAACGATCGGTACCCCGAGGAGCGCCGGGATAACCGGCGGTGGGGACACCGGAGCGGAGCGTCTGGGAGACCTCGGCGCCGCAACCCGCCCCCGGCGACGCACAGCTGCCCCTGCCCGCCCACCGGAGAGCCCACCCGCACAGCTACCCGACCCGCACAGCTACCCAACCCGCACGGCACATCGCCTACGGCGTCATCCACTCGCCCGTGGCGCCGAACCTCTCCAAGACCTTGGCGTACGGCTCGAGGTCGAGGCCCTGCCGCGCCACCCACGAGTCGTCGTAGTACGTGTGCGCGTAGCGGTCCCCGCCGTCGCAGATCAGCGTCACCACACTGCCGCGGTCCCCGTCCCGGAGCATCCGCGCGACCAGCGCCAGCGCGCCCCACAGGTTCGTGCCCGTCGACCCGCCCGCCCGCCGCCCCGTCACCGCCGCGAGATACCGCATCGCCGCAAGCGACGCCGCGTCGGGTACCCGCATCATCGTGTCCACCACATCGGCCACGAACGAGGATTCCACTCGCGGCCGCCCGATCCCCTCGATCCGCGACCCCTCCGCCGTGCACGACGGGTCGTCCTCACACCAGCCGCGGAAGAACGCCGAGCCGTCCGGGTCGACGACGCAGACCTGGGTGGCGTAGCGGCGATACCGCACGTACCGCCCGATCGTCGCGCTCGTGCCACCCGTGCCCGCCCCGACGACGATCCACCGAGGGATGGGGTGCGGTTCCGCGCTCAGCTGCTCGAAGATGCTCTCGGCGATGTTGTTGTTGCCCCGCCAGTCGGTGGCGCGTTCGGCGTAGGTGAACTGGTCCATGAAGTGGCCGCCGCACTCGTCGGCGAGCCGGCGCGACTCGGCGTCGATCCCGCGCGGGTCGTCGATCAGGTGGCAGCGCCCACCCTGGAACTCGATCAGGGCGATCTTCTCCGGGCTCGTCCACGCCGGCATCACCGCCACGAACGGCAGCCCCAGAAGGCGGGCGAAGTACGCCTCGCTCACGGCGGTCGAGCCGCTCGACGCCTCGATGACGGTCGTCCCCTCCCCGATCCAGCCGCTCGCGAGCGCGTAGAGGAACAGTGACCGCGCCAGCCGGTGCTTGAGGCTGCCGGTGGGATGGACCGACTCGTCCTTGAGATAGAGCTCGATGCCCCACTCCGGCGGCAGCGGGAACACGTGGAGGTGCGTGTCGGCGCTGCGGTTGGCGTCGGCCTCTACCCGGCGGATCGCCTCGGCGACCCAGGCGCGGTCGGGCGGCGGGCGCTTCGCCGTCCGTACGCCGAAACATGACATGTCAGCAGGCTAACCCCGGGGCCGGTGCCCGCCGGGACTCCAGCAAATGACCACGCTGAGCATGCCTGCGGCGCGTCAGCCACGCCGTCGCCACCCCGCCAACCCGTCGCCACCCCGCCAAACCGTCGAGCCCAGGTGCTCCGGGCCGCTTCCGGAAAGCCCTCGCCCGATTCGTCCGCCCGCAGCCGAGGATGAAGGCGGCGGCTTTCGTACGCACGAGCGTAGGAATGCGACCCGACCCCCTCGAGCGATGGGAGCTCCGGTGGCACGCGGCGACACCTTCCCGGCCGAATGGCGGACGTTCACCGACAACGAGACCGGCGTCGAGGTGCGCCAGCTCACCCACCACAAGGGCCACAGCCATCACCCCTACTTCACCAACCCGGGGTGGTACGACGACGGGCGGAAGCTGCTCTTCGGCTCCGACCGTGGCAACCGGACGAACCTCTTAGGCGTCGACCTCACCTCCGGCGAGATCACCCAGCCGACCGACCTCGACCAGCCGCCGCATGGACGGGATCGAAGTGGCGCGGCACCTCCAAAAGGTGCGGACCTGCGTACCGCATGCGAACCGCCTGCGACGAACTTCTCTCCGACCGCGACGCCCTCACCCGCCGACTCCTCGGCGCCGTCGACCGCTCCCGCTGATCCCGCGCGGCGCTTCGAGACGGGCTCAGTCGATGTCTTCCTTGCGGGTGGCGGCATCGATGCGTCCCCGCACCGAACGGATCCCGCCGGAGAGCGCCCGCCCCGCCTCGACTCCCTGCCGTCGCAGCAGCAACCAGGACAATCCGGACGTGAACAGCAGGGCCGGAAGCGCGACCAACCACGGTGAGGTCTCGCTGCCGAAGAGCAGGTAGAGGATCCCGAAGCACGCCGCGAAGATGGCGAGCCGGAGAAGTGTGTAGACGAGGAAGGTACGCACGACAGTCGCAGCGTACGTCAGCCGCTCATCGCGCCCGCTGAGGGCCCCGTTCCACAGGCGCACCGCGGCCGGCGCCGATCCCCGGTCCACCGAGGTCCCGGGCCGGCGATCAGCCGGTACCCACGGCGCCGACCAGCTCCGCGAGCAGACTCGGTTCGATGTTGCCTCCCGACACGACCGCGACAACCGGGCCGGCCGGCAGATCCGCGGCATGCGCGAGGTAGGCCGCGGTGGCCACCGCACCACCTGGTTCCGCGACCAGCCGGGACCGCACCGCCAGGGCCCCGACCGCCGCCCTGATCGCGTCGTCGGACACCGTGAGCACACCGTCGACCCGCGCGCGGACGTGCTCCCAGGCGAGCTCACCGACGCAGACGCGGAGTGCGTCGGCGATCGTCCGGTACGTACGTTCGACCGGCCATGTCCGCCGCTCGCCCACCCGCATGCTCTCGGCCAGGTCGCCGGCCAGCTCAGGTTCGCACGCCACGACTCGCGCGTCCGGCCGGAGCGCCTTGACCGCGGTCGCTATGCCGGACACGAGACCACCGCCACCGACCGGCACGAGCACCGTGGCGACCTCGGGCAGGTCCGCCATGATCTCCAGCCCGATCGTGGCCTGCCCGGCGATGATCCGCGGATCGTCGAACGGGGGAACGTACGCATACCCGTGCGCGGCCACCAGCTCCGCCACCCGTGACTCCCGCTCGGCGGGGGGCACGAGGATCACCTCTCCGCCGAGCGCCCGGGTCGCTGCGACCTTGACCGGCGGACTGGTGTCGGGCATGACGACGTACGCCCTGGCCCCGAAGAGCCGCGCCGCCATCGCCACCGCCTGGGCGTGGTTGCCCGACGAGTGCGTGACGATCCCCCGCGCCCGCTCCGCCTCGGCAAGCGTGCCGACCGCGTTGAGCGCGCCGCGGATCTTGAACGCCCCGATGACCTGGAGGTTCTCCGGCTTCAGCCAGAGCGGCCGGGTGGGGTCGCGGTCGGCCCAGGGCGCCGGCACCAGGGGGGTCCGGACGACCCTGCCATCGATCCGCTCGGCGGCGGCACGAACCTCGGCAAGCCCCACCAAATCCTGTCTTTCGCCCATGTCGTGACGCTACCGGCCGCGCCGCAGGGCGGCGCGCTGGACAGGTTCACCCCACCGCGGGATGGCGGCTACGCTCGTGCGCAGGCATTGTCGTACGCCGCATGTGAGGAGGGTTCCGGGTGCCCCGAGTGCTGCCGGTCCTGGTCGCCATCGTCCTGGTGGTCTTCTGCCTGGTCGACCTGGTGCAGAGCCGCCGCGAGGACGTGCGCACCATGCCGCGCCCGCTCTGGGCGCTTGTCATCGTCTGCGTACCGTTCCTCGGTCCGCTCGGCTGGCTCCTCGCCGGCCGACCACGGGCGGGCTCGCAGTCGCGGCCGACGTCGCCGACCATGGTCGCGCCCGATGACAATCCCGAGTTCCTCAGCCGCCTCAAGGAACGCCGCCTCGAGGCCGAGGACGAACGCCTGCGGCAGTGGCAGGCCGATCTCGAACGCCGCGAGCGCGACCTGGACCCTCGCGAGGACAGGAGCGACCCGAGCGACCCGGCGGGCTGACCACGGATCACAGGTGACACCTCGGGTCGGGCGCTCTACTCTCACCGGATGACTGGCGAGCATGTCGCGCGGCCGACCCTTCCGGAGAAGGTGTGCACCCGCGCCGCCGAGCTTCTCAGCCGACATGTCGGCAAAACCGCCGCGGTGGTCGGCCAGCAGATCCTCAACCATGACGGCCATGCGTTCGTCGCCCGGGTTCTGCTCGACGACGGATCGCCGCTCGCCAGCGCCGTCGTGAAGATGGCCCACCGCGGTGACAACGACGAGTTCGACAAGGACGACGCGGATCCCTACGGCCCGGCAGCAAGACTGTGGAACGAATGGGCCGGCCTGGAGTTCCTGTCGTCCCTGCCCACGCCGTGCACGGCCGTACCCGCGTTCTACGGCGGTGATGCCGCGCTGGGTTTCGTGGTGATTGAGGACCTCGGCGCCGGGCCGAGCCTCGCCAACCTCCTGCTGGGGACCTCGGCCGAGCAGGCGCGTGCCGGACTGGACGGATATGTCGACGCGCTGGCGGAGGTCCACCTGGCGACCTTCGGACGCACCGAGGCCTACGACGACCTCCGCGCCCGCCTCGGCACAACGGCCCCGGCGCATCACGGCTTCTCGGCGGCCAAGTGCCTCGGCGATTTGACGACACCACTCGGCACCCTCGATCCGACCATCGACCTCGACGGCGACGTCGCCGCGGCGATCGCGTGGATCGACGCGATCCTGGACGATCCGGGACCGTGGCGGGCGTTCAGCCTCAACGACTGCTGCCCCGACAACAACCGGGTCGACGAGCACGGCAGGCTGCGGTTGTTCGACGTGGAGTTCGCCGACGCCCGGCACGCCCTGCTCGACGTGGCCTACCTGCGCACGACGATGCCGACCTGCTGGTGCGTACGACGGCTCCTGCCGGACCTCGCCGAGGACCTCGTGCAGCGCTACCGCGACCGGCTGGCGGCGGGTGGGCGGGCGACCTCCGACGCCGACTTCCACACCGCCCTCAACGCGTGCGCGGCGTTCTGGGCGCTGCTCAACGCCAGTTGGCATCTCGAGGCCGCCCTGGAACCCACCGGCGCCGACCGGTCCCACTGGGATGCGTACGACTTCACCTTCGGCTCGCGCCGGCAGATCTTCCTGCAGCGGTTGGCCGAACTCGCCGACGCGGCGGACCGTCAACCGGAGCTTGCGGCCCTGCGCAGCCGCCTCGCCGATCCAGCCCGTGCCGCCGCCCGGCGTGCCTGGCAGGTCGTCGATCCGCTCCCGCTCTACCCTGCGTTCGCGGGTGGAAAGACGTAGCGTCGGCCGCGTCCGCTCCCCCCGCGCCAGCAACGGCGACGGCGACGGCGACGGCGATGCGAACCGCTACTTGCCTGTGTAGGAGTGGAAGCCGCTGATCAGGAAGTTGACGCCGATCAGGTTGAAGAGCAGGGCGGCGTACGCCACGAGCGCGATCCACGACGCGCGGCTCCGCCAGCCGGCCGTCGACCGGGCGTGCAGGTAGGCGGCGTAGCAGACCCAGGTGATGAACATCCAGGTTTCCTTGGGGTCCCAGCCCCAGTAGCGTCCCCACGCCGCGGCGGCCCAGATGGCGCCGGCGATGAGGGCGAACGTCCAGACCGGGAACGCGAAGGCGTTCAGACGGTACGCCGTCCGCTCGATCGTGGCCGCCGGGGGAAGCTGCGCGACATAGCCGCCCCCTCCCCTGCGTTCCTGCCTGGCCTTGACGATCTGCAGCACACTCGCCACCGCGCCGAGGGTGAGTACGCCGGTCGCGGTGACCGCCGCGGAGACGTGGATGACCAGCCAGTACGACTGGAGCGCGGGGATGAGGCCCGAGACCGGGAGGTAGAGAACGGTGATGGCGATGCCGAGCACGACCAGGAGGAACCCCACCAGCGGAAGGGCGAGGAACCCGATCCGGAGCCGCCGCAGCGTCACGAGGTAGGTGACGGCGATGACCAGGCTGCCGGTGATCGCGAACTCGTACAGGTTGCTCCACGGAACCCGCTCCGCCGCCACGCCGCGCGACACCACGCCCCCACCCAGCAGGATCGTGCCGAGGATGGTGAGCGCGAGGCCGATCCGGTGGAACATCGCCGTACGGAGCGACTGAGCGCCCGCCGCTCCGTCTCCACCGCCAGCATGAGCGTGAGCGGGACCGGTGTCGGCGGGACCGGCGTGAGCGGGACCAGGACCCTCGCCAGAGCGACCAGCGTCCGGGCGTTCGAGCACCGCAACAACGGTGTCGCCGCCCCTGGCGTCGGTCTCCGTCGCGAGGGCGGCGCCCGAGGACTCGGCCGCGCGGCGCTTTGCCCCGGAGCGGCTGGTCGCGGCGTCCGGTGCCGTACGGCGTTCGCGAAGGAACGCCCACTCCGCCGCGTGCGCCACCATCGCCAGCGCGAGGACGACTGTCGCCGAGTGGACGAGGTTGTCCGACAAAGCAGCGAGCGCGCTCACTCCTGCTCCTCCCTGACCGGTGCCGCGCGAGCCTGAAGTCCGGCGGCGAGCTTGTCGATCTCGATCGCGAGGTCGCTGGCGGTGCCCCCACTGTCGGCGCCGCCGTCGCTGACGGCCCTTCGACCGTCCGCGCCGTCGCCCCCCGCACCGGCAGCGCCGGCTCCGCGCGACCCCAGGCCTGGTTCGGCTCGATCCAGCCCGGCGACCGCGACCACCGTACGCCCGCCGTCCTCGGTCAACCGGACCCAGACCCGGCGGCGACGTACTACAAGGGATAGTAGCAAGCCGCCGAGGGCGAGCACCGCGCCCACCAGCGCGACCGGCTCGCCGGGGTTACGGCTGACCTGCAGGTTGACCCAGCGGGCGTACCCGTCGAACGTGATGCTGCCCGCCCCATCCGGCAGCTCCGCCCGCTCGCCGGGCGTCAGCGCCAGCCGGAAGGGCTCACCGGGCGCCGACCGGAACTGCGTCAACGTCCTGGTCTCGAGCCGATAGACCGACTGCGGCACGCCAGAGTCCAGTCCGAGGTCTCCCCTGTACGCCGTGAGGAACACCGACGGCCGCAGCGCATCCGGGAACGCCGACACCGGGCCGCGTTGCGGGTCCACCACCGCCGTCGGAAGGAAGAAGCCCTGGAAGCCGAGCTGCTCGGGCCGGGCGTCGGGCACCTTCACGACCCCGGTCGAGGTGAACCGCCCGTCCTGCGGCAGGAACGGCACCGGGCCGGAGAACGCCACCTCGCCGTTACCGTCGCGCACGGTGAACCGCGGTGCGTAGCCGTGCCCGATCAGGTGAATCTGTGCACCGTCGACCCGCAACGGATGGTTGACACTCAGGTCGTACGACTGCTTCGGCGCCCCCGGCCGCTCGGTGTAGGTGAGGGCGGCGTTGAACGCCCGGACCGAGCCGCGCTGTTCGCCCCGCGTCTCGAAGCGCACCCGGAAGTCGTCGACGGTCAGAGCGAACGGCGGCAGCTGGTTGTCCCGGAAGAGTCCGCCACTCTGGTAGCCGTCGTACTGCGTCACCGTGTTGGCAAAACCGTTTCCGACCACCACCAGTGCGGTCCCGCGGAAGCCGAAGAGACTGCCGACCGCGACACCGACCAGGACCACCACGATCGCGACGTGGAAGACCAGGTTGCCCACTTCGCGCAGGTACCCTCGCTCGGCCGCCACCGAGTCGGCGCCGCGGTCGACGCGATAGCGCAACCCACGAAGCTCCTTCGCGGCTGCGGCGAGCACGTCGTCGGGCGCCCCGCTGGTTGTCCAGCTGCGATGCTCCGGCAGCCGGTCGAGATGGCGCGGAGCCCCCGGCGGTCGCGACCGCACCACCCGCCAGTGCAGCGCTGCCCGCGGGATCACGCATCCCAGCAACGACACCAACAGCAGAAGATAGATCGCGGCGAACCACGCCGACCCGAAGACGTCGAACAGCTCGAAGCGTTCGTACCATCGGGACAGTCCGGGGTTGGCACGCACGAAGTCCGCGACCGCGACCGGGTTCACCTGCCGCTGCGGGATGATCGAGCCCGGTATCGACGCGAGCGCCAGCAGGAAGAGCAACAACAAGGCGGTACGCATGGACGTCAGCTGCCGCCATGCCCACCGGGACAGCTCGAAGGGACGCAGCGGCGGCGGAGCGTCATTGCGCGCCGTCTCGTCTCGCACCTGCGTCTGCGTCATCCGCGCCTCACCTCCGCTCCGTCCCACGCATGGCCGCATCCTCCACGGGCCAACCTCACAGCACCGTCGAGAAGTCGCTGATCCACTGCCGCATCGGCCCGATCACGCCGTTCCAGGCCCCGGTGACCATCAGCAGTCCGACGACGACGAGCAACGCACCGCCGGCGCGGGTCACCCAGACATGGTGCCGGCGGACGAACGACAGTCCACCGAGCAACCGGCGGAACCCCACGGCCACCAGGACGAACGGCACCCCGAGCCCGGCCGCGTACGCAGCCATGAGCAAGGCACCCCTGCCGGCGGTCGCCTCGTTGACCGCCAGCGTCGCGACGACACCGAGCGTCGGCCCGATACACGGCGTCCATCCCAGGCCGAACAGCACGCCCAGCAAGGGTGCCGCGCCGAGCCCGACGGCTGGCACACTATGGACTCGCCAGTCCCGCTGCAGCCAAGGGACGAGCCCCAGGAAGGCCAACCCGAGCACGATCGTGACCACACCGAGCACCGCCGTCAGCACACCGGCGTTGCCGGCCAGGAACGTCCCCAACGCTCCGAACAACGCACCCGCCGACACGAACACGATCGCGAACCCAGCAACGAAGAGCAGCGCCCCAGTTGCCATCCGTCCGCGCGCACCTGAGGCGAGGTCGGCGCCGGAGAGACCGGTGACATAGGACAGGTAGCCCGGCACCAACGGCAACACGCACGGGGAGAGGAACGACACCAACCCGGCAAGCAGCGCCACCGGGATCGCCAGCATGAGCGAGCCGTTCATCGCGACGTTGGCGAAGCCGTCACCTACCGACCCGGCCACTGGTCCCATACTGAACCCGGAAGCCCCGACGGAAACGACGGTGGCGGGATTCACCCGGACTCCTCGACATCGGTGGCGAGCTGTTCCAGGGTCCGCTGGCTGAGGGTGCCGAGGACGCGGGCCGCAACCCGGCCTTGACGGTCGATCACGAGCGTCGACGGGATCGCGCTGGGTGGCAACGTCTCACGGAACCCCAACAGCTGTTCGCCGTTCGGGTCGTAGACGCTCGGATACGTCACCTTGAACGTCCGCACGAACGCACGCGCCGGTCCCGGGTCGTTGTCGCGGGTGTTGACGCCCAGGAACTCCACGCCGGTGGGCTTCAGCGTCCTCGCCGCCGCCACGAGATCCGGCGCCTCCTTCCGGCACGGCGCGCACCACGAGCCCCAGACGTTGAGCACGACGACCTTGCCGTCGAAGTCGGCGAGGCTGATCCGCTTGCCGGACAGGGTCTTTCCGGCGAGGGCAGGCGCGGGTTGACGCTCTGCCGGCGGGATGGTGGTGACCGTCCCACTGCCGGAGACGAACCGGGCGTTGGCGTTTGCGGAACCGCCACCGGTGCCGTCGTCACTCCCGCCACCTGTGCAGCCCACCAGCAGAACCAGCCCGATGGCCGCGGCGACGATCCGGGCCAGGACAGGCACCGCCGGACCGATTGCCTTCCGTGAGGGGCACAGCCGGAGCAAGGCCGTGCGGACGCGGGCTGGGTAACGCAACACTCTCATGCCCCCGCGACGAACTTCCGCGGCGTGGCGGTCACTGGCAACAGGTCGGCCGCCGGCTCGGAATAGTCAACGGACACAAGCCGATCTGCGTCATAGGTGAAGGTCGTGAGACTGGCAAGGGTGCATTGACGCTTGCGAGGATCGTGCCAGAGCCGGCGTCCCTCGACATAAGACCGCAGTGTCCAGATCGGCAGCTGGTGGGAGACCAGCACCGCTTCATGCCCTTCCGCCGCCCGCCGGGCATCGCCCAACGCACCCAGCATGCGTACGACGATCGCGCGGTACGGTTCGCCCCACGACGGCTGGAACGGATTGCGCAAATGCCGCCAGGACGACGGTCGGCGCAACGAGCCGTCACCGACGCCGAACGTCCGGCCCTCGAAGACGTTGGCCGCCTCGATCAGCCGATCGTCAACCGTGACGGACAGCCCGAACTCCGCGGCCAGCGGCTCGGTCGTCTCCTGTGCGCGTTCCAGCGGAGACGACCGGAGATGTACGACGTCTCTGCCGGCGAGCGTGTCCGCCACCCGCTTGGCCATCTTCCGGCCCAGTTCGGACAGCCGGTAGCCCGGCAACCGGCCGTAGAGAACCTTGCCTGGATTGTCCACCTCGCCATGCCGCAGCACATGGACGAGCGTACGTGGTGGCGTCACCGGCGCTCCCACCCGTTCTTCTTGGTCGGCTCGTGGTTCCTCGGACAGCTGGTTCTCGGGCGGCTCTTACTTCTCAAGCTGGCTGGTCCAGCTACTTCTCAGGGGCTTGGGCAGCCGCCGCCGCGCGGGCGGCCACCGGTGCCGCGGCCGCGATCCGGTCGAGAGCGGTGGCGTCGTGCGCGGCGCTCACGAACCACGCCTCGAAGACACTCGGCGGCAGATGGACGCCACCCTCGAGCATCGCGTGGAAGAACGCGGGGAACCGGTACGCCGCCTGGCTGCGGACCTCCGCGAAGTTGCGCACCCGGGGCAACTCGTCCGGGTCGACGAAGAAGACACTGAAGAGATTTCCGGCGTACTGCACGAGGTGCGGAACGCCTTCCTTGGCAAGGGCGGTGCCGACGATCTCGCCCACGGCGGCGGCGGTGTCGTCCAGCCGGGTGTAGACGTCAGGGGTCGCGAGCCGGAGCGTGGTGAGACCGGCCGTCGTCGCCACCGGGTTGCCGGACAGCGTGCCCGCCTGGTAGATCGGGCCGGCCGGCGCCAACTGCGCCATGTAGTCCGCCCTGCCGCCGAACGCCGCGGCCGGGAAGCCACCACCCATGACCTTTCCGAACGTCATCAAGTCGGGTGTCACACCGTCGATTCCGTACCAACCGGACCGGCTGACCCGGAAGCCCGTCATCACCTCGTCGGAGATGAACAGGGCCCCGTGTCCGCGGCAGGTCTCGGCGAGGAAGGCATTGAAGCCTTCCTCGGGTGGAACCGCTCCCATGTTGCCCGGCGCCGCCTCGGTGATGAGGGCCGCGATCTCGTCGCCGTGCTCGGCGAACACCGCACGCACGGCCGCACGGTCGTTGTACGGAACGACGACGGTGTCCGCGGCCTGCGCCTGCGTGACACCGGGTGTGTCAGGGAGGCCGAAGGTCGCGACACCCGAACCCGCCGAAGCGAGGAGTGCGTCGACATGGCCGTGGTAGCAGCCCGCGAACTTCACGATCTTGGTGCGGTTCGTCACGCCTCGCGCCAACCGGATCGCCGACATGGTGGCCTCGGTTCCTGAGGACACGAACCGCACCGACTCGACCGGCGTACGACTCACGATCTCCTCCGCGAGTTCCACCTCGGGCACGGTCGGCGTGCCGTACGACGTGCCGGCAGCCACAGCCGCGGTCACCGCCTCGACCACCTCCGGGTGTGCGTGGCCGAGAATCATCGGCCCCCACGAGCCCACGAGGTCGACGTACTCACGCCCGTCGGCATCCACCAGATAGGGGCCGTACGCCCGGGTGATGAACCTCGGGGTGCCGCCGACGGCCCGAAACGCGCGCACCGGGGAGTTGACACCCCCGGGCGTGACTGCCTGTGCGCGCTCGAACAACGACCGCGACGTGAGCGGCTCCTGTGCGGTCTGAGCTGGGGTTTCAGCTGGGGCAGTGGCGCCCGGGACAGGGGTACGAGGCTCGGTCACCGCGTCATTGTCTCTCCTCCGAAAATTTCGCCGACAAGGGCGTCGACCCGTATGTGATCTCGGCCGTAACCACTCGCCGTTCCCGTCGTTGAATCGGCGATGGGTTCGGGGTTCAAAGAGGCGTGGCCGCGACGTATGGTGAGTCGTGAGCTACGGGAGGTCAGGATGACACGGGGGACCGCTGAAGGGCACCGGCGGTGCAGCGTGCGGCCGTATTACGTTGTCGGCCCACCAGCCGCTATCGTCTCGATGACGGATCGACCTATGTCAACCTCGAATTCGTCGACGAGCTCGACCACACCCAAAAACGCCTTTCGTAGTCCGTAAGGCCACACGGCCGCGGTCCCGCGACTGGCTCGGCGCCCTCACCCCCCCGGGCGCGCCGGGCCTCCTCGGCCGCCGCGGCGCCTGGTTACCTCCCCCCCGACCGGGCGCCGTGGCGGCCCCTCCATGTCCGGGGTAGGACTCCTCCGCGTCAACCGCACCTAGCCCGTTCGCGTCAACCGCAACCGGCCCCGTCCGATCAGCCGCACCAAACTTCTCCATGCAGCCGCACCGGCTCCTCGCACGTCACCCGTGCGGACCCACTCCACGTCGGCGGAGCGGCGTCAGCTCGGCTTCACGGCTCTTCCCGGCTCTTCCCGGCTCTTCCCGGTGCAGCCGCGGAGAATGACCACGCTGAGTACGCCTGTAGGAGCCGGAACAGGTGTCGACACCGTTCGAAGGTCCACACGCATGGGCAGCGTGGTCATTCTCGGGGCGCCGACCGGCTACCCCTGCCAGTCATAGCGGGGCGCCGTGATGGCGTACTCCCTCAGATACGCGAGCTTGTCGCCGCTCCGGCGGGCGACGGTGGCGCCCTCGAAGCCGCCGAGCTCACCGTCGTAGCGGCACTGGAAGTCCCACTCGGCGAAACAGGCGTCGCTCGTGGCGTCGAGCGCAGTGATGTCCCACCGGGTGACCCGGTTGCCGGGGGCGAGCCACCCATCGATCCACCGGGCCACCTGGTCGATGCCACGGTAGACAGGCCCGTACGACTCGATCACCACGCACGCGGGGTGGAGGGTGGCGAGAATCGCGTCGCGGTCGGCGGCGAGCCAACCGTCAAAGTACGCCCGGACGAGCCGCTCGGGCATGCCCCGCGCCATCGGCCCACTACACCCGACGCAGCAGGCGGGCGGCCTCGACGGCCCAGTACGTCAGCACGACGTCGGCGCCGGCGCGCCGGATCGAGGTGAGGATCTCGAGGATCGCCCGCTCCCGCTCGATCCAGCCCTGGGCGGCCGCCGCCTCGACCATGGAGTATTCGCCGGAGACGTTGTATGCAGCGACCGGAACCTGCACCGCGTCCTTCACCCGGCGTACGACGTCGAGGTATCCCAACGCCGGCTTGACGATCAGCATGTCGGCGCCCTCGGCGACATCGAGCGCGGCCTCGCGCAACGCCTCGACGGCGTTGGCCGGATCCTGCTGGTAGGTCTTGCGGTCACCCTGCAGGCTCGACTCGACGGCATCGCGGAACGGGCCGAAGAACGCCGAGGCGTACTTCGCGGTGTAGGCCAGCACGCCGACGTCTGTGTGGCCGGCGTCGTCGAGAGCAGAACGGATCGCGCCGACCTGGCCGTCCATCATGCCGCTCGGACCCACCAGGTGGACCCCGGCGGCGGCCTGGGCAAGAGCCATCTCGGCGTAGCGTTCGAGGGTGGCGTCGTTGTCGACCTGACCGTCCGGCGTGAGCACCCCGCAGTGGCCGTGGTCGGTGAACTCATCGAGGCAGAGGTCGGCCATCACGACGGTGGCGCCACCCACCTCGGCTGCGAGCTCGCGGATCGCGACGTTGAGGATGCCGCTCGGGTCGGTCGCGCCGCTGCCGATGGCGTCCTTGCGTTCGGGAACGGCAAACAGCATCAGCCCACCGACGCCGGCTTCGACCGCCTCGACGGCGGTCTTGCGCAGAGTGTCGAGCGTGTGTTGAACGACGCCCGGCATCGACGGGATCGGCATCGGTTCGACCGCACCCTCACGGACGAAGAGCGGCAGGATCAGCGACCGCGGATCGACGTCGGTCTCGGCGACCAGCCGACGCATCGCGGGGGTCGTACGAAGCCGCCGCGGACGGATCTCGGGGAATCCCATACCTACGAGGCTAGCGCCCGTCTGTTTCGTCCAATGTGTCAGACGTCGGCCCGCAAATGACCACGCGGCCCATGCCTGTGGCAACCGGAGAGGCATCGACACCGCGCCCGGGTTCCACAGGCATGGGCAGCGTGGTCATTTGCGGCGATAGCGGGCGCGTTGTCCCGGCCCAGACAAGCTCTGCTCGTCTTCGTCCGAGCCGAGCCGGGCCGCGCCGGGCCGGGCCGCGCCGCGCCGCGCCGAGCCGGGTCGCGCCGCTACGTGCACTACTTGGGCCGGCGGCGGGCTCCGGACTTGCGCTCGGACGGCTTCGTCACCGGGTCACCGGCCTCGATCTGCGCCGCTCGGCGCGCGGCACCGAACTCCGCAAGCGCCTCGGCCAGAGCCTCGATCGACGGCTGTTCCGGCTTCACATCGACCCGGAGGCCGTGTTCGCCGGCCGTCGCCGCGGTCTGCGAGCCGATCGCCGCGATCACCGTGGTGGCGTGCGGCTTGCCGGCGATGCCGACCAGGTTGCGTACCGTCGAGCTCGACGTGAACGCCACCGCGTCGAACTTCCCGGTCTTGATCGCCTCCCGGATCGGTGCCGGCGGAGGCGCCGCACGCACAGTCCGGTACGCCGTCACGTCGTCGACTTCCCAGCCCAGCTCGACCAGGCCCGCGACCAACGTCTCGGTCGCGATGTCGGCCCGCGGCAGGAAGACCCGGTTGATCGGGTCGAGCACCCGGTCGTAGGGCGGCCACTCCTCGACCAGCCCACGGGCTGAGTGCTCGCCAGTCGGCACCAGGTCGGGCTTGATGCCCCACGCCTGGATCGACTCGGCGGTCTTGTCCCCCACCGCGGCGATCTTCAGGCCGGCGAACGCCCGGGCGTCCAGGCCGTACTCCTCGAACTTCTCCCGCACCGCGCGGACGGCGTTGACCGACGTGAACGCCACCCACTGGTAGCGACCCGTGACGAGTCCGGTGATGGCGCGGTCGAGCTGCTGCGGATTGCGCGGCGGCTCCACGGAGATGGTCGGCACTTCCTCGGGCACCGCGCCGTACTGGCGGAGCAGCTTCGACAACACGCCGGCCTGCTCGCGTGTGCGCGGCACCAGCACCCGCCACCCGAACAGCGGCTTCGTCTCGAACCACGACAGCTTGTCGCGAAGCGCCACCGCCGAGCCAACCACCATGACGAACGGACCGACCAACCGGGACGCCTTCACCTCTGACGCGAGGGTCTCCAGGGTCGCCTCGACGGTCCGCTGGTCCGTCGTCGTACCGCTCGTCGTCACCGACACCGGCGTCGACGCGTCGCGGCCGGCTTTCATCAGCAGCCCGGCGATGTCCTTGAGTCCCTCGGTGACTCCGGTGAGGACCAATGTCGCCGAGCCCTCCGCGAACAGCTCCCAGTCCGGCTCGCCGGCCGTGACGTCGACGACCCGTGCCTCCCGGACCTTCGCCGTCGTGAGCGGCGTGCCCGCATAGGTGGGTACGGCAGTCGCGATCGGCAGGCCCGGCGTCACCTCGAACGGCACATGATGGCGTACGAACGCCGCCACGTGCTCGGCCGCGTGCCCGTCGAGAAACGGGTCACCGGCGTACATGCGTACGACGTGCTTGCCGTCCTTGGCGTGTTTGGCCAGCACGCGGCCGGCCTCCGCCGGAGTCACGGCGTGCTCGGTCAGCTCGATGCGTTCGGCGTCGGAGCTGACATGAGCCGTGACAAGCGCGTCAAGCGCTTCCAGCTCACCAGCGACGACATCCGCCCGCCCGAGCAGCTCCTTGGCCCGCCCAGTGACGAGCGCCGGATCACCCGGCCCGACACCTACGAACGACACCGAGCCCTGGCCCTGCTTGCCCACCGGATCGACCCCCTGGGCCCTCTGAGTTTTCTTTGTGGTCTGCTTCTTCGCGGTCACGTGACGCGTTCCTCGATCAAACGGTTGGCACCCTCGGTGAGCAGAGCGGCCGCAAGGGCACGCCCGAGCTCCTCCGCTTCTTCCCGAGGCCCCGATGTGGACAGTCGGACGGTTGCGGAGCCGTCGACGGCCGCCACGACGGCGTGGAGGGAGAGGTTGTCTCCGTCCGCCCCGGCGATGGTGTCGGCGAATGCTCCCATGGGCGCGCTGCAGCCCGCACCCAGTGCTGCCAGCACTGCGCGCTCGGCCGTCACCGCGGCCCGGGTGCGCGGGTCGTCGAGACCGGCGAGGACGCGCACCACATCCTCGTCGGCGTTCCGGCACTCGACCGCGAGTGCGCCCTGCCCGGGGGCCGGGACGAACTCGGTCGGGTCGAACGTTTCGGTGATCTCGTGGGCGCGGCCGAGCCGGGTGAGACCGGCGCGAGCGAGAACGACGGCGTCGAGCTCGCCACTACGTACCTTGCCGATCCGGGTGTCGACGTTCCCCCGGATCTCCACCAGCTCGAGGTCATCCTTGCCGCTCGATCGGAGCAGGGCGAGGCGGCGGGGCGAGCCGGTGCCGACGCGGGCACCAGGCGGCAGTGTCGCGAGCGTCAGCCCGTCGCGCGCGACGAGTGCGTCACGGGGGTCTTCCCGGGTGGGTACGGCGGCCATCGCGATCTCGCCGATCGACTGCGTCGGCAGGTCCTTCAGCGAGTGGACGGCGACGTCGATCTCGCCCCGCAGCAGCGCATCGCGCAGGGCGCCGACGAAGACACCCTGACCGCCGATCCGGCTGAGCAGGCTCGTGCGATCGCGGTCGCCGTCGGTGGTGACCTCCACCAGCGTCGCGGCGACACCCGTCCGCTCCAACGCGGCTGCGATCGTGCGGGTCTGCGCCAGCGCCAGCGCGCTGCGCCGGGTCCCGATCCGGAGGGCCGTCATGGCGTCCCCTGCTCGTCCTGGGACGCGCCTGCCTCGACCGACGCGGCGGTCCCGGCGGGCGCGGCCGCCTCAGCAGACGCAGCGGTCCCGGCAGAGGTGGCGGTCCCGGCAGACGCTGAGTGCTCGGTGACCTCGGCCGGCTCGACCGGCTCCGCACTGGTGAACGCCTCCACGGCTGCGGAGTCGAGGGCGAAGAGCTCCCGCAGCGCCTCGGTGTAGGACGTCTCGACCGTACGCTCGGCGAGTTCCTTCACCCGGATCGTCGGGACGTGCAGGAGCTTGTCGACCACTCGGCGTACGGCCCAGGCGACCTCGGAACGCGCGGTGTCGTCGAGGTCGGGCATCCGCAGCGCCAGCCGCCGCAGCTCGCTCTCGACCACGTCCGCGGCCATGCTCCGCAACGCCACGACAGTGGGTGTGACCGCCGTCGCGCGCCGGTTCGTGACGAACTCCGCGACCTCGGCCGCGACGATCGCGCGTACGGCATCGACGTCAACGGGGCTTCCGGCTCCCGCCTGCGTACCGGCGAGGCCGGCCAGGTCGACGAGCGTGACCCCGGGCAGGTCGGCGACGGCGGGCTCGACGTCGCGCGGCATCGCAAGGTCGCACACGACAAGAGGCCGTCCTGGCCGCTCCGCGAGTGCGGCGCGGAGCGCGTCGGCGGGCAGCACCGTGCCCACCGCTCCGGTGCAGGAGACCACGATGTCGGCGGCCGCGAGCTCGGCGGCGATCTCACCCATGCCGACCGCCTGGCCCGCGACGTTGCCGGCGAGCCGATGGGCGCGTTCGGGGGTACGGTTGGCGACCACGACGCGAGCGTCGTAGTCGCGATAGAGCGTGGTCGCCGCCAACGCGGCCATCGAACCGGCACCGACCACCAGCGCCCGGCGCCGGCTGAGATCCGCGAGCACCTGGGCGGCCTGGTCGAGCGCCGCGGTCACCACGGACCGCCCCGCCCGGCCGAGGTCGGTCTCGGTCTGCGCACGCTTGCCCACGCGGAGGGCGTGCTGGAAGACGGTGTTCAGGGTCGAGCCGATCGTCTCGGCATCCTGCGCGGAGCGCAGCGCGGCCTTCACCTGGCCGAGGATCTGAGTCTCGCCGACCACCATCGAGTCCAGCCCGCACACGACGGAGAACAGGTGGCTGACCGCACCGTCCTCATAACGTACGTACAGGTGGGGGGTGAGGTCAGCGGCCGACAGGTCCGCGTGCCGGGCGAGGAGCTCCGCCAGCTCCTCCACGCCACCGTGGAACCGCTCGACCTCGGCGTAGACCTCGATCCGGTTGCAGGTGGACAGCACCGCCGCCGCGGCGATGTGCTGACACGCGACCGCGTCGGCGAGGAGCTTGTCGAGCAGCTCCGGCGCCGGGACCACCCGTTCCAGGAGGGCTACGGGTGTGCTCCGGTGGGAGAGGCCGACGACAAGGATGCTCATGGGATGAGGGGTCCCCTCTCGGCAGAGAGTTCGTTCTCGGGCGGTTGTTCGTTGTCCCCCGTACGTTTACCGGTTGCCGCGAGGCCGGTCGTTGCGTCGGTCGGCAGAGTGGAGCGTTCGGCAGCGGACACACCCTGGCTGGGGGCCCGCCCGTTGTCCAGCGGTACGCCGTCGATCCGCGCGAGGCGTCCCGGCGTCGACAGGGCCTTGCGTTGCTCGTGGTAGGCGAGGATCTGCAGCTCGGTGGACAGGTCGACCTTGCGTACGTCCACACCGGGCGGGACGGTGAGCACCGTCGGTGCGAAGTTGAGCACGCTCGTGATCCCCGCCGCGACCATCCGGTCGCACACCTCCTGGGCCGCGGTGGCCGGCGTGGCGATCACGCCGATCGCGACGCCGTAGTCCTGGACGACCGACTCCAGCTCGTTGTACGCCTTGACGACGTGCTCGCCGATCCGCTCTCCCACCCGCGCGGGGTCCGCGTCGAGCAGTCCGACGATCCCGAACCCACGGGAGGCGAAGCCTGAGTAGTTGGCGAGGGCGTGACCGAGGTTCCCGATCCCGACGATCACGACCGGCCAGTCCTGGGTGAGCCCGATCTCGCGGGCGATCTGGTAGCGGAGGTACTCCACGTCGTACCCCACCCCGCGAGTGCCGTACGAACCCAGGTAGGAAAGGTCCTTGCGCAGCTTCGCGGAGTTGACGCCGGCGGCCCGGGCGAGCTCCTCACTGGATGCGGTCGCGATGCCACGGTCGGCGAGTGCGGTGAGGGCGCGCAGGTAGACCGGAAGCCGGGCGACGGTTGCATCGGGTATCCCACGGCTCGGGCGGGCCCCGGTGCCGTGTGGACGAGGGGGACGAGGCGAACTCACTTCACTCCTGTGGTCGGCGGGCGCCGCGACGACGGGGCGACGCCCCGGCTGATCGGGACTGCCCCGGCCGGCGCCAGCCCGATTGCACTGCCCAGCCTAGGACTTTGTGAACGTGCGAACAAAATCGAGCGCGCGGGCTAGCTGATGCTCGAGGAGCATGGGTTCATGATCAGGAGGCAGAAATGGGGGTTTTCCGGGACGGAAGGCCCCCATTTCTGCCTGTTGATCATGAACCGGCCTCCGTAACGACGACTGCCGCGACCATGGTCAACAGAGGTCGGGCCAAGCCGAGGTCAGAGGCCGAGGCCAGCCGAGGTCAGAGATCGAGCCCAGCCGAGGTCAGAGATCGAGCCCAGCCGACGTCAGAGATCGAGCCCAGCCGACGTCAGAGATCGAGCCCAGCCGACGTCAGAGATCGAGCCCAGCCGAGGTCAGGCGAGTGCGGCGCGGAGTCGGGCCTCGTCGACGCGCCAGAAGTCGTGCTGGCGGCCGTCGACGAGGGTGACGGGAATTTGCTCCCACCAGCGCTGGTAGAGCTCGTCGTCGCTGGTGATGTCGATCTCCGCCCAGTCCACACCGAGATCGCCACACACAGCCTCGATCGTGGCCCGCGCATCGTCGCACAGGTGACAGCCCGCCTTGGTATAGAGCGTCACTCTCGCCACTAGGTCGTCCGTTCCATGCCGTCGCCTGTTCCTGCCTGGCGCCCGTCCCAGCCTGGCGCCCGCTCCGCCTGCAGCCCGTTCCACCTGCAGCCCGTTCCACCTGCAGCCCGTTCCACCTGCAGCCCGTTCCACCTGCAGCCCGTTCCACCTGCAGCCCGCTCCGCCTGCAGCCCGCTCCGCCTGCAGCCCGTTCCACCTGACGCCCGTTCCAGCCTGCCAGGTCATGCCGGGGTCGCCCCGTTCCGGCGACCGGCGTCGAGACCGTGCTCAGGCCTCAGCCGACGCTGGTCCCCCGTGGGCGGCGTCGTCCGGACCCGCTGCCTCCGCCCCCATATCGGGGCGTTCCGGATCGGGGCGTTCCGAAGCCGGCTGGACGAACCGCAGCCGCGCCTTCGCCACGGTGCCGGACACCGATCTCGGCAGCGCGTCCACCACCGCGACAACGCTGGGCCGCTTGAACCGCGCCAGCCGGCTGTCGCAATAGGTGAGTACCTCCTCCGGCGTGACCTGGCGGCCCACCCGAGGCACGACGTACGCCTTCACCGCCTCACCGGTCAACGGGTCGGGCATCCCGACGACGGCCGCCTCGGCGACGCTGTCGAGTTCGACGATGACGTCCTCGACCTCGCGGGGATAGACGCTGAACCCGGAGACGGTGATGAGCTCCTTCAGCCGGTCGACCAGCACGAGGTCGCCATCGGGATCGAGATAGCCGACGTCGCCGGTGGCGAACCAGCCCTTCTCACCCGGTGCACCGGCACCGTCGGGCCAGTAGCCGGAGAAGAGGTTGTCACCGCGTACCAGGATCTCGCCGGGTTCGCCGGGCTCGACGTCGTTGCCCGCGTCGTCGACGATCCGCAGCTCGATTCCCGGTAGTGGGGCGCCGACCGACCCGGGTTTCACTCCGGCCGCAGCGCCGGCTCCGGCCGAACACAGCGTGCTCGTCACCGTCGGCGCCGCCTCCGTCAGGCCGTAGCCCTCCTGGACGACCAGCCGGGTTCTTTCCTCGATGTCATGGCGTACGGACGGAGCAAGGGGCGCGGCGCCCGACACCACCAGGCGTACGCCGGCGAGTCGTCCGGCCAGGTCCTCCTGGCGGGCCCAGCTGGCCAGCACCTGCGGCACCACCGGAAGCTGGGTGATCTTCTCCTGGGCAATGAGGTCGAGGGTGGCCGCGGGATCGAACCGGTCGACGAGGACGAGCGTCGCTCCGGCATGTGCCACCAGTCCGAGCACGCCGTTGAGTCCGTAGACGTGACAGAGCGGCATCAGCCCGAGAACCACGTCCTCGTGGCGCATCGGCGGCGGTTCGATCGCGGCGATCTGGTCGAGGTTGGCGCGTAGGGCGCGATGGGTGAGCATGACAGCCCGGGGCGCCCCGGTCGTACCCGACGTGAACAGCACGACGGCGAGGGTCTCCGGGTCTGCGGGCGGCACGACCGGCGCGCTCGACGCGGAGGCGAGAAGCTCGTCGTAGTGGCGCTCGCCCGCCTCGGCGGGGGTACCGACAGGGACCACCAACGTCGGGTCCGCGTCGTGGGCAGGATCGCGGTCACGCACCGCTGTGCGGACGGCGGCGATGCTGGTCGCGTCGGTCAGCACCATGCGGGCTCGCACCGAGGTGAGCGCGGCGGACACCTCGTCGGCGCCGCTGGTCGGGTCGATCGGGACAGCGACCAGGCCCGCTCTCAACGCACCGAAGTAGGCGGAGACGAACTCCACGGAATTGACGAGGGCCAGCGCGACCCGGAACCCGGCGACCAGACCAGCGCCGGTGAGCGCGGCCGCGGCAGCGTCGACGGCGGCGTCGAGCTCGGCCCAGGTCATCCGCCGGGCCCCGCAGACGAGGGCGACCCGATCGGGGTGAGCTTCGGCTGACTGCCAGACCAGCGCGGCGAGGTTGGTCACCGACGTGCCCCCGTCGTGAAGTGCCCGGCCGCCTCGCCGGGCAGGACTTCCCCACTCGCGGGCTCCCACATGGTTACCGCCGCTGTCAGGCAGCCTCGGTGGGCTCGTTCCGATACCACGTCGGCGAGTCTGGCATACATCGAACGGCCGTGCGGGACCATGCCGGGCGGACCGAGGCGGACCGAGGCGGACCGGACCTGCGACGCCGCGACTGACCGAGGCCGAACGGCCGACGTCGCCGACGCCGGACCGCCGACGTCGCCGTGGCCGGCCGACGCGGAGCCGGCCGACATCGCGGAGCCGGACGCTCTAAGCTCAGTCCACATGACGCCCGCGGAGGATGCGCGCAACGCCTCGTCCACCGGCCCTACAGACCTGCCCGGTTCGCAGCCACCTGGGCCCAAGTCACCCAGTTCGAAGCCAGCCAGGTCCGGCAAGACACGCAGGTCCACGTCAGCCGGGTCCACGTCACCGGAGTCATCCAGCTCTGAGGGGCTGGTCCAGCCGCTGAACGAGCCACCTGCCGGCGCGGCGTTCTTCGATGTGGACAACACGTTGATGCGCGGGGCGTCACTGTTCTATCTCGCCCGCGGACTGCACACGCGCCGGTTCTTCTCTACCCGCGAGATCCTCACCGCCGGCTGGCAACAACTGCGGTTCCGGGTCGTGGGATCGGAGGATCCCGACCACATGCAGCGCGTCCGCGAGCAGGCGTTGGCGTTCATCGCCGGGTGGCCGGTCGCGGAGCTTCTCGAGCTCGGCGCCGAGATCTTCGACGAGGGACTGGCGACAAAGGTCTGGCCCGGCACGGCCGCACTCGCCCAGCGTCACCTCGACCACGGCGAACCGGTCTGGCTGGTGACCGCCGCGCCGGTAGAGATCGCGCAGCTCATCGCCGACCGGCTCGGCCTGACCGGCGCGTTGGGCACCGTGGCGGAGTCGGTCGACGGTCTCTACACCGGCCGGTTGGTCGGTGACCTCATGCACGGGTCAGCCAAGGCCGACGCGGTCCGCGCGCTCGCCGAGGAGAAAGGCCTTGACCTCAGCCGCTGCTCGGCGTACTCCGACTCGGCCAACGACGTGCCCATGCTGTCGCTGGTGGGCACGCCGTACGCCATCAACCCCGACCGGCGACTCCGAAAGCACGCCCGCGCCCGCGGCTGGCGGATCCGGGACTTCCGGAGGGCTCGTCGCGCTGCCAGGGCCGGGCTCGTCGCCGCCGCACTCGCCGGCGCCATCGGCGGAGCCGCTGCGGCTGCGGCGGCACTGAAACGCGGCAGCGTGCGTCGTACGGGAGGAAGAAGCCGCTCAGACCGCCGAACTACCTCCCGAGGGTGATCGTGCATTACAGAATGTTCCCGTCACGCCGGAACTTCCCTACGATGCGTGGTGGCAGGAACGGGTTCCGGCGAGCGGAGCTCGTGGGGGGTTTGAACGAACGCTGCGTAGGCCGAAACTTTCCCTGCTCGGGGGGCGGGAGCACACACTGATGCCGCACACCGAACGACCGACTCGTGCCGATCGAGCGGGTGTCGCCGAGCTTCTCGCACTCGTCCGCACGGTGCTGGCAGAGACGCTGGACCCGGGCCTGCGCCCGGTGCCCGTCCCCGCCGCGGAGGGCTCGTCCGCCGCAGGTCGGTCGAGCGCGCTCAGGTGGGCATCCTCCTCCTCGTCGTACGCCCCCGGCGACCACGGCTGGATGCTGCAGGCCTCCCATGGCGAGGCGGCGAAGGCGCGCACCCGGCGGGGCCAGCTGGCTTTCCAGCGTTCCGGCGTACGTGACGCGGGTGCACGCGAGGCGGAGGAGAACGCCCACACCACGCGGATGATCGCTCTCGTCGAGCTCGCCAAGAAGGGCGACGCGGAGGCGTTCGGGCAGCTCTACGACCACTACCTCTCCACCGTCTACCGCTACATCTACTACCGCGTCGGCACCCACGCGCTCGCCGAGGACCTCACCAGCGAGACCTTCCTGCGGGCTCTGCGCGCCCTGTCGTCCTTCCGCTGGCAGGGCCGCGACTTCGGCGCCTGGCTGGTCACGATCGCCCGCAACCTCGTCACCGACCACTACAAGTCCGGGCGGTTCCGGCTCGAGGTCGCGACCGGCGAGATCCTCGACTACGACTCCGCCGCCGACGGCCCCGAAGACGACGTTCTCTCCCGACTCACCAACGAAGCGCTCGTCCAGGCGCTCAAAAAGCTGGGTGCCGACCAGCAGGAGTGTCTGGTCCTGCGGTTCCTCAACGGGCTGTCGGTGGCGGAGACCGCGCAGGTGCTGGCCAAGAGCGAGGGCGCCGTCAAACAACTCCAGCTGCGTGCGGTCCGTAACCTCGCCAAGCTGCTTCCCGAGGGCATCCGATGACCGGCCACCGAGAACAGGTTGTGAACATATGCACACGATGCGTATCAGGTCGTAACTCTCGAGGCCGCTGCTCGTTGAGCGAGATGTCCGGAACGTCTGAGGTGCGAAGTGTTGAGATCGCCCTCTCAACGCTTCAACCTCTGCTCCGAGGAGACCCCCGATGACCTCTCTCCTGGCCACTCGCCGGCGAGCTGAGGCATTCGCGCGCCTCGTCGAGGGGTCGAGGCGCTCTCATGACCCCAACGTCGCCCCGCTCCTCGAGCTGGTGGCGATGTTGCGGCCGGCGGGAGTCCAGCCTTCGGAGGGCTTTCGTACCTCATTGCGGGACCGACTGCTCGCCGTGGCGGCCGAACGCCCTCAGGATGCGATGCCGGACGCCCTGCCCATCCCTGCCGCCCGGTCTGCGGTACGCACGCCCACCCGCCTGCGGGTGGTGGCGGTGGCCGTATCGGTCGCCCTGGCCGGGGGCATGGTGGGTACTGCCGCGGCCGCCCGCCACGCGTTGCCGGGCGAGTTCCTCTACACCCTCAAGCGCGGACTGGAGCAGAGCGAGGCGGCGGTCACGACCAACTCCGAGTCCCGCGGCAGGCAGTACCTCGGCCAGGCCACCACGCGGCTGACCGAGATCTCCAGCCTCACCGACCAGTCCGTACGCCCCGGCGACACCGACCGCCTCGCACTGAGCCAGTCGACCCTGGACGACTTCGCCCATGACGCCCGCCAGGGCGGCAACCTCCTGGTCGAAGCCTCTCAGCTGAACGACAGCCCAGAGCCGCTCGTCCGGCTCCGCGAGTTCGTGGCCGCCTCCCGGCCGCAGCTCGAACTCATCCGTGAGGCGCTACCCGCTGAGGCCGGTGCCGCATATTCCGACGCGCTGGCCGTCCTGGACCAGCTCGACCAGCGGGCGCTCGAGCTCTGCCCGCAGTGCAAACCCGGCGCGGATGATCCTGACGGCGTGCTCGGCAGGCCGGCCGGCGGAGGTTCGACCGACACCGGGCCGGCCGGCGGCGACACCGACTCGACGCCGGACGACACCGCCACAGCGTCGACGGAGCCTGGCTCCACCGCAACGGGTGAGCCAGCTCCAGAACCGACCAGGGCCAACCGACACTGGTTGCAGTTGCCACTTCCGTGGCCGATCGACCCGCGGCCGGGCCCGACCATCAGCGTCGGCCTGCCGGGACCACCGGCACCTGGCCAAGGAACCGAGGTCTTAGCGATACCGCTCCCGAATCCGACGTCGTTGCCGTTGCCGCTCCCTGCTGAGCAGCCACAGCCGGCGTCGTTGCCGTTGGAACTGCCTGCGGAGCCCGTGCGGACCGTGTCGCTGCCCTGGCTGCTGCCTGGCGGGATACCCGAGCCGCTGCTGCCCACCGGTGCGCCGCAGCCCGCGCCGACAGCGGATCCGAGTACGTCCGCGACGCCGACTCCAGGCCCCACTCCCACAAAACCGAACCCGACCGATTCGCCGACGCCGGGCCGGACCGAGCTGCCGTCCGAGGTGCCACCGATCCTGCCGTCCCCCGACGACGAGGAAACCCCCACGTCGGGAGGCAGCATCTTCGACGACCTGTTCGGCCCACTGCTGCCCGGCTGAGCCTGAGCGTTCCGGGCCGAGGGCCGGGCTGGGTCGGGGGCCGGGCTGGGTCGGACTCCGCCGGGTCAGAAGGCCTCTGGACGGTCGAGGAGCAATGCGTACAGCGTGTGCTGGATGGTTTCGCGTACCTGGTCGGTGAGGTCGAAGACCAGCATCGGGTCGTCGGCGGCCTCGGCGTCGTACCCATCGGTGGGGACGGGTTCGCCGAAGGCGATGATCCACTTGGACGGCAACGGCACCAGGCCCAGCGGGCCCAGCCACGGGAACGTCGGGGTGACCGGACAGTACGGGACGCCGAGCAGTCGGGCGAGCGGTTCGATGTTGCCGAGCATCGGGTAGGCCTCTTCGGCTCCGACGATCGAGCACGGCACGATCGGCACGCCGGACCGTAGCGCAGCCGCCACGAAGCCGCCGCGACCGAACCGCTGGAGTTTGTAGCGTTCGGAGAACGGCTTGCCGAGACCCTTGTAACCCTCGGGGAACACCGAGACGAGTTCGCCCGACCGCAGGAGCCGCTCCGCGTCCTCGGAGCACGCCAGCGTCGTCCCGCCCTTACGAGCGAGCTCGGAGATGAACGGCGTACGGAACACGAGGTCGGCACCGAGCATGCGGATGTGCCTGCGCGCCGGGTGGGTGTCGTGGACGGCGACGTGGGTCATGAGGCCGTCGAGAGGCAGTGTTCCCGAGTGGTTGGCGACGACGAGGGCACCGCCGACCGATGGGATGTTCTCGATGCCGCGGACCTCGGCGCGGAACCAGGTCTGGTACAGCGGCCGGAGGATGGCCAGGAGGACGTTCTCCGTGAGATCCGGGTCGAATCCCAGCTCGTCGACCTCGTAGTCGCCGGTCAGCCGGCGCCGGGCGAACTCCAGGCCGGACGAGACCTTGGCTTGCCAGTCGTCACCCAGAGCCCGGGCGGCCACGTCCTGGGCGAGCAGGCTCAGAGTCTCCGCGATGACACCGGACGCGGACCGCGATTCGCCACCGCCCGCGGAGTCCTGCGTGCCTGATCGGGACCGCCTGCCGTCGCCGTCACCATCGGAGTGGTGCGTCCTGATCGGGATAACCTTCGCCTCGGACGAGTCAGCCATGGCGTTGTGGTACCCCGTTTACTCGCTCCCGCACACCGAGGAACTCTGCGGCCTGCTCTTCGGCGTTCCGAATCCGCCGGGCGCTCAGCATGCCCGCCTCGTGCGCTGCGACGAAGGCGTTGAACGCCTCCGGCGTCGTGTAGGTGGGCTTGAAGCCCAGCTCCTCACGCATCCGCGTGGTGTCGACCCCCCGGCCGTAGGTGAGGTAGGACAACTGCTCGGGCGTGAAGTCGGCGACCCGGGCCGCCCGAAATGCCTGGCCGAAGGTCGCCACAGCGAACGCCGGAACCGGCGCCGACGGGCGTCCCATCCGCCGGATCGCCTGCGACAGCATGAGAATCCGGTCGCCGGCGACGTTGAAGGTGCCTGGTACGTCGCTGATGGTGGCGAGCCGCAGAGCCTCCAGCAGGTCGTCCTCGTGGACGAACTGCAGCCGCGCGTCGAACCCGAGCACGGTGGGAACGACCGGGAGGGTGAAGTAGCGGGTGATCGGGGTCCGCACGCGCGGGCCCACCACGTTGGCGAACCGCAGCATGCTCACGACGACGTCGGGCCGCCGCCGGGCGAACCCGCGCACGTAGCCCTCGACTTCCACCGCGTCCTTGGCGAATCCCGACCTTGGCAGGCCGCGGGGTTCCATGTCCTCGGTGAACATCGCCGGATCGTTGGGCGAGGCGCCGTAGACGGCGGTCGAGGACTTCACGACGACCTTGCGTACGGACGGCAGCCGCTGGCAGGCCGCCAGCAGCTGCATCGTTCCGATGACGTTGATCTCCTTCATCGTCGCCCGACCACCGGCGTGTGCCGGTGCGGCGAGGACGTTGAGATGAACCACCGTGTCGACGTCCTCGCGGGCGAGCACCCGCGAGACCACGGGACTGCGCAGGTCGACGCGGACGAACTCGGCCGTGCCCAGGTCATGCCTTGGGGGTACGACGTCGACGCCGAGCACGCGGTCGACCTCCGGGTCGGCGGCGAGCAGGCGCGCGAACCGGCTCCCGAGGTCGCGGGAGACACCAGTTACCAATACAACGCGCGCCATCTGCGCCTCACCCCGTGGTGGACAGGTTCGACCTTACGGTGCACGCGATCAATCCCTGCTGCGGCACGAAGAGTTGCTACTTCCCCAGACGCCTACGCTGGACGCGGGTCTTCTTGAGGAGCTTACGGTGCTTCTTCTTGGCCATTCGCTTGCGACGCTTCTTGATGACAGAACCCACGCGGAACCCTTTCGGATTGTTTCGTACCCCGACGATTGCGCACCCGAACGCAGGACTTCCGGACCGTTTCCGACCGGCGTATGCGGGAGGTGGACCGACGCGCCCTCACAGGGTACAGCTCACCGTCTGGCCGCTCCCCCGCGCTGCCTGGTGTCGACGTACGGCCCTGGCCCGTCCCGGCCGCGCCGCCGCCCGGGTCCTACGTCCTCACCCACCCCGGCCCGCCACCAACCCGTGATCATGATCGTGATCATGAAGGTCTTGCGGGTCCATCGCCGACTTTCCTTCATGATCATGGACCGGGCCCAGGGTCAGGTCGATGGCGCGGGTCAGGTCGATGGCGCGCAGGGCAGCGATGGTGCGGGTCAGGGGTGGTCGGCGTCGAGGCCGTGGAGGGGAAAGACCGCTCGTCGGGTCGTACGAATCGTCCGGTCGATCTCGTCGCCCGGGTCGTAGCCGGCGGACCAGTCGGAGTACGACGCGGACTCGCCGTCCGTCATCACCACGGGGGCGGTACGCCGGCACTCGACGGCCACCTGTTCTCGCCAGGTGGCTGGCGTCTCGGTCTTCGGATCGAGTGGACTCCCACCCGCGATGGCGAGCAGGTGGCTCCAGGTCCGCGGCACGACGTCGACCAGGGCGTACCCCCCACCGCCCGTCGCCACCCACCGACCCTCGCACAGCTCGTGCGCGAGTGCGTGCACCGCGAGAGCGGCGGCCCGCTGACCGTCGACCGACAGCGCGAGGTGGGCGAGCGGATCCAGCCGGTGGCTGTCGCAGCCATGCTGGCTCACGAGCACCGTCGGCGCGAACGCACGTAGCAGCGGCGGCACGACCGCGTGGAACGCCCGCAGCCAGCCGGCGTCATCCGTACCCCCTGGCAAGGCGACGTTGACAGCCGACCCTTCCGCGTCCGGACCGCCCGTCTCGGTGGGAAATCCGCTGAACCACGGGAACAGCGTCCGCGGCGTCTCGTGCAGGCTGATCGTGAGGACCCGGGGGTCGTCGTAGAACATCTCCTGTACGCCGTCGCCGTGGTGCACGTCGAGGTCGAGATAGGCGACCCGCGGACATCCGGCGTCCAGCAGCCACGCGATCGCCAGCGCAGGATCGTTGTAGACGCAGAACCCGCTGGCCGCGGCGGGCATCGCGTGATGCAGGCCGCCCGCGACGTTGACCGCGTGCAACGCCTCGCCGGTCCAGACAATCCGCGCCGCCTCGACACTCGCGCCGGCGATGTGGGCCGACGCCTCGTGCATTCCGGTGAACGTCGGGTTGTCCGACGTGCCGAGGCCCGCGTCCAGGTCTGTCAAGTCCGGGTTGACACTGCTGCGTCTGACTGCCTCGATGTACGCCGGTGCATGAACCCTGGCGAGCAGGTCCTCCGACGCGACAGGTGCGGCCACCCGCCTGAGCCCGTCGGCCCCTTCGCCGGCACCGTCGCCGCCTCCGGAGCTGCCCGGGCCGTGGATGAGTCCCAGCTCGCTCGACAAGGCGACGGTGAGCTTGACGCGGATCGGTGCGAGGGGATGCATGGGCCCGAAGTTGTAGGCCGTCAAGTCCTCGTCATAGACCAGTCGCGCGGATCCTGTCATGGTGTCCAGCCTGCCCCAGTACCCCGCCGGTGCGCGAGGTGACCCCGGTACTTCCGTGCGGGGTCAGGACTGTGCGGCGTCAGGGTTGCGCGGTGTCAGGCCAGGTGCGGGCGAGGAGTGCCGCACCGACAACGCCGGACTCGTCGCCAAGCTCCGCGGCCACGACCGTGGGCTTCCGCTGGAACGTCAGGCTCTCGCGCAGCGCGGCACGTACGGGCGCCAGGAGTTGCTCACCGGCGAGTGCGAGGCCACCGCCGACGACGACCGTGTCGGACCCGAAGACGGTCACCGCACTCGCCAGTGCTCCGGCGAGTGCGTGCGTGGCGTCGGCGACCACTGCGACGGCAGCGGGATCGCCGGCCGCGGCCCGGCGCATGACCGCCGCGGCCGACAGGTCTGCCGTCAAGGTTCGTTCCTGGTAGCGGCGTACAAGGGACGTCGCCGACGCGACCGTCGCCAGGCAGCCACGCTGCCCGCATCCGCACGCGTCACCATCGGGGTCGACGACGACATGTCCCAACTGGCCGGCGTACCCACCACCGCGAAGCAGGCGGCCGTCGGCCACCACGCCGGCACCGATGCCGGTACCGAGTGTCACCAGAAGCAGGTCGGAGCTGCGACGTCCGGCGCCGACCTGCCATTCGGCAAGGCAGGCGGAGCGTACGTCGTGGCCGAGCGTCACCGGTAGCCCGGTCCGCGCGGCGAGGAGGTCCCGCACCGGGGTGTCACGCCAGCCGAGGTTGGCGGCCAGGACGGCGACGCCGCGGGGTTCGTCGATGATCCCGGGTACGGCGACGCCGAGGCCACCGATCTGCTCATCCTGGCGCAGTGCCTCGACGATCTCGGCGACAGCGGACAGGACGGCTTCAGGGTCGCTGCGATCAGGTGTCGGACACCCGGCCCTGGCCAGGATCCGCCCGGCGTCGTCCACCAGCGCCGCCTTGATGCGCGTACCGCCGACGTCGACCCCAATGACCCCTTCGTACGAACCAACCACGCTCACGCCGGCCATCCTGCCGGCGGACGCCGACGCCGGCGACCCCGGAGGGCTCGGTCCGAGACAGCAGGCGGGCGGGACAGCAGGCGGGCGAAACGGCCACGGACGGGCGACCGCAGCGGGCGTGGTGGTCCGGGCGGGAAGGTCGTCGGTGGGTCCTATAGTCCGGGCTCATGGACCAGCCGCCGACGAGCCCCGCATCCCGCTATCCCCTGCTGCACGCCCCCCAGCGCTGGGCATGGGCGGGGCTCGACGCGCAGTTCTCCACGGAGTTGCCGCCCGACGGGCTGGTCCAGAGCATCCACATCGTCGGCTTCGTGGGCGAGATGGTCGTGGTGTGCCGGACGGACGGCGGCGACTGGTTCCTGCCCGGCGGCACCCGCGAACCCGGCGAGTCGGTCGTACAGACCGTCGACCGGGAGATCGCCGAGGAGGCGGGCGCGCGGCGGATCGGCGCGTTGCACTGGTTCGGCGCCCACCACTGCGTCGGTGACGGACCCGAGCCCTACCGGCCGCACCTGCCGCACCCGGAGAAGGCCTGGCTGTGGTGCCTGACCGAGGTGGTCCTCGACTCCTCGCCCACCAACCCACCCGACGGTGAGCATGTCGTGGAGGTACGCGCCGCGACCGTCTACGACGCGTCCGACCTGCTCCGCCGCAACGAGGACTGGTATCCCGAACTCCTCGCGCTGGCCTGCGAGATCCGCGCCGCGACGACGCGACCCTGCGATGACACTGACCTGTCGGAGATCCCTCGCCGAACGACGTAGAGCAGTCAAAGCACGCAGCCCACGGCCGGCTTCCGGCGAGCGTGATCAGCCAAGCGGGCGGCCAGCGTGATCAGCTTGATGAGCGAAGCGGGCGAACCATGTCGGCCTTGACGAGGCGTGGATCAGACGGGTGAGGAACCTGCTCGCCGGTACGCACGAAGCCGCAGCGCGCGTAGAGACGTTCGGCCGGAACATTGCCGTCGGTCACCCTGAGATGGACCCGTTCGGCGCCCTGGGTCCGCGCCCAGGCGAGAACCTCCTCGACCAGGGCGACACCGAGTCCGCGCCGCCGCGCACTCGGGCTCACCCACATGAAAACCAGGTCGACCGAGGCGGCCGAGTCCTCCCCCGACTCCGCTGCCTGGTCGACCCATCCGCCGCACAGGCCCACCAGGGTGCGGTCGGTCCCGGGGCGGTCGGCTCCGAACCTGGCGCCGAACATCGCGCTGCGGGCGGAGTCGCGCTCCAACCACCGCTGCCACTCGCGATCGGGCAGGGCCGCGGTCTGTTCGTACGTCGCACCGTACGCCGACGGCGCCTCACGCAGCGCCGTCAGGCGGATCTCCCGGAGTGCACGCCATTCATCGGGCAGCAGCCTGCGGATGATCACGTCGACCGGGTCTGCCCCGGCCGAGCTGGTCTCCAGGTTGGCCATGGCCGGCATCATGGCAGGAGGCAACCGAACCACGGCCACCGGATATTACGTACAGGCAACCACCAAATGTGGCGCTCACTGGAGTGGGCGGACCATCCCGATCACGGTCAGGCTCGGATCGGAGAGAAGTGGCTCCCGCTCACCGGTACGCACGAAACCGCAGCGCTCGTACAGCCGCAGCGCCGCAAGGTTCCCCTCGGTCACCCAGAGGTGAAGGCGATCGGCACCGACCGTACGTCCCCAGGCGAGGACCGGCTCCACCAGCACTTCGCCCACCCGGCGCCCTCGCGCGTTCGGACTCACCCACATCGACACGAGTTCCACAGTGTGCGCGGACGGGTCGTCGACGAATCCACCGCTCAGCCCGGCAAGTGAGCGGTCGGACCCGGCGAGGGCGGCGCCGAACGTCGCGCTCCGGTTGGACTCCGGTTCCAGCCGACCACGCCAGTCGCTCTCGGTGAAGGCTGCTTCCCTGGAGTACGTCGACCCGAATGCCGATGGCGACTCGCGCAGGGCCGCCAGGCGAATGTCCCGCAGCACGCGCCAGTCGTCGGGCGTCAGGCGGCGAACCCGCACCGCAGCCGCGCATGTCTCCGCGCGGTCGCCGGTCGCCGCGCCCACCTCCACCTCGGTCATGCGGGGCATCTTTCCAGCCGGGTTGGGGGCGAGCCATCGGTTATCGTGGGGACGTGCGTACGCCACGACTCCTTGGTTGGCGGGCCGCCCAGGGCGGCCCGATATCCGTGCGTACGTAAGAGATCTCGTCCACGGCCGCCCCTCGCGCGGGCGGCCGATCTGTCGTGTGTGACAGCGCTGATGACCCCGCGGGGGCGGCTCCCACTTTCCGAAGGAGCCTTCATGTCCATCACGACTGCGATGCCGACCGCCTCGCCCAGTACTTTCGTGTCTTCGAGCCTGCCCGCGACGCGCACCATCTTCTCCGGCATCAAACCGACCGGCCGACTGACGCTCGGCAACTACTACGGTGCGCTTCGCAGGTTCGTCGACGTCCAGAACGAGGCGAGATGCGTGTTCTCCATCGTCAACCTGCACGCGTTGACCGTCGAGCATGATCCGGAACGGCTCCGGCGGCTCACCTGTGAGGTCGCGACGCTCTTCCTCGCCGCCGGGCTCGATCCGCGGGCGTGCATCATCGTCCGGCAGAGTGACGTGCCGGCCCACACCGAGCTGGCGTACCTCCTCGAGTCGACGGTGTATGTCGGTGAGCTCACCCGGATGATCCAGTACAAGGAGAAGGGCCGTGGCCGGCCGATGACCCGCGCGTCGCTGCTCACCTATCCGGCACTGATGGCGGCGGACATCCTGCTCTACGGCAGCACCGAGGTACCCGTCGGCGACGACCAGACGCAGCATCTGGAGCTGACCCGGAACCTGGCCATGCGGTTCAACCGGACCTACGGCGAGGTGTTCGTCGTACCGGAGCTGAGTCGTGCGGTGGTGGCCGCGCGGGTGAGGGATCTGGCGACGCCGACCACCAAGATGAGCAAGGACGCCCCGGAGGAGTCGATGGGGACGATCCGGCTGCTCGACCCGCCGGATGTCGTACGGCGGAAGGTCATGCGCGCTGTCACTGACGCCGGCCGGGAGGTGCGGTACGACGTGGAGCGCCAGCCCGGTGTCGCGAACCTGCTCGACATCCTCGCGGCTTGCCGAGGCGGCACCGATCCGGCTGGCCTCGCGGGGGGATATTCGTCGTACGGCGCACTCAAACGCGAGGTCGCCGACGCGGTGGTGGCGGTGGTGGCGCCGCTGCAGGAGCGGTATGCCGAGCTGGCGGCCGATCCGGGGTACGTCGAGGAGACGCTGCGGCTCGGTGCCGAGCGAGCGCGGGCGATGGCCGCTCCGACGCTCGCCGCCGCCAAGGCCGCGATCGGGCTGTAGCCGCCAGCCGCCACGGGGTTGTTGGAGGTTCGTCGGGATCAGGCGACGAACCTCCAACAGCTCGCGGACGGGGCGGAGGCGGGGCCGGTCAGTCGGCTGCGGCGGCGAGTTCGCGGGCCCGGTCACGGGCGGCTTCGATCGCGTCGAGCACGGCCGCCCGCACCCGGTGGCTCTCGAGCTCGCGGATCGCGCTGATCGTCGTACCGCCGGGCGATGTCACGGCCTCCCGCAGCATCACCGGCGGGTCACCGGAGTCGCGCAGCATCACCGCCGCGCCGACTGCCGCCTGCACGATGAGGTCGTGCGCCACCTGGCGGGGCAGGCCGAGCAGGATGCCGGCGTCGGTCATCGCTTCGACGAGGTAGTAGAAGTACGCAGGACCCGAGCCAGAGAGGGCGGTGACGGCGTCCTGCTGCGACTCAGGTACCCGCAGCGTCTTGCCGAGCGGCTTCAGCATCTCCTCGGTGAGGGCGAGGTCGGCACCGGTTGCGTGCGAACCTGCCGAGATCGCGCTCATCGCCTCGTCGACCAGGGCCGGCGTGTTGGACATCACGCGGACGACCGGAGTCGCGTCCGGCAGGCGCCGCTCGAAGAACGACGTCGGCAGGCCCGCACAGATCGAGACGACAAGCTTGCCCGGCGGCACCTTGGGCCCGAGGTCGGCCATCAGGACCGCGGCATCCTGCGGCTTGACGGCGATCACGAGGACGTCGGCGGCGGAGACGGCCTCATCGTTGGCGACGATCCTTATGCCGTACTGCGTGGCCAGCTGGTCGGCCCGCTCCTGCCGGCGTACGGTCGCGACCAGAGCGGAAGCCGGCCAGCCCGCGCGCAGGAGTCCGGACAGGATCGTCTCGCCCATCTTTCCTGCGCCGATGACGGCGATCGTGTGCTGTCCCACACTCATGCTCTTCTCGTCCTCACTTCGTACATCTCGATCGTGGTTCGGTCGCCGATCGTGAGCCGCGCCCCGTGATCATGAAGGAAATTCGGCAGTATGACCCCCAAAGCTTCATGATCACGATCATGATCACGGGGAACGGCGGGTACTGCGGGGCACCATGATCATGACGGTGATCATGAACCTGATCATGACGGTGATCATGAGCGGGTGACCAGGGAGCGCAGGAAGAACCCGGCGTTGGAGGGGCGTTCCGCGAGCCGCCGCATGAGGTACGGATACCACTGGTCGCCGTACGGCACGTAGACCCGCACGGTGTCACCGAGACCAGCCAACCGGCGCTGCTCGTCCGGCCGGATGCCGTACAGCATCTGGAACTCATAGCTCCCGCGCGACCGGTCATGGCGCATCGCCAGCGCCCCGGCGATCTCGACAAGCCGCGGGTCGTGCGTCGCGACCATCGGATAGCCCTGCCCGGCCATCAGGATCTTCAGACAGCGAACGTAGGCGCGATCGACGTCGATCCGCTTCTGGTACGCCACCGAGGGCGGCTCATGATAGGCACCCTTGCACAGGCGTACCCGCGAATCCTGGTGGGCGAGGTCGCGGCAGTCCCGCTCCGTGCGATGGAGGTACGCCTGCAGGACCGCGCCGGTCTGGGGAAAGTCGCGGCGTACCTCGTGCAGGATCGCCAGCGTCGAGTCGACCGTGGTGTGGTCCTCCATGTCGAAGGTCACGGTGGTGCCGACATTCTGGGCGGCGAGGGCGATGGTGCGGGCGTTGTCCACCGCGATCTTGTCGCCATCGACGCCGAGGGCCTGGCCGATCGACGACAGCTTGAGGGACACCTCGGTGCCGCGGGTGAGACCGGCCCGGGCGAGCCGGTCGAGGACCGTGAGGTACGCCTTGGTCGTACGCTCGGCATCCTCACGGTCGCGGGTGTCCTCGCCCAGCCGGTCCAGCGACACCGTGAGCCCGTCGGCGATCAACCGGCGAGCCGCCTCGACCGCCTCGTCGGCCGTCTCGCCCGCGACGAACCGCGTCACGATGGCCGACGACACCGGCATGGTGGACACGAACTTCTTCAGTCGGCGGCTCCGCGCGGCGGTCAGCAGCCCTTGCCGTAGTACCACGCTGGCCCTCCCATGTCCGTGCCCTCGCCCTGCCGTGGCCTGGTCCTGCCGTGCCCTGGTCCTGCCGTTGCCCTGGTCCTGCCGTTGCCTTGGTTCTGCCTTTGGCCTGGTCCTGCCGTGGGCTCGCCCGACCGTGGGCTCGCCCTGCCCTGGACTCACCCTGCCGGGACCAGCATGTCAGCGGCCACGGGTGGTTCGCACGTCAGTCCCGCGAGTGGCGGGCGGGGGCCGACCTTCGCATGAGGGGCGCCCTGCGCCAAGACGGCCCCGCCACATGAGGGTGCCCCGGACGCGCTCAACCGTCGCGGCTCACCCGGAGTCGTCATGCACTGTCGGCTGGGGCGTGCTGTTCGAGGAACGCGTACACATCCGTCTCGTCCACCCCGGGAAACACCCCCGGCGGCAGGACGGCGAGCACGTGCGAGTGGGCCCGCGTCGACGGCCACGCGCGCCCCTCCCAGCGCGTCGACAGCTCCGCCGGCGGGTGCAGACAGCACGGCCCCGTCGGACACCGCGACGTCGCCCGGTTGGTCGTCTCCCGCCCGCGGAACCACCGCGACGACTCGAACGGCACCCCCAGTGTCACCGCGAAGTGTCGCTCCCGCCCAGGGTCGACGTGGGAAACGCACCAATGGGTGCCGTCGGGCGTGTCGGTGTACTGGTAGTACGTCGGATACCTGTCTGGCGAGGTGAAGACCTCCCGACCCGCCCAGCGCCGGCACATCCGCTGCCCCTCGATCGCGCCGCTCGCGTCCGCGGGGAAGAGCAACCCGTCGTTCTCGTACGCCTTGTAGATGATGCCGGCCTCGTCGTTGCGGACGAAGTGGCACCGCAGGTCGAGGTGTTTCGTCGCGAGGTTGGTGAACCTGTGCGCGGCCATTTCGTACGACACGGAGAACACGTCGCGCAGGTCCTCGACCGCGAGATCACGATCGGCCTTGGCCTGATGGAGGAACGGAACCGCGACCTTCTCCGGCACGAGCACGGCCGCCGCGAAGTAGTTGGCCTCGACCCGCTGGCGCAGGAAGTCGGCGAAATCGCGTGGCTGCTCGTGGTCGAGAACGAAGTGGCCGAGCGTCTGGAGCAGGATCCCGCGCGGGGTGTGCATGCCGAGAGACTCCCGGCGAACGTAGATCCGCCGGTTGCGCAGGTCCGTGATCGACCGGACCGAACGCGGCAGGTCCTCGGCGTACCGCACGGTGAACCCGCAGTGCAACACGATCGCGGCGACGAGAGCGTCGGACAACGTGCCGCCCCGGTAGCCGACCGCAGCCAGGGTGCGGACGGCGATCTTCTCGATCTCAGGGAAGTAGTTGCCGCGTTCGCGCATCTGCCGGCGAAGCTCGGCGTTGGCGATCCGTGCCTCCTCCGGCGTCGCCGTCGGCTTGGTGTCGCGGCGCTTGAGCTCGTCGTAGAGCCCGACCAGGTGTTCGAGGACCTCGGACGGCACCCGTGGGCCGACCTTGAGCGGCGGCAGCTCCAGCCGCTGGTAGAGCGGGTCGCGCTGGGCGTCGTCGAGGGCGATCTCCAGCTGCGCCCGCCGGCTCGGCGGCGCGGCGGACAGGAGCTCGTCCACTCCCACCTCGAGGGCCTCCGCCAGCTGGGTGATGAGGGAGAGCTTCGGCTCGCGGCGGCCGTTCTCGAGCAGGGAGAGCTGGGAGGGCGCCCGACCGACCCGGGCACCGAGGTCGGCGAGGGTCATCCGGCGCGTTCGCCGGAGATGCCGTAGTCGTTGCCCAAAGGTCGCTAGATGCAGATCATCTGGCAATGTGCGGCTTCCTTCACACCGAATGTCCTGAACAACTTGATACTACGAGAAGAACTGCAGAAGTTTCCAGGCCAGATGCCCTGCCCTTTGTGTCTGCCCCTTCCAGACTCAGGACAGGAGCACACCCGAAGGAGGGGAACGCACGATGACGCCACGCGAGACGACATCGAGCAAGTCCACCGCGCGCGGACGAGGATCCGACGCGCACGAGCCCGAGCCGCCCAAGCGGCGCCGGGAACGCACGGCAAAGCCCTCGACCTCAGATCTGCCGGCCACGATGAGGTCGGTCGCCTCGACGAATGGTGCGGGTGCAGACAGTCAGCAGGCACGCGACCGCGCCGCCCGCCGGGCCGCCGACGACCTACGCCGCCAGTGGGAGACCGACCCGAGGTGGCACGGGATCGAGCGCCTCTATTCCGCCGAGGACGTCGTACGCCTGCGCGGCTCGATCCAGGAGGAGCACACGCTCGCCCGCCTCGGCGCCGAACGTCTCTGGCAGCTGCTCCAGACCGAGGACTACATCCGCGCGCTCGGTGCGCTGACCGGAAACCAGGCGGTTCAACAGGTCAAGGCCGGGTTGCAGGCCATCTACCTGTCCGGCTGGCAGGTCGCCGCCGACGCCAACATGTCCGGGCAGACGTATCCGGACCAGAGCCTCTATCCCGCCAACTCCGTTCCCCAGGTGGTACGCCGGATCAACAACGCCCTGCTGCGGGCCGACCAGATCAGCGTCTCGGAGAGCCTTCGCCATCTGGGCAACGGCAAGGCGGACGCGCCCGCGAACCAGAACGGCAGCGCGCCCTACTGGCTGGCGCCCATCGTGGCCGACGCCGAAGCGGGCTTCGGCGGGGTCCTCAACGCGTACGAACTGATGAAGGCGATGATCGCCGCCGGTGCCGCGGGGGTGCACTGGGAGGATCAGCTCGCCTCGGAGAAGAAGTGCGGCCACCTCGGCGGCAAGGTGCTGATCCCGACCGGGCAGCACATCCGTACCCTCTCGGCGGCCCGGCTCGCCGCCGACGTGTGTGGGGTGCCGTCCCTCGTCATCGCCCGCACCGACGCGCACGCGGCGACACTGGTGACGAGCGATGTCGACGAGCGGGACCGGGAGTTCGTGACGGGCGAGCGGACCGCGGAGGGGTACTACCGGGTGCGCAACGGCCTGGCCGCCTGCATCGCCCGCGGACTGGCCTACTCACCGCACTCCGAGCTGTTGTGGATGGAGACGTCCACGCCCGACCTCGAGGTGGCGCGGAAGTTCGCGGAAGCGATCAAGGCGGAGTACCCCGACCAGATGTTGGCGTACAACTGCTCGCCGTCGTTCAACTGGAAGCAACACCTGGACGACGACACGATCGCGGCGTTCCAGCGGGAGCTGGGTGCGATGGGGTACGCGTTCCAGTTCATCACGCTGGCAGGATTCCACGCGCTGAACCAGTCGATGTTCGACCTGGCGCGGGGATACGCGGAGTCCGGCATGCCGGCGTACGTCGCCCTGCAGGAGAGGGAGTTCGCGGCCGAGCCCGACGGCTACACCGCGACGCGGCACCAGCGGGAGGTCGGCACCGGGTACTTCGACCTGGTGAGCACCGCGATCTCTCCCGACTCGTCGACGACCGCCCTCACTGGGTCGACCGAAGAGGAGCAGTTCAAGAACACCGCCTGATGTGGCGTGGCGGTCGCCCGCTTCGCGCCCGCATGAGGGGGCCCTTCGTTCGTCCACTAGGTTCGCGTGAGGGGCCCTCTCATCCGACGGCCACCAGCATGAGGGGCGCCCTCATCCAACGGCGACCAGCGTGAGGGGCGCCCTCCCGCAGCAGCAGCGGACTGCGTTATGCGTCCCGCCTCCGAGGGCGTTCGCGTGAACGGCCCCCTCACGCGACAGGTCGGTCACTCAGCCGCGCAGAGCCGGCTCGACGAGGTTGGCGTAACCCTGCTGTCCGGCGCGGTTGGGATGGTACGACTCGCCGATCGGGTTGGACAGGCCGTTGATCCACTCGACGTCGTCGCAGACCGAGTGGCCGGTATAGGCGCTGCGCGCATCGGCGAACGCGAAGCCATGGGAGGCCGCCCTGGCCCTGATGGTGGTGGCCAACAGGTCGGCGGTGGCGTTGAGCTCGGCCTGCTCGCCAGGGCTGATCCGGGCGGCGAGATTGCACTCCTCGCCGTTGAACAGCCGCGGATAACCCACGACGACCACGCGCGCGTTGGGTGCGGCGTTCCGGATCGCCGAATAGAGCCCGTCGAGGAGGCCGGGAAGGGTGTTTCGGATGAATGCCTGTGAGTTGTCGATCGCCCCCCAGCACGTGGTCGGCCAGGGCTGCGCACACTTGATGATCACCGGGGCGAACCCCGCGTCGTTGCCTCCGACCGATGCCGTCACGTAGCGGGTCGAGGCGTTGAGGCTGCCAAGCTGGTTTCTTCGTACGTCTGAGACCTTCGCACCAGAGCAGGCGGCAAATGTCAGCGCCGCACCGAGCCGGGCCGCGTCGAGCACCGGGTAGGCGTACGGCGAACGCTTGCAGGTGGTGCCGTCGTCGTAGTAGGACCGCGTGCCCACGCCGGAGGAGTACGAGTCGCCGAGCGCGGTGTAGGCGGGCGCGGCGTGTGCCGGAGAACCGCCCACCAGAACGGAACCGACCGCGAAGCCGAGAACGACGAAGATCCTGCCCGCCTGCTGCCGAATCCCGCGCATCGCGGACTCCTCCACGCCTGAGGCGAAGGCCACAAGCCGGCTCATGCAGAGATAAAGCGGGCTTTAGGCCGGATGTCGCACTCAGGGTGCGTGAAGGTTTACGTGCGGATCAAGTGAACGACCGGAAATGGATCACGAGAGTCGAGCGGACCGCTCAATGGGCGCCGTGACCATGAAGGAAATCGTCAGTATCGCCGCAAACCCTTCGTGATCACGATCATGATCACGAGGAACGGGGCTACTGGGACGGTGCGGCGGGGCCGATGGCTTCGATCGTTCCGTCGGCGGTGACGGCGTAGGACGGAACGACGGGCGCGGCGAAGTTCAGCCGGGCGTACGCGAGCGCCTCGACCAGGTCCGCCTCACGTTCGGCCCGACCGGCGGCGCGGCGCGTGTTGACCTCCAGCACGATGCTGCCGCCGAATCCGCGGCGGGCGAGCAGTTCGAGCACCTCCGCACACCGCTGGCCCCCCCGGCCCGGCACCAGGTGCTCGTCCTTGTTCGAACCAGAGCCGTCGGCAAGGTGGATGTGAGTCAACCGCTCACCCAGGTCGTACGCCATGTCATAGGCGTCGACGCCCGCCGTCGCCGTGTGAGACAGGTCCAGTGTCACCTCGGCGTAGTCGAAGTCCCGCGGATCCCAGCCGGGAAGGTACGCCTGAAGTCCTTGCCCTGCGGCCTTCCAGGGGAACATGTTCTCGACCGCGAAGCTGATCCCCGTCTCCTTCTGCCGGCGCGCAATGCCAGCCACGAAGTCGCGGGCGTAGTCGCGCTGCCAACGGAATGGCGGATGTACGACGACGACCTTGGCGCCGAGGGCCTTGGCCGCCTCCGCGCTGCGGTCGATCTTGCCCCACGGCTCGGTGCCCCATACCCGCTGGGTGATCAACAGCGTCGGCGCGTGGATGGAGACGATCGGCAGCTGGTGGTATTCGCTGAGCCGGCGTAGCGCGTCGATGTCCTGGCTCAGCGGATCCGCACCCACCATGACCTCGACACCGTCGTAGCCCAGGCGGGCGGCGAGCTCGAACGCCGTCGCCGTCGACTCCGGGTAGACCGAGGCGGTGGAGAGTGCCATCCGGGCGTCGGGGACGCGTACGACGACGTCCTTGCCGCGGACCCGAGTGGTGGCACCTGGTGGCTGCACGGCGTCCAGCGTACGGCCCGGGGGGTTCCGTCCCGACCGTACGTCGTGAAGACAGCCCGTGACCGGCTCCCTCTCATCCGGTGAGGCTCCGCGAGCGACTCCCGCCTGTGATCACGACCGTGATCATGATCATCGGTGAGAGGCCACCTGTCGGGCGTTTCCGGCATGCTCAGGGCGGGTCAGGGTTCGCTGTGCGTGACCCGGGTGCCGTACCGGGCTTCCATGCGTTCGTTGTGTGCGTCACCTTCGGGGACGTTGGCCGACACGTAGACCGGTACCTCGTGCCCGGCCGCGAGGAGTCGCGCGCACACCTGCGTCGTGATCATCTGCGCGATCACCGCGCCGGTCACCGAGGAGGTCGGACAGATCGTCAGGCTGGCGCCAGGTATCGCCAGCTCCGCATCGCCGTACGCCGAACAGTTGTCGATCACGACGTCGGCCACCTCGAACAACCGCAGGCCGGACGGATGCCGCGAAGTGATCCCCCGACTGTGTTCCAACGACGTGACCGCAACCACCGGATGGCCCCGCTCCTTGGCGAGCCGAGCCATCTCGACCGTGCTGCCATTGCCACCCGAACTGGAAACGACGAGGAACACATCCCGGGGATGGAGATCGTGCAGGGGGAGAATCCGCGCGGCGAGGGCCGGATCGCGTTCGACGAGCGGGTCGAGAATCGCGGCGGGATCCTCGCCGCCGCGGAAGACCAGGTCCTTGACGGCCAACATGTTCGCCGGTACGAGACCACCCGCCCGCCCGGCGATCTCCATCGCGAACGCCCGGCTGTGCCCGGTGCCGAAGACCTGGACGATGCCACCCGCGGGAATGGCGTCGGCGATCAGGTCGGCGACCGCCGCGATGGGTTCGCGCTGGGTGTTGACCACCCGGTCGATCGCCGTGCGGAGGACACGGACTGCGGCATCGTCGTCGATCCGCGCCCCGCTGGGACCGTCCCCAGCGGCACCTCTGTCCAGGCGCCCGCCGTCCGTCCGCGCTGCGTCCTCCTGCCGTGCGTCCCGGACCACTGCCTCCGCGTGTGCGCCACCTGTCCGCTCTGCGTTCATGACTTCGCCGTCGTGGTGGTCGGAGCGCCGGCAGAGTGGACGACCACGCCGGCGAGGTGCGGAACATCCTGGTCCACTGCCAGCCGGGCAGCGCCCGCCAGTGAGTCACCGCGCGGATCGCGCAGTTCGGCGGCGGGGCACAGCTGCGCCAGTCCGGCGGCGAACGCGTCGAAGATCACCGGGCCACCGAGGACACTGCCCGCCCACGACACCGGCACGCTACCGTCTGCTGCGGTCGGGAACGCCTTGCGTACGGCAGCGGACGCACACACGGACAACTCCTCGCCCGCACTGAGGCACAGAACTCGCGCCACCGGGTCGGACGCGGCCAACACTGCGACCTCCGCGGCGAAGGAGGCGACGTCGGCGATGAGCGACGGGGAGCGGTACCAGGCCTTGACCGCCTCCCGCAGGGGGCGACCGACGCGCTCCTCGGCCCGGGCAGTCAGGGCGGTGGTGGCTCCGCGTCCTTCGTACCCCGCCACCGCAGCGCGCAGGCCCGCCAGGCCGAGCGAGAAGCCGCCGCCGGCGTCTCCGAAGAGGTAGCCCATCCCGTCGATGTTGGTCAGCTCGCCGCCCGGCGTCACCGCCAGGCAGTTCACGCCGGTTCCGGCCGTCACGACGACGCCGGAGTCGCCGCCGAGCACGCCGAGGTGAGCGGTCACGTCGTCGCCGGTCAGCAGGACGGTGCGGGCGCCGAGCTGTTCGGCGAGGAGGGGAGCCAGACGTTCGCGGCTGGGCCGGTCGTAGGCACCACCGGCCAGGCCGAGCGCCACCACCTCGACAGGCGCGGGCCGGCCGAGGGCGACCCATGCCGACACCACCCGCCGGCACTGCTGGTCGATCGGGTCCTCGCCCGTCGTCCACTGAAAGCCCGGCACCGACACCTGCTCGCCCAGCCGCGGCGTCGGACCGGACCGGTCGACCACGCCCATGAGAAGCTTGGTCGCTCCGCCATCGACCGCCAGCCGTACGCCTTGCCCCTCCGTATTCCTCGCCGTGCTCATCTGGTTCCCTGCGTACTCGTCCGGTCCGGCGTGCTCGTCGCGGTCCCCGGTGTCCTCACGCGAAGTCCTCCGGTTCCATCGTGTCGAGGTGACGCAGGATGACTCCTTCGCGTAGCGCCCACGGACAGGCCTCGAGCTCGTCCGCCTCGAACAGGTCCATCGCCGCCTCCGCGACCATCGCTCCCGCCAGCAGCTGCGGCGCGCGCCCAGCCGAAACGCCGGGGAGGTCCGCGCGTTCGCCAGCCGACATGGCGGAGAGCTTCGGCAACCACTGGTTGAGGACGGACCGCTGCATCGTCCGCTTGACGTACGGGCCTTCCGACGAGGGGGCCGCGCCACAGACGCGGGCGAGCTGCCGGAAGGTCTTCGACGTACCCACCACATGGTCCGGCGCGCCGAACCTCAGCACCTGGCCGGCGTACTTCGCGATCTCCGCCCTGATGTGCCTGCGCAGCGCCCTCACCTCGTCGGCCGGCGGCGGGTCGGACGTGAACCACATCCGCGTGAGCCGGCCCGCACCGAGCAGCATCGACATCGCCGCGTCCGGATCCTCGTCCAGACCGGTCGCGATCTCGAGCGAGCCGCCGCCGATGTCGAAGACCAGAAGCCGGCGGGAGGACCAGCCGAACCACCGGCGTACGGCGAGGAAGGTGAGCCGGGCCTCCTGGTCGCCGGACAGCACGCTGAGGTCGACGCGCGTCGCGGCCATGACGTCCCTCAGCACGGCGTCGCCGTTGGTCGCTTCTCGAACCGCCGACGTGGCGAACGCGAGAACCGACTGACAGCCCTTGTCCTCGCCGATCTCGAGCGCCTCCGCGACCAGGCGCTTGAGCTCAGCCGCGCCAGCGGAGGAGATCTCGCCGGCGGAGTCGAGATGCTCGGCGAGCCGGAGTTCGGTCTTGTGGGAGTACGCAGGAACCGGCCGAGCACCCGGGCGCGCGTCGACGACGAGCAGGTGGACGGTGTTCGAACCCACGTCGAGGACGCCGAGCCGCATGATCCGAGGCTAGCTGGTCCGCCCCGACCTGGCAGCGCACCCGCGCCCTCTCCCCGCGCGACCCGGTCGGTCCCCATCCCGTGATCATGATCGTGATCATGAAGATTCTTCGGCGATATTGCCGCTTTTCCTTCATGATCACGGGACCAGCACCTGCGCACGCCGGAACCAGGTCGTACGTAAGACCCCGGTCGTTCGCCGGACCCAGGTCGTATGCCAAACCCAGGCCGTACGCGGGACCCCGCGAAACTGGTCCACCACCACACCGGCGGGCGTCGCGTGTCGCACGGCGTACGAGGCGTAGGGTTTCGTAGATGCCCGAGGTTTCTCTTGACTTCCCGCGCGCCTGGGTCGAGTTCACCGATCCGGATGACTCTGACCAGGTGTTCCGCGCGGACCTGACCTGGTTGACCTCTCGTTGGAACTGCATCTTCGGATCCGGTTGCCACGGCATCTTCGCCGAGGAGCCCGATGCCGGGTGCTGCGTCATGGGAGCACACTTCGCCGACAAAGCCGACGAAAAGCGGGTCCGCGGCTGGGTCAAGAAGCTCACCGACGACGACTGGCAGTACCGCGCCGAAGGCAACAAAGCCGGCTGGATCGAGAAGGACGATGACGGCGAACGTAAGACCCGCGTCGTCGACGGCGCGTGCATCTTCCACAACCGTCCGGGGTTCGCGGGCGGGACCGGCTGTGCCCTGCACAAGCACGCGCTCCGGATCGGCGTCCACCCGTTGGAGACCAAGCCAGACGTGTGTTGGCAGCTTCCGATCCGGCGGCTCTACCGTGAGGTCGAGCTGCCGGACGGCACTTCGTACACCGAGGTGACGATCACGGAGTACGACCGGCGCGGCTGGGGCCCCGGCGGCCACGACTTCGACTGGTACTGCACCGGCAACACCGAGGCGCACGGCGCCCGCGATCCCGTCTACGTGTCCAACCGTCCCGAGCTGGTCGAGTTGATGGGACAGGCGGGCTACGACGAACTCGTCAAGCACTGCGAAGCGCACCTCGCCCGTGGCGTCCGCACCGCGCCGCATCCGGCCGATCCTGTACGCCGACCGCGGGCGCGTACGCAATCCAACGGGCAGGCCGGCCAGGTCCGCGTCACGGCGGGGAAGGGCAAGAGCAAGGGCGCCCGCCGCCGCTGACCGCCGCCACCGGTGCCGGTGCCGGCGCCGCCAGCCGTGCCGGTGCGGGCGCCAATCTTCTACCCTCAGGTGCGTGCCACGCATCGCCACGGGAGCCCGACCGAGCCCCAACATCTGGAACGCCCCCGGCAGCTACGAGCTCGAGAACCGCGCCGCCGACCCCGACGGCGTACTCGAGCAGGCCATGATCGAACGCCGACCCTGGCACGGCGCGACCATTCTCGACATCGGCTGCGGCACCGGCTTCCATCTCCCCCGATTCGCCGAGCACGCCGCCAGGGTTGTCGGCGTCGAACCGCACGGGGGCCTCGTCGAGCACGCGCGCCGACGGTGCCGAGCCATCCCGCACGTGGAGGTCCGCCAGGGCACGGCCCAGGCCCTGCCCATCCCGGACGCCTCTGTCGATGTGGTGCATGCGCGGTGGGCGTACTTCTTCGGGCCCGGATGTGAGCCGGGTCTGGGCGAGATCAGCCGGGTCACGCGGAAGGGCGGGGCCGCGTTCATCATCGACAACGACGCGACGCGGAGTACGTTCGGCGGCTGGTTCAGGGCGGCCTTCCCCACTCACGATCCACATGCGGTCGAAGCCTTCTGGACCCGCCGCGGTTGGCGCCGCGCACCTCTCGACATCCGCTGGCAATTCGAACGACGCGAGGACTTCGAGTCGGTCGTACGCATCGAGTTCCGTCCCGAGGTCGCCGAACGGGTCCTCGCGGCGTGGCCGGCCCTCGACGTCGACTACGCCGTCAACCTGTGGTGGCGGACGTTCTGACCCGGAGTCTTGGACGGTCGGCGTATGCCCGGCGGCGTCAGTAGTAGGTCCGCATGAGTTCACGGATCCAGGCAGGCTCCCGGACCGGACCGCGTGGCCCGAACTCCTCGACGTACGGCTTCACGTCCAGCACCGGGCTCCCGTCCAGCGCGTCCAGCCCGCGTACGGTCAGCGTGAGCCCGTCGACGGCGACGATCTCGCAGCAGGAAACGCCGATGTGGTTGAGGCGGTGCGGACTGTGATCGGCGAGGATCCCGACGCGCGGCCAGTGCGGATTGCTCCGCGGATGCGCCGCCCCTGACCGTTGCCGGGTTGACCGGTGGAAATAGAACACCACTTCGAGGTGGGAGTAGGCCACCAACCCGAGCGTGGCGTCGGGGTCGAGTTGCTCACCGTCGAGGACGATGCGGGCGATCTCGTCGGCCCAGCCATCCTCGCGTACGTCGTGCCGCCCACCGACCACGACGCCGAGGGGCACCATCTGGATGGCGGTTCTCGCATCCGTACTGATCTGTGTGCTCACGTCTGCCCAGCCTAGGTCGCGCCGCGGACATCGACACAGCCGATGAGTCGCAACGGCTGGCCGGAAGTGTCCTTCGCCCCCGATGGCCGCTGCCTCACGACCTTCGTCGAAGGACTCCTCTTTTGTGCCGTACGCACGTCAGCCGCCGACCGGTTCAGCTACCCCGTCCTGGATCTTGTCCGTACGCCTGCCAAGGCTGGGTTGACGGCCAGTTCGCCGGCCTGGCGCGGCGAACCCAGCCGCTGTCGGTGCCGGCTACTACCGTCTCGGCACATGGGAAGAGCGACGGCAGCGCGTGCCCTCAAGCCGGCCTACCGCTGTGGCGAGTGCGGCTGGCAGGCGACCAAGTGGGTCGGTCGTTGTGGCGAGTGCCAGGCGTGGGGCACGGTCGAGGAGGTCGGCGCGCCGCGGGTGGCGGTGACCTCCGCCGGCCCGGTCACTCAGCGCGCCGTGCCCATCGACCAGGTCGACGTCGAGGCAGCGCGCGCGGAGCCCACCGGCATCTCCGAACTCGACCGGGTCTTCGGCGGCGGCCTCGTCCGGGGCGGAGTCGTCCTGGTGGCCGGCGAGCCGGGCGTCGGCAAGTCGACCTTGCTTCTCGAGGTCGCCGCCGAACGCGCCCGGACGCAGGCGCGGAGCCTCTACGTCTCAGGCGAGGAGTCAGCGGCCCAGATCCGGTTGCGGGCGGAGCGAATCGACGCCCTCGCGCCGCGGTTGTATCTCGCCGCGGAGACCGACCTGTCGGCGGTGCTGAGCCATGTGGATGAGGTACGCCCGGACCTGATCGTGCTGGACTCCGTTCAGACGGTGGCGTCGGCCTCCGTCGAGGGCGCGGCCGGGGGCGTGACCCAGGTCCGCGAGGTCGCGGCCGCGATGATCCGGGTGGCGAAGGAACGCGGCATCGCCGTCCTCATGGTCGGTCACGTCACCAAGGACGGCTCGATCGCCGGCCCGCGGGTCCTGGAACACCTCGTGGACGTCGTCCTGCATTTCGAAGGCGACCGGCACTCTCGGCTCCGCATGGTCCGCGCGGTGAAGAACCGGTTCGGTCCCACCGATGAGGTCGGCTGCTTCGACTTCGCCGACGGCGGGTTGAAGAGCCTGCCCGATCCGAGTGGGCTGTTCCTGACCCAGCGGCCGGAGCCCGTTCCGGGTAGTTGCGTGACCGTCACTGTCGAGGGCAAGCGGCCGTTGCTCACCGAGGTACAGGCATTGGTGGCCGCCTCGAGCCTGGCCAGCCCGCGTCGGGCGACGTCCGGTCTGGACTCGAGCCGGCTGTCCATGGTGCTGGCGGTGTTGGAGCGGCGCGGCGGACTTCCGCTCGGCAAGCAGGACATCTACGCCTCGACAGTGGGTGGGGTACGCCTGCGCGAGCCGGCGTCCGACCTCGCGGTCGCCCTCGCTGTTGCCAGCTCCATGACGGACATTCCCCTGCCGCCGCGGATGATCGCCGTCGGCGAGGTCGGGTTGGCTGGCGAACTGCGTCGCGTGACGGGCGTCCAGCGGCGGTTGGCCGAGGCGGTGCGGCTCGGCTTCACCGAGGCCGTCGTACCGCCTGACAGCGGACCCGTGCCAGACGGCATCCGGGTTGCCGAGGCCGCCGACCTCGGCGTCGCCCTCCTCGCCGCCCGCCAGCTTCAATGACCTGAAGGTGAGGCCTGGGTCGACCTTGGGACCGGTCGGCGCGCGATGTTCCTCAGGTTGACTGACCTCGCGGGGAATCCACCGGCCGGACTGCACCGAATCGGCGCACTTTCCGAAATGACATCGGGAAAGTCCAGTCGCTTCATCCGATCTGATGCCAACTCGGTGCCCAGCTCCTTGCGGAATTCGGGATGCCGTAGATAGAAGTTCAACGCGAGATATGGAAGCACAGGACTCACCGCGAGGTAGCCAGCCGTAAGTACGCGGCGCTTCTTACGAAAGAAGTCAAGGTCGGCGATCCAGTTTTCCTCCCTCGTTGGCGGGTCGCCCCGCAGGCTCGTGGACGTCTAGAACGATATGCCAGAGCGACCATCGCAGCGATTGGCATGAACGGAGCCCACAAATGAAACCATGCGCTCCACCGGGTACCGTCATCCGGGATCCTCGGGGCGAGGAACGGCGCCAGTGCTAGCGGTATAGCCAAGGACAGGTAAACGCCGTAAAACACAAACCCAGGACCTCTCGCGCACAACATCGTCGTCGCAGATCCAAGCGCACCTCTCTCTCCCTTGGTAGGCGGCACGATCCGGTGGTCGACGATCGCGAGACCACCGTCGTCAGCGATTCGTTCGGCATCGGCCATCAGTTCCTGGGCGCGCGCAACACTGCCCCGACAGTCATCCAGCAAGCGCTCGAGCCGATCGAGTGCATCTGCCAGCCTCCGGGCGTAAGCCACACCGAGCTCCAGCTTCGCGGCAAACAACTCACCCGCGTCGTCAGTCCAGGACTCCTCGGTGCCTTCCTGGACTCCCCGCATCGTCCGAGTGGCATCGCTCACCGTGACGGATGTTCGGTGGACCACTGCTTCAGGGCATCGATCGACCCCCAGGTCGCCGCCCACGCAGGTCCCGAGCATGTCGCTTGGAGTCCTGCGTCCGGATCGATCTGGAACAGGTTCCGGGCCAGCTCGTTCATCCGTTCCTGGTTGGCAGCCTCCGTAGCGTAGTACTGACGTGCCGCCTCCCTCGGCTCGCCAGCTACGGCATCAAGGCCCGTTACCAGTGCGGTCACGTTCGCGGCCACGCTCTCGACCAGGTCTCGGATCGGCGGGCCGAGGACGCTCGCGTCCACCTCGGCGGGCAGCGAGTTGCCAGATTCGTCGAGCTCGCCGGCGGCCATCTCCAGCTGACCTACCATGAACCGGATCACATCGGGGTTGTACTCCTTCGCCATACGCCCCTCCCGTGGCCAACGCGTAACGATCTTCGGCCGACTCTAGGCAAGATCAGTGGGTCAGACGGCCCAACTGTGGATAACCCGTGCATTTCAGACAAAGGGCCGACGGCGGACCGCACACGCCCTCGACGGTGCCATAATGGTGCCATGAGGCGGATGAATCTCAGGGATGTGCCGGACGACGTTTACGCCAGACTCAGCAGAGGCGCGGATGCCAGCCACCAGTCGCTCAACGCGTTCGTCGTCGAACGTCTAGAGGAGTTGGCTCGGACTCTGGACCTGGCGGACTATGCCGCCACGTACGAACCGCCGCACGGGACCGGGATCAGCCTTGACGACGCGGTTGCCGCCGTACGAGACGTGCGCGAGGCGTCGTGAGCCTGGCGGTCATCGACGCATCTGTCCTTGCGGCTTTCTACGCTGCCGATGATGCGCGACGCCAGCAGACGGTGGAGCGGATCTCGTCGGGAAGTGCGCTCTACGCTCCGGCGCACCTTGATGCCGAGGTCGTCTCCGCACTACGACGGATGAGCCGGCACAGTGCAGCCCTGACCGAGGCTGTGCCGGGCGCTTTGCGCCATTTGGCGAGCTTCCCCATCCGGCGTATGCCACTCGCGCCGTTGCTGGACCGAATGTGGGAGCTCCGCAACAACGTCACCCCGTATGACGCCGCCTATGTCGCCCTGGCCGAAGGGCTCGGATGCACCCTCATGACCTGCGACGCCAAGCTCGCGCACGCGGGTGAGGCGAGATGCCACATCGACCTGATCATGTGATGGGGTGCGGATCCGGTGTGCTCCCGTCGGACTCGGACGACAGACGATTCCGCTCGCGCCATGCCGAACGGCCTGTGGATGAGGACTTCCGAAATGTGGCGAATCGCCTAATGTACTCCCATGCTCACGCCTGGTCGTGCCGGAACACCGCCACCCCTGCATCGGATCGCGCTCGCCTGCACGGGTCTTCTCCTCGCCGTCATGCCGGTCGCATGCGCGAACAACCCTGAGCCCACGCCCGTCGACACCGCGTCGAAGGAGCCCACCAGCAAGTCGCCGGCCGCGTCCGAGACACCCAGCCCTTCGCCGAGCCAGTCCGCTGCCGCCGGATCAGTCGAGGAGCAGATCCACGCCGCGACAGTCGCCTTCTACGACGCGGTCAACGAGGCATACGAGACGCTGGACTCCGCGCCGATCGAAGCGCTCACGGTTCCTGGTTCAGGCGCCGGCCAGCGCTACATCGACTACATCGAGTCCGTGAAGTCAAAGGGCCGCCGCTTCGAGATAGTTGGCGAGGGCCTCACAGTTCGCAACTTCAAATTAGATCCACGCGATGCGGATGATCAGTTCGAATCCGCAACGTTCACGCTGATGGACGCTGGCGCGACTGAAGTTGACGGGAACGGGAAGGCCGCCGAGAAGTTTCCGCCGGATTCCTGGAGGTATCGCGTCGAATTCCAGAAAAAGGGGGACCTATGGCTGGTACTCAGGCAACGTCAAGTCTCATAGTCCTGCGCACTGCTGTCGTAGTGCTGACGATCCTGTGCCTTGCCCTGAGTATCTCAACGGCAAACTATGCCTACGCCGATCAGAGCGACGACCCCTGTAGAGGATGTGGGGACCCTCCTCCGCCTCCGCCGCCGCCGCCGGATCCGGAGCCTCGCGGTGAGGGTGATGTGTTTGTCGGGCAGGCCGCGTTGTTCAACCAGGACGGCCAGGTTGTCGATTCCGGCGGCTCCTCCTGCCCGGGATGCGAATGGCGGCTCGAGAAGACCTGCGAACTCGGCGGCAACGTCCTCTGCCACGAGCTCATGAGATGCGGCGACAACGACGACGGATCGCCCCGCTGGGTCCACGACGTGTTCCTGCTCCGACCGGGCGGAGGCGGTTGGAACCAGGTCGGCACCCTGTGCCTCGGCGATCCCGACGATGCCCTCACTCCCGACGACGTCTGGAACCAGGTCCAGACCCGCTGGCGCACACTCGTACCCGCCCAGGCACCCAAGCTGCAGCCACCCGATGGTCAGGCCGTCACCGAACTCCCCACGTTCTTCCACTCCGGCCAGCCACGGCTCATGCCCGCCGCCACCGTTCCCGTCTTCAACTTCGAGGTCACCGTGACGGCTCGCGGCGAGTGGGAATGGACCTTCGAACCCGGACTCACGCGTGAGTTCAACATCCCGGGAAACACCTACACCGACCCCAACCCGCAGGTCGTCCACACCTACGAGACCACCGGCCCACGCACCATCACGCTCACCACCCGCTGGTGGGGCAGCTTCACCATCGGCGACCGCGGCCCGTACGACATCGAAACCCCCGCCACCCAAGGCCCCTACGACATCGCCCTCGACGTCGTCGAACTCAGCCCAGTCCTCCGCCGATAGCGATGCGGCCTTTCCTTTCGACGAAACGCCTGCGCCTGCGGGCATTTCGGCGCGATGACGCACCGGCGTTACACGAGATCTTCGCCGATCCGCATACACACACGATCGGCGGTGGTCCGTTCACCCGGATCGAGCAGACCGAAGCATGGGTCGAGCGTCGAATCGCGACCCGAACAGACCTGAGTCTTTGTTGGTACGGAGTGCGGCTGAAGGCGACGGGCCGGCTCGTTGGCAACTGCGGCATCTTTGTCGGACGGACCGGCGCGAACGAACCAGAGATCGGCTACATGATCAGGCGGGACAGCCAACGTCTCGGATACGCCACCGAGGCAGCGGAGGAGGTCCTCGCGGAGTGCGCCCGTGCCCGGCTGGGGCGTGTGTGGGCAACGGTCCGTCCGGGCAACCTGGCATCGGTGCGGGTCCTGCAGCGGATCGGTATGGAACTCGACCGCCGCGAGGACGACGACAAGGGAGCCCTGCTCTTCCTCTCTCGCGCCCTCCATGATCGGCCAACCTGATCAGGTGAAGATGTGGACGCCTTCGCCGCACTCGCGGGCGTCTTCGTGGCCACCTGCCGCTCGTGGGAGGTACACCTCGCCGGTTACGCCGGGTGGAAGTTCCACGCGGAGTTCGTATCCGTCGTCACGCCGCCGCCATGACGTCGCCACCCTGCCGCGGATGGTGTCGATGGAGGCGTACGCATGACCGAGCGCCTGGGGTGGCACCGGCCGGACCCGCACCGTTGCATACCCGGGCGCGGACGGTGACAGCCCGGCGAGGTCCTCGACGAACCACTGGTCGACATGGCCGAAGAAATGGTGGTTCCGCGAACGCGAGTCCGCACCCCAGTGCTCGTACAGCGAGGTCGCGCCCTGTTCGATCCAGAAACCGTAACCAGGGTAGGTACGCTGGGTGGCCGCCCTGAATGCCAGGTCCACCTCGCCGTTCGCGGTCAACAACGGAAAGAGCAGCTTCGTACCGATCACACCGGTGTCAAGGTGATCTTGACGGGCATGGATGTCCGCGACGAGATTGCCGAACACTCTTGGACGCACGTCGTGCGGCACCAGGCCGAACGACAGCGCGATGACATTGGCCGCCTGACGGTACCCCGCCGGCTTCTCGCCGTGATAGATCCCCGCCGCGGCATCGAAGAAGGCGCGGTTGAATCCGGACCTCAACCTGCCCTGAAGCTCTTCGTACGCAGGAATGTCGCCGTCCCGGCCGATCACCGCGGCGATGGCGGCGAGCAGTGCGGCGTAACGCCAGGTGTACGCCGTCTCATAGATGCCCGGACCCTCCGGCGGTGCCCCACCCACATCCGGCGGCAGCCAGTCCCCGAGTCCCACCAGGACGACATCATCGTCGACGTAACCGTCGACCAGATAGTCGAGATAGCGTCGCGCGTGATCGTAGTGTCGGGAGAGAATCCGTTCATCACCGTAGGACATGTACATCGTCCACAGGATTTCGACGTACGCCACTTCCCACGCCGGAATCGGACCGGCGATCGCCGACCGCGAGTCGCCGTGATAGCCCCACCCACTGGTCGGAATGATGGGAGGAAACTCGCCACTCAGCATCTGCGCGTCAACCCAGTCCTGCAGCCACTTGGTATAGAAGCGCGGCATGTGAAAGTTGTGCGCGGCCGCGCCGGCAGTGAGGTGGGCGTCACCGGTCCAGCCGTTCTTCTCGAACACCGGCGTATCCGTCGGCACGCCGTGCAGGTTGTTGAGAATCGCCCAGCGGGTCGCCGAATGCAGTCGATTGACCAACTCGTCGTCGCACAAGAACTCGCCCGTCGACGCGACCGACGTGTGGACGACGATAGCGCGCAGGTCCGCGAGCGCGGGCCGGTAAGGCTCGCTGCCCTTGCCGTGGCTGTCGACGCCATCCACCGGATACTCGACCTGGACGAACTGAAATCCCTTGTACGAAAAGCGCGGCTCGTACGTTTCGACGTCACCGCCCCGGAGAACGTACGCGTCGGTCTGGATATCGGCATCGATCAGCCGCAACTGCTGGTCGGTTTCGACCGTGCCATCGGCACGCAGCTTCTCGCCGTAGCTGATCGTCACCTCCGTACCCGCCGGCCCCGACAGGCGCAGCCGGGCCCACCCGGCGATCTGCTGGCCCACGTCGAAGACGAACACCCCTGGCCGCGGCGAGGTGAGCGCGACTGGTGCGATCTCTGCCACCGGCTCGATCGGTTCGACCTGCTGCGCGCGCAGCGCACCCTTCGGCGGCGCCACCGCGGCCGCGGGCGACCACCCGGAGTCGTCAAAGCCGCGCTCGGTCCATCCCGGCTGCTCGTGGCGGGCGTCGTAGCGTTCACCGGCGAACAGCGAGTCCACGCGGACCGGACCGTCGATGCTGCGCCAGGTCGGGTCGGTCACGATCCGCTGCACACGGCCATCGGCGTACGACACGACCAACTGGGCCAGCAGTTTCGGGTGGTCCCACCAGGGTGCCTGCTCCCAGTACCACACGCTCGTCGTCGGCTCGCCGTACCGGCCCCGCCCGAGGTGGGCGGCGAGTACGTGCTCGGCGCCGGGCGGCCCGGCCGCGAGGAGGTCGGTCACGTCATACGTCGAGTAGAGGACGGTGGCGTCGTAGTTGGTGGGCGCCGGGTCCAGCACCGCACGCCCGATCCGGTGGCCGTCGAGGTAGTACTCGCCATATCCCAACCCGCAGGCGTAGAGCCGCGCCCGCACAGGCGGGCTGCCGGTCGAGTCCCCACGCGACAACCTGAACGCCGTACGCAGGAGCGGCGCGGGCAGGGCTTCGGCCGCTCCGCCGTTCGGCAGGCCGCCCGCCGACCAGCTCGCCGGGTGTCCGATCCACGTGGCACCGCCCCAGTCGTCGGGCGAGAGCAGACCCATCTCGAACGACGCCGGATCCGACCACTCCGACGCCTCGCCGGCCGCATCCCAGACACGGACCGTCCAGAGATACGGCGTGGCCGACCGGAGGGGCTGACCTGCGTACTCCACCTGCGCCGAACGCCTCGACTCGACGGGCCCGGAGTCCCAGACATCGGACCCGCCGGCGAGGAGCACGTCGACCGAGGACGCCACCCTGATCTGGTACGCCGACTGACCGGCCGCTGAACCCCGCGAACCTCGTTCCTGGGAGCCGTAGTCGGTGCGCCTCGTCCCGGTCGCCGCGGGTGTGGTCGCCGCAGGTGTGGTCGCGAGGAGCCAGGAGAACCTCGGGGCCGGCTCCTCGAGGCCCACGGGGTTCTCGGCGTACTCCGTGCGCAGGGTGTGTGGTCGGACAGCTGCGGTCATCGGCCCCTCCCAGAGTCTGAGCGGGTACGAAGATGCCGTCTCGCCCGCCCAGCCGCACCGCTGTGTCCACTACCGGTCACGTTGAGCGACTTTTGGCCTCCGGCAGGGGCCCAACACCGTCAGACTCCTGACTTACCACTCACGCAAGGCACCGGGCATGGCGTGCGGCGCCGACGCCGGGGCCCCCCACGTAGACTGCTGCAGAGCAGGCTTGACCAATCCTGGAGAGTTGTGGCTGCAAGTGACAAGGGCCCGGACGCCCGACTCCGGGCGACGCTCGCCGCGGTCGCGCCGGGAACGGCGTTGCGCGACGGGCTCGAGCGCGTCCTCCGCGGCCGTACCGGCGCCCTCATCGTGCTCGGATACGACCGCACCGTGGACACGTTGTGCACCGGCGGCTTCGCTCTGGATGTCGAGTTCAGTGCCACCGGGCTCCGCGAGCTCGCCAAGATGGACGGCGCGATCATCGCCGACCGCGACTGCACCCGGATCCTGCGGGCCGCCGTCCACCTGATGCCCGACTCCTCGATCCCGACGGTCGAGACGGGCACCCGCCACCGCACCGCCGAGCGGGTCGCCAAGCAGACCGGATTCCCGGTCGTCTCGGTGTCACAGTCGATGCGGATTATCGGGCTGTACGTCGATGACATCAGGTACGTCCTCGAGGACACCGGCCAGATCCTGTCCCGCGCCAACCAGGCCCTCGCGACGCTCGAGCGCTACAAGCTCCGGCTCGACGAGGTGTCGGGCACGCTGTCCGCACTGGAGATCGAGGACCTGGTGACCGTTCGCGACGTCGCCGCGGTCGCCCAGCGGCTGGAAATGGTGCGCCGGATCGCCAACGAGATCCAGGGGTACGTCGTCGAGCTCGGCGTCGACGGCCGGCTGCTGTCCCTCCAGCTGGACGAGCTCGTCGCAGGCGTCGGGCCGGAGCGCGAACTCGTCGCGCGCGACTATCTCCCCGCCGCTCCCAGCCGGCGACCCCGCAACGTGAACGAAGCCCTCGACGAGCTGGACGCCATCTCCGCCACGGATCTGTTGGACATCGGCTCGGTCGCCCGCGCTCTCGGCCACGGTGGCGACGCCCTCGACGCGGCGGTGAGCCCGCGCGGCTACCGGCTCCTGGCCAAGGTGCCCCGCCTCCCCGGTGCGGTCATCGACCGGCTCGTCGACCACTTCGGCAGCCTGCAGAAGCTGCTCGCTGCGAGCATCGACGACCTGCAGGCGGTGGGTGGGGTGGGAGAACACCGCGCCCGCTCGGTCCGCGAAGGACTGTCCCGGCTCGCCGAGTCGAGCATCCTCGAACGCTACGTCTGAGCCTGCACTGGCGCCCTTGCTGGTTTGTACGTACGCATGCAAGGCAGCACCCGGGAGCCTTTTGCATGAAAGGCATCAGCACCCAGGGAGCCTTTTGCGTGAGGGGCACCCCACCCAGGGAGCCTTCACATGATGGGCACCCTGATCCCATAGGGACGCATCAGGGGCGCCCTTCATACAAAGATGCTTTGCATGAAGGGCGCCCCTGACCAACCGCTTCAGAAGTGCCGACGCCACCGGCCGGTGAACGTATGACGTCAACAGGTGGTGTAGCTGCCCTTGCTTCCCCACGAGCAGCTGTCGACGAGTGTCCGTGCGGGCGTACGAAGGTAGGCGGTGTCGCCGGTGTTGTTCCAGACGTAGTCGCCCTGCCCCCAGTACCGGTGGGAGGTGGTGTTGGTGCCCTTCCCAGTGTGGATGTAGACACTCTTGCCGGCGCCGAGCGTGTAGGTGGCGAAGGTGTAGACGTGATTCGCCTTGTCTCGCAGGGTCCAGCCCTTGAGCTTGATGGCGGACGTCCGCCGGTTGGTCAGGCGTACGTACTCCGCGTTCAGACTCTTGTTCGACCGGGTGTCCGTGCCCGGCGAGTTGTAGTAGACCTTGGTGATCTGTACGGCGGGCGTTGCCGCGTGACCCGGGCCAGCGGCGAAGAGCGCAACCCCTGCCGCGAGCGCCAACGCCGACACGAATCCGATGAACCTTGCCTTCACCTCTCCCCCTCATTGCGTTCCTGCGATGACAGCGGCGTCGGCGAAGCTGGTAGACGGCACCGCCGACGGTCGTCCTGCCGCCCCCTCCGAAGCAGGAAGACCGCCGACGTGCGTGTGCCCGGCCCACGAGTCCGAGTCCGCGGTGATGGACCCGGCACGCGAGCTCCTACATCCCCGTGTTGGTGCGCGTGCGCCATTGAGTATTGCGTATACGCAATAGATTACGCAGGTCGGCTGGAAGGCCATCAGATTCACCACGGGCCGGACCATCCAGCGTCAGAAATCCCCGTTGCGCGCACGCGACGAACGCGGGAAACCCGGCGAGTCCCGCCCGAGCCACGGACCCCCGCGGAGCGACGAACAACGCAGGCCGGCGGAGCGACCTCTCAGTGGGTTGAGCTCACCCGCCGAAGTGGGCCGCAGCCGCCGGGTCCACGTCAGGAACCCGCACCGGGACCCCGCCGGACCGCAGCGACTCCGCTCCCGCACATCCGGCCGCCACCGCGTACCTCGCCGCGACCGGCGACGTCTCGGTGTCACCACCCTCGCGGGCGTACCGCAGGAACTCCCCCACGATCCGCGGGTCCGCACCACCGTGACCACCGGTCTCCGGCTCCAGCGGAACCGCGACATCTCCCTCGGCGTGGTAGTCGTGCCGCTGGTTCCACACCCGGATCGCCGTGCCGGGCTCGCCATTGCCGAAGTTCTCGATCCGCCCCTCGGTACCGATGATCGTGTAGTTGCGCCAGTAGTCCGGCGTGAAATGACACTGCTGGTACGACGCGAGAATGCCGTTGCCGAGCCGCATCGTCAGCATCGACACGTCCTCGACATCCATGGCCGGATTGAGCCCGGTCAACGATTTCGGCGGCCAGCGCTTCAGGCGATCGGCACTCTTCCACCACGCCGTGGCTTCGCCACCGCCCTGCTCCGGCGAATACACCATGCGGTCGCCCATACCCGTCACCTCTTGGGCGTACGACCCGCACAGCCAGTGCAGCACATCGATGTCGTGCGCGCCCTTCTGGAGCAGCAGGCTCGTACCATACCGTCGTTCGGCGTGCCAGTCGGCGAAGTAGAAGTCGCCGCCGTTCCCGACGAAATGCCGGCACCACGCCACCTTCGGTTCGCCGATGGCGCCGTCGTCGATCAGCCGTTTCATTTCCCGTACGAACGGCATGTGGCGCATGTTGTGCCCGAGGTAAAGCCGGCCATCCGACTTCTGGGCCGCGGCGAGAATCCGGTCGCAGCCCTCGGTGGTGATCGCCATCGGCTTTTCCAGGTAGATCGAAATTCCGGCGCCCAGCATGGCGAGCGCGTGTTCCTCATGCAGGTAGTCGGGACTCACGACAAACACCGCGTCCAGACCGTACGCGAGGAACTCGTCGAGATCCTTTGTCGTGCGTACGCCTGAACCGAAATCGTTGCGGAACCGGTCATGCGCCGAGGTGTCCGGGTCGTAGAGGGCGACGACCCTGGAGCCCTCGTCGGGCCGGTGCGCATGCCTCGACAGCCCACCGCGGAGGCCGTATCCGATCACGCCGATCGCCAGATCTGTCATCGAGAGCCGCTCCGTTCGCATGCCGTCGCTCCGGTGGCGAGGTTGGCCTGAACCAGCGCACGACGATGTGCCCATTGGTGCTTGAAACCCCGGAACGACGGTCGCATCTACGCAAGCACCGCTCGCACGCTAGTCCCTCGCCGCGAGCGCTGTCACGGTGCGGAATCGGCCATCTCACGTCCTGAGAGCCGGCCCGGGGCTCCCGGTCAGCGGTTCCGCTTGAGCACCACTCGAACCGCTCGGGCACGGCGACGACAGTGAATGCTGCGGTCAGATGGCGGTCAGCTGGAAGCGATCGGTCGCGGAAGCCCGACCGTGCACGGAGGCACCCGCCGCGTAGTAGCCGGGCAGTGCCTTCGGCTGCCCGGAGGGGCACCCTTCGCGCGAACGCATCCCCGGCCACGCGATCGCGACCCTCTGCGCCTTCGCCGGGCCGAGGGTGAACGTGCCCGAAGGTACGACCGACGGGCAGTGACTCGTGTCCCAGATCAGGTCGTTCCCAGAGGTGACCTGGACCTGGAACGACTCCGCGTCGACGGTAAGGACGCACGGATCCGCACCGTCGTTCACGATCTCGACGACGACATCCACCTCAGATCCGGCCATCGCCGGGCCGTCCTTCGCGGCGTCCGTACGTACCTCGAGCCAGCTCGCGGGACAGGCGCTCGGACTCGCCACCGGTCGCGCACCCGGCTGCTTCGTGTGCGCGGGTGAGGTCGCTGGCACCTTCACTTCTGGCATATGCGACTCCTTCCCCCCGCCGGAGGTTGGGCGCGGGGCCGACGGAGCCGACGGGGTGTTCCGCGACTGCGGCCGATCAGATGCGTTCGACGTGGGACCCGCCCCGTCGCCGCGGGCGGGCGCGGCGGCACCTTTCGGATCGTTCGGGGTCAGCGAGCTGGCGACGAGCCAGATGAGGAGTGCGAGCAGGACGAAGAGGACCGCCCGCCGTGCCCAGTAGACCCACGCCGGCAGCGGCCCGACCGGCCGGAGCAGCGAGCCCATGACACGGAGCGTAACGAGCCGGCCGCGCGATATCCCGCCCCCACGCCGTACTCCTCACGGCCGGAGACCGCTAACCCGACACCGATACCAGCGCGTGGGAAGATCGGTCTTGTCATGCCGACGTCACCTCTGCACGCGCCGGTCCTGCGCTGGTACGCCGCCAACGCCCGCGACCTGCCCTGGCGACGGCCCGAAGCCAGCCCGTGGGGCATCCTCGTCAGCGAGATCATGCTCCAGCAGACTCCCGTGAACCGCGTCCTTCCGGCGTACGACTCATGGCTGCGACGCTGGCCAGAGCCGCGTGCGCTCGCCGACGACGCTCCCGGCGAGGCGGTGCGGCAGTGGGGTCGGCTCGGCTATCCGCGTCGGGCGCTGCGACTGCACGCGGCCGCGACAACGATCGCGCGCAGCCACGACGGCGACGTCCCGGCGGCGTACGACGATCTTCGCGCGCTCCCCGGCATCGGCGACTACACCGCGGCCGCGGTCGCGTCGTTCGCCTTCCGGCAGCGGCATGCCGTGCTGGACACGAACGTCCGGCGCGTCTTCGGACGGGTCGTCGAAGGGGTGGAATACCCGCCGACAGCCACCACTGCGGGCGAACGCCGGACCGCTGCGAGCCTGCTACCGGACGAGGCCGAGACAGCCGCATCCTGGGCGGTCGCCGTCATGGAGGTCGGCGCGCTCGTGTGCACGGCGCGGTCGCCGCGGTGTGCGGCCTGCCCGCTCAGCCGGATGTGCGCCTGGCGAATCGCCGGTCGGCCGGCGTACGACGGACCCGCGCGGCGGCGACAGACGTACGAGGGCACAGACCGCCAGTGCCGGGGCCGGCTGCTGAGGGTCCTCCGTGAAGCACCCGGCCCGGTCGCCAGACCGGAGCTGGACGCCGCCTGGTCCGACTCGATCCAACGCGAACGGGCCCTCGACAGCCTCGTCGCCGACGGTCTCGTCGAGCCCGTGACCAGTGACGCGTTCCAACTCCCGGCCCGATCAGAGCGAGCCGAGCCCGCCAATGATCATGAAGGCAAACAGAGCCATGAAGGGAAACGGGGCCATAGTTCCCCATACGCTTCGTGATCACGATCATGATCATGGGACGCGCGGCGTAGGGAAAAGGGAGGGGGCGGCCACGGATGACCGTGGCCGCCCCTCTCTGCGTGTGAGCAGTGTGGGTGACTACTCCTGGGTCGTGGCGGTGATCGTCGGCAGGTCAGGCACGGCAGCCTTCGGCGTACCGCGGAAGGTCAGCGTCGCCGCCTTGCCCTCGCCTTCGACGTCGACCAACACGATCTGGCCAGGCGTGAGCTCGCCGAACAGCAACTTCTCGGCCAGTGCGTCCTCGATCTCGCGCTGGATCGTCCGGCGCAGCGGCCGGGCGCCCATCACCGGGTCCCAACCACGCTTGGCCAGCAGCTGCTTCGCCGGCTGGGTCACCTCGATGCCCATGTCCTTGTTCTTCAGCCGGTTCTCGACCTCGGCGATCTGCAGATCGACGATCTCCAGAACCTCGTCCTCGGTGAACGGCGGGAAGACGATGATCTCGTCGACCCGGTTGAGGAACTCCGGCCGGAAGTGCTGCTTCAGCTCTTCCTGCACCTTGTTCTTCATCCGTTCGTACGAACCACGGTTGTCCTGGGCCTGCGAGAACCCGAGGTGGACACCCTTGGCGATGTCCTTCGTACCGAGGTTGGTCGTCATGATGATGACCGTGTTCTTGAAGTCGACGACCCGACCCTGGGCGTCGGTGAGCCGGCCTTCTTCGAGAATCTGCAACAGCGAGTTGAAGATCTCGGGGTGGGCCTTCTCGATCTCGTCGAAGAGGACGACCGAGAACGGCTTGCGCCGCACCTTCTCGGTCAGCTGGCCGCCCTCGTCGTAGCCGACGTAGCCAGGAGGCGAACCGAACAGCCGCGAGACGGTGTGCTTCTCGGAGTACTCGCTCATGTCGAGTGCGATCAGCGCCGACTCGTCACCGAAGAGGAACTCCGCGAGCGTCTTCGACAGGTAGGTCTTACCGACACCGGACGGTCCGGCGAAGATGAACGAACCGCTCGGCCGCTTCGGGTCCTTCAGGCCCGCCCGGGTCCGCCGGATCGACTTCGCCAGAGCGTGCACCGCGTCTTCCTGGCCGATGTAGTGCTTGTGCAGCTCATCCTCCATGCGGAGCAGGCGCTGCGACTCCTCCTCGGTGAGACGGAAGACGGGGATGCCGGTGGCGATCGCGAGGACCTCGGCGATGAGCTCCTCGTCGACCTCGGCCACGACGTCCATGTCGCCGGCCTTCCACTGCTTCTCCCGCTCGGCCTTCTGCGCGATGAGCTTCTTCTCCTCGTCGCGCAGGGAGGCGGCACGCTCGAAGTCCTGAGCGTCGATCGCGGCTTCCTTGTCGCGACGGACGTTGGCGATCCGCTCGTCGAACTCCCGCAGGTCAGGCGGCGCGGTCATCCGCCGGATCCGCAGCCTCGAGCCGGCCTCGTCGATCAGGTCGATCGCCTTGTCGGGGAGGTAACGGTCGGAGATGTAGCGCTCGGAGAGCTCCGCCGCGGCCACGATCGCCTGGTCGGTGATCGTCACCCGGTGGTGCGCTTCGTACCGGTCGCGCTGGCCCTTGAGCATCTCGATGGTCAGGGCGATGGACGGCTCCTGCACGTGGATCGGCTGGAACCGGCGTTCGAGCGCGGCATCCTTCTCGAGGTATTTGCGGTATTCGTCGAGTGTGGTCGCACCGATGGTCTGCAGCTCGCCGCGGGCCAGCATCGGCTTGAGGATGCTCGCCGCGTCGATCGCGCCCTCGGCGGCGCCGGCACCCACGAGGGTGTGCAGCTCGTCGATGAACAGGATGATGTCGCCGCGGGTGCGGATCTCCTTGAGGACCTTCTTCAGGCGTTCCTCGAAGTCACCGCGGTAACGCGACCCGGCGACGAGGGCGCCCAGGTCGAGGCTGTAGATCTGCTTGTCCTTGAGCGTCTCGGGCACGTCGCCGCGGACGATCTGCTGGGCGAGGCCCTCGACGATCGCGGTCTTGCCGACGCCTGGCTCTCCGATGAGCACCGGGTTGTTCTTTGTGCGTCGGGACAGCACCTGCATGACCCGCTCGATTTCTTTCTCCCGGCCGATCACCGGGTCGAGCTTGCCCTCGCGTGCACCTTGTGTGTAGTTGCGTCCGAACTGGTCCAGGACGAGCGAACCCTGCGGCGAACCCTCGCCACTGCCACTCGCACCGGCGCTCGCGGTCTCCTTGCCCTGGTAGCCCGAGAGCAGCTGGATGACCTGCTGGCGGACCCGACCGAGGTCGGCACCCAACTTGACCAGCACCTGGGCAGCCACGCCCTCACCCTCGCGGATCAGACCGAGAAGGATGTGTTCGGTGCCGATGTAGTTGTGGCCGAGCTGGAGGGCCTCGCGAAGGGACAACTCGAGGACCTTCTTGGCCCGCGGCGTGAACGGGATGTGCCCGCTGGGCGCCTGCTGACCCTGGCCGATGATCTCCTCGACCTGGGCGCGGACGGCCTCCAGCGAGATACCGAGGCTCTCGAGCGCCTTGGCGGCGACGCCCTCGCCCTCGTGGATCAGACCCAGAAGGATGTGCTCGGTGCCGATGTAGTTGTGGCTGAGCATCCGGGCCTCTTCCTGGGCCAGGACGACAACCCGCCTCGCGCGGTCGGTGAACCTCTCAAACATCTTTGCTCCCCGGGCTGGAGACGGCTCGAGGGGTCGGGACGAATCCCCGGCCCCTGCGTTTCATGCTAGACCCCACCGACGACCTATCCCGATCCCACCAGGTTTCGACATGAGATCAATCGGCTGCGGGCTGTGAACGGTACGCAACATGCAACTGTCAGGTCTTCCTACTCTGTTCCCTGGGTGCCGCATCTGACGAGGTGTTACGCCCGAAGCGAACACCGGAAGTACCCCGCATGTCGCGGATGGCGTAACGCTCCGTAAGCCGACGTCCCTCACATGAACGTTCAGGGAGGTACGACAAGGCCCCCAAGGACGATCCTCAGGGGCCTTCGCGTCTTACCAAGGAATGTCACTCAGCGTAGACATCAATGACGCCTTGTTACGATCCCGCCTTCATCCACTCAATCCCCCCAGGCATCTTGGGATCGTCGGAAGCGGATGGTGCGGCGCATCCTAGGTGATCTCAGGAAGTGGGAAGCAAACCGTCGTCAGGATCTGCCCGGCTCAGGCCGTGGAGCGACGCCACCGGGCGGAACCACTTGCCGCCCTATCGGCGACCCTTCTGGTAAGCCTCGATGATCTCGGCCGGAATCCGACCACGGTCACTCACGTCATAACCCTGGTCCTTGGCCCAAGCGCGGATGTCCGCGGTTTCGGGCTTGCGGGCCGCACCACGAACCGGCTTGGCGGCCCGACCTCGAGCAGCGCGTCCACCAACCCGGCGGGCGGAGCCGACGTAGGAGCCAAGTTCCTTCCGCAGCTTCGCGGCATTCTTGGCGGAGAGATCGATCTCGTAGGAGACACCGTCAAGCGCAAACTTCACGCTCTCCTCGGCCTCCGACCCATCAAGGTCGTCGATAAGAACGACGTTAGTCTTTGTCGCCACTACGGGGGTTCCCTTCTCGAATACTCGCGGGCTGGCACAACAATAGAGCCAAATTGGGGCTCGGGCAAACGGGGAATAGCTACTTCATTGCACTATCTCAGGTGACATCGGGGAAGCGACCAGCGAATGACAGGGACCTCGGAAAGCTGCCGCCCAATGCGACGCCGCCAAACCTGCCGACCGTGGTGTCCCTGTTCAATCGAGGTGGCGACATCGCCGAAACACGTCCGCAATGGGTCCTGACGCAATGCAGCCGATCCATTGCGTTTCGAGTGCGGCACCACCTGAGCTCCCGGAGCTTCCTCAGAACTCGGGCTTGACCAGGGGGAAGAGGATGGTGTCGCGAATGGAGCGGGTGCCGGTCAGCAGCATGACCAGCCGATCAATTCCCAGGCCCATGCCGCCAGTGGGTGGCATGCCGTATTCGAGGGCACGCAGGAAATCCTCGTCGAGTTGCATCGCGTCCGGATCGCCGCCAGCCGCCCGGATCGACTGCTGGAGGAGTCGCTCGCGTTGCTCGACCGGATCGACGAGCTCGGAATATGCCGGTGACAGCTCGACTCCCGCCGCTATCAGGTCGAAAGCCTCGGCGAGGCGCGGGTCCTTTCGATGTGGCCGGGCGAGCGGGCGTACGTCGGCTGGATAGTCGCAGACATATGTCGGCTCGACGATCGTGTGCTCGACGAGCTTCTCGAACAGCTCCAGCACGATCTCGCCCGATGTCCAGCCGGGTTGCAGGGCGACATCGAGCCGGTCGGCGTACCGCCGCAGCTCCGGCTCCTTCGTGTCCGGCGTGATCTCTTCGCCGACCGCCGCGGAAACCGCCTCATGGACGGGAAGCCAGCGCCATTCGGACTCGAGGTCGATCTCTCCACCCTCACCGTCTGGTACGACGGTGGACCCCAGCGCCCTGGCGGCATCGAGGATCAGGGTGCGGACGAGTTCGGCCATCGTGTGATAGTCGCCATATGCTTCGTACGCCTCGAGCATCGTGAACTCCGGCGAATGCGTGCTGTCGAGGCCCTCGTTGCGGAAGTTGCGTCCGATCTCGAAAACCTTGTGGACGCCGCCGACAACCAGTCGCTTGAGGTACAGCTCGATCGCGATCCGCAGGTAGTACTCCCGGTCGAACGCATGGAAATGGGTGGCGAACGGCCGGGCCGCGGCACCGCCGTGGATGGCCTGCAGCACAGGGGTTTCGACTTCGACATAGCCACGTGCGGTGAGAGTGTTCCGGATGGACGCGGTCGCGGCCGACCGGGCGAGCAGCTGCTCGCGCGCTTCCGGCCGGGCGATGAGGTCGAGATAGCGCTGCCGGACCCGGTGCTCGTCGGACAGTTCCTTGTGTTCGACCGGAAGAGGCCGGAGAGCCTTGGCGGCGATGAACCACCGCGTGGCGGCAACCGAGAGCTCACCACGCCGGCTGGTGATGACTTCCCCCTCGACACCCACGTGGTCACCGATATCGACCTGGGACTTCCAGTCGGCGAGCGACTCAGCACCTAGCCGGTCGAGAGAGACCATGGCCTGCACCTCGGTGCCGTCGCCGTCACGGAGCCTCGCGAAGCAGAGCTTGCCGGTGATCCGGAGGAAGATGACGCGGCCGACAACGGTCACCGTTTCACCGGTCGAGTGGTCCGGCGGAAGGTCGTGGAACGTCGCGCGAAGCTCGGCGAGTGTATGCGTACGTGCGATGGAGACCGGATAGGGATCGATTCCGCGTTCGATCAACCGGGAACGCTTGTCGCGCCTGATCCGCATCTGCTCCGGAAGATCGTCTTCTCGCGCAGGATCAGCCGCAGGCGTATCGGTCATGGCTTCCCAGATTATTAGGTACGAACAACACTGTGCTTATCGGGGTGGCCCGGCGAACGAAGCTCGCCACCACAATGCCGGGTGGCCCACAATGCCGGGTGGCCCACAACGCCGGGCCGCCACAATCGGGGTCAGCACAATCAGGGTCACCACAATCGGAGCCGATGGTACGCCGTCGGCCTCCCGGCCGGTTGCGCACATGGCCACGCGGCTGTGAGAGGCTCATCACCTGCCGGAACGAATGTCCACTCCGAACGCCGACTCGAGAAGTAGGTAGGCCACCAGTGACCTTCGCCCTCGTCGGACACCGCGGCGCCTTGGGACTCGAACCCGAGAACACTCTTCGTTCCTTTCGGCGGGCGGTCGCCGAAGGAGCCCACGCGGTCGAGCTCGATCTGCGCCTCACCAGTGACGAACACCTGGTGATCCTGCACGACGCCGATGTCGAGAGGACGACCGACGGAAAGGGGCCGATCGCGGCCATGACCCTCGACGAGGTCAAGACGCTTGACGCGGGAGCGGGCGAGAAGATTCCCACGTTCGCTGAAGTGTTGGACGAGATCGACCTACCGCTGCAGGCGGAGATCAAGGCGGCCGAGGCATGCCGTCCGGCCCTCGACATGATCCGCGGACGTGGCCTCGCCGACCGGATCACGGTGACGTCGTTCTCCGCCGAGACCATCCAGGAGACGCGCAGTTATCTCCCGACCATGAAGACGGGGCTCATCGCGTCCCACGCGCGCCCCGAACTCGTCGAAAAGGGCCGCTCCCTCGGCGTCAGCGCGGTGTGTCCCGGACTGGCCGAACTGGACGAGGAATTCGCCAGGACGTGCCACGCCGAAGGGTTCGAGGTCTACACCTGGCCGGTCAACGACGCCGAAGGGCTGCTCCGCGCCCTCCGTGCGGGTGCCGACGCCGTGACGACGGACTTTCCCGACGTACTCGTGAACGCCACGCGGCACGTTCCCGAGGTACGTGATCTCCTCGCCGGCCGGGCACCCACGTCCTGAGCAGCACCACGGGCGGCCCGGAAACGGCACGAACCCGCCCGCCCAGCCCTGGCGGGACGTACGCATTCACCGCGGCACGGCGCGATTTACCAGAGCGTGTAGCCGCCGTCGATGACGAGGACGGTTCCGGTCATGAACGACGACGCGTCGCTCGCGAGATAGACGACACTCGGCGCGATTTCCTCCGGTACGGCGTACCGCTGCATCGGAGCGTCCTCAATCCAGTGCCGGCGGAACTCCGGCCGGTCGACGGGAGCCATCTCGGTTTTGACATATCCGGGAGCCAACGCATTGACCCGGATATTGTGCGGCGCCCACTCGGCGGCGAGAGACTTGGTGAGCTGGTGCACCGCCGCCTTCGACGCGTTGTAGGCCGGCTGCCACTGCGGGCGGTTGACGATGAGTGAGGAGATCGAGCCGATATTGACAATGGCTCCACCACCGGACGCGATCATGTGGCGCGCGGCGATCGTGCTGCACAACCAGACACCGTGCAGGTTGACGTCGATCACCCGGTGCCATTCCTCGTCGGGCACGTCGAGGGCCGCGCGATGAACACAGTCACCGGCATTGTTGACGAGAATGTCGATCCTGCCGAACTCGGCGATCACCGCGTCTGTCATGCGTTCGACGTCGGCGCGTTGGGTGATGTCGGCGGGCACCGCGAACCCGCGGACAGACCGTTCGGCGATCTCCGCCACGACCTTGCTCGACCGGGTGGCATCACGCGCGCCGATCGCGACGTCTGCGCCGGCCTCGGCGAGAGCGAGCGCGAATGCCCGCCCCAGGCCGCGGTTGCCGCCCGTGACCAGAGCGGTCTTGCCGGACAGGTCGAACGCCTTCAGAACGCTCACTCTCGCACCTCCAGGTAGAGATCCGTGGTCCCGCCGGGAGTCGCGGGCCAGTCAGATTCGGTTGGGCGACTCAGGTCGGTTCGACTCGGATCGACGGGCGACTCATTCTCCAGGTCGGTTGCGCTCATAGACCAGACGGAGTCCATGCAGGGTCAGCCAGGGCTCGTGGTGATCGACGGTGCGGCACTGCTCGATCACGAGCGGAGCGAGCCCGCCGGTGGCGACGATCGTGACGTCGTCGAGGGTGAGTCCGAGTTCGGCAACCATACGCTCGACAAGTCCGTCGACCTGGCCGGCGAAACCGTAGACGGCGCCGGACTGCAGGGCTTCGACCGTGTTCTTGGCGATCACCGTGCGGGGACGGAGCAGCTCTACCCGACGCAGTTGGGCGCCACGGCGGCCGAGGGCTTCGAGCGAGATCTCGATGCCCGGCGCGATCGCGCCGCCGATGTACTCTCCCCGCGCGCTCACGACGTCGAACGTGGTGGCGGTGCCGAAGTCGACGACGATGCAGGGTCGGCCGTGGCGTTCGAAAACCGCAAGTGCGTTGACGATCCGGTCCGCGCCCACTTCCCGCGGATTGTCCATGAGGACCGGGACGCCCGTACGTACGCCCGGTTCGACCACCACACCGGGCACGTCCGCGTAGTACCGGCGCAGCATTTCGCGGAGTTCGTACAGGACCGCCGGCACGGTGGAACAGACCGCGACCCCGGTCACACCGCCCGGCCCCACACCGGATCTCTCGGCTGACGCGGAAGTTGGGGCCGAGGTTGGGGCCGCACCCGGCGGCGCGGCGGAGGTTGCGGCCGAAGCCGCGGCCGTGCCCGACCGGCCGGCCAGCAGCCCGGCGACCAACACGGCCAGTTCGTCGGCCGTACGCCGGTCATCGGTGGCCACCCGCCAGTGATCGACCAGCTCGGCGCCGGCGAAGAGGCCGAGCACCGTCTGGGTGTTGCCGACGTCGATCGCGAACAGCATCGGCCGTCGCCTTTCCTCGCGTGAGTGTCCAGTCGGGGCGGTACGAGGGACAAGGCGCATACGGCTGCCCCCGGCTCCGCCACCCTACTTGTCCCCGGGCAAAGCGCCGGCGTCTCTGCCACCACTCGTCCCTCAGCCACCACTCGTCCCTCAGCCACCACTCGTCCCTCAGCCACCACTCGTCCCTCAGCCACCACTCGTCCCTCAGCCACCACTCGTCCCTCAGCCACCACTCGTCCCTCTGCCACCACTCGTCCCTCTGCCACCACTCGTCCCTCTGCCACCACTCGTCCCTCTGCCACCACCGGCACCTCTGCCGACCGCGGTCCTCCAGCTCCGGCGGTCATCCGGTCATCACCGGTCGACCGATCATGTCCCGGGCCGGGTCCGTAACACGAACGGTGTTTCCGGCGGTTGGTGTTAGTAGGTCTCGGTCACCGGCCAGCGGTCACCGAAGGTGATGGCGAATGCGTTGATCACTGGCTTCCAACGCACCATCCATCGCGCAGCTCCGGCC